>DASYID010000036.1:0-50823 GCA_036252775.1 Solirubrobacteraceae bacterium
CGCCGCGGGGGCAATGGTGGTGGCAAGGGCGGGAAGACTGGGCCGTCGGGATGGCGGTAGAGCTGGCTCCACCAGCCTCGCCGCGTTAGCTCGTTGATTCCGGCGATCGGCTCGTCCGATACGGGTGCCACCACGTCGGGGGAAGCGCTCCTTCGCAGCATGACCAAACAGCGCTCGGGGCTCAGGGGCATCTGGATCACGTGGGCGTTCACCGGGCCGACGCCCATCAACTCGTTCTGCGGCGTCGGCTCGCGCCAAAGAGAGATCGGCTCGTCACTGGTCAGCAGGACTGGGCCGCTTGCTCGGACCAGGAACCACTGCGATTCGATGAACGGCGCGGCCGCTTCGGGGACGCCCTTGATCATCGACGCCACGAGATGCTCCTTAGGCGGCTCGAAGTTGTAGCTGTCGGTGTCGCGCAGGATCTCCTTGATCTCGTCGGGCAAGTGCTCAAGTGAACGGACTGGGATTCCCGGGCCTGCACCCGCAGGCGGTCTGGACCCTGGGTAGCTGTCGGCGAGGCCGGCCGGCAAGTCAAGGCCGAGGGTGATCAGTAGCTTGTTAATTTCGTCGTAGAGCTCCTGACCTGTCTGGCGGGCTGCTCGGCCGCGCAGCCATTGCAGGCCCATCCACAGTCCGAAGTGCATGCGGCTCTCGTCATCGAGCGGGAAGTCCTCCTCGATCAGACGCCGATGAACCGCCGCGCCCTTGGCGTCCCAGTCGCGCAGCAGGCCCTCCTCAACCATGCTCGTCGGGTTGCCGTCGACATCGGTAACTACGTAGAAATCGGTTTCGACGCCCAATGCGGCCGTGCCAGTCGTGATCTCGCGGCCGTCGCGGCCCAGCATCCTGACCGCGCCCGCCTCGGTAGCCCAGGCCCTCAAGTAGAACTGCGGTAGGACATGATGGGCGCGAGCCCGTTTCTGTCTCTTTCCGGCCATGGCGCTCTACGGTACCCCGGCTGCCACTCCCAACCTGACGCGACGGCCTTTTCCAGACGAGCTCCGTGCAGGCCGGAGCAGACGACTAGAACGTCGCCAATCCGAATCGCACGGAGCAAGCCCTGCGCGGTACTGAAAGCGATCGTCCCGAGCTGGACCACTCGGGTCTGCGGCAAGTCTCACGCGGGGGCTCCCACGTGATGCCCACCTAGCTATCCGCTCAGAGTCTATCGTCCTGGCAGTCATGAATCATGCGCTGGTGCGCATATGCATCATCCTCGGCGCTGGGGCTTCCTACGCAAACGGCAGCTACTTTCGTCCGGTCCGCCTGCAGCAGACTCTCCCTCCACTCGACTACACCTTCTTCTCCAAGATCTCTGACCTTGGCATTGCGGTGCCCGGAGAGCTTTCGGCGTACGCCAGCACGCTACCCACTGGTGATCCGTTTCGAGAGGGCGGGCGAATGGAGGAGTTTCTGCGAGGCCTTTTCCATGACTTCTTGATGAGAGTGACGACACGGACGCACCGACTGTCAAGGCCTACCGGCAGCTCGTGGAGATGTATGCGGGCGTCCTCCGCCGCACGACGGACTGGATGCGCGGCCCAGCTACATCGGCGGCCCCATTGGACGACTTGTTGCGGCGGTAGCTGAGATTGCGGACCAGGTTGACGTGATCAGGTTCAACCACGATCTCGTCATCGAGAACGAGATCTTCAAGCGTTTTCGCCTAAGGCAGCGGTGGCGCATCAGGAGCTACGGCACTTTTTCGGACGGCCGGACCTTTCTCACTACGCCGAGGCACCCGCTCTTCCCATCGCATGAGGATGCGCTCTGCGATCACTCGCGACCGATCTCCGCGGCGAGCAATTCACCGTGTCCGCGTGACGGGATGATGAACCACCCTCCCTACGGGAAGCGCGGCACCGAGATCGAAAGCTTTGCCATAGCGGCGGTAGCCGGCGCTTCGGCTGACCGCATAGGTGCACCTGGCTGTCATGGGCGGTGGGCCAGCCTGACGATCACTCTGATTTTCCGCTGGTCGGCGTAGCGAGCGCTTCGGCGACACTCAGACCGCACGTCGAGGCGGCGTTGGGTACCCCAGCGACGCTTCGGGCGCGAGCAGAACGACCAACGCCGTCGGTGCCGACCGTCACGGCTGTGCGCGACGAGCGTGATAATCGCGCGCCAGACAGCCGTACCGTGGCTTCGGAGCGGGCGTCACAGGGGGGCAACCCGCGAGTCCGTCCACCATTCGGCAAAACACGCCTTGAGCACCCGAACCTCAGGCGCTGCGAGTTCATCGATTCGGAAGGCCCGGTTGCCAGTTAGGCCGCTCGGCGACGTGCCGACGTGGAGGCCACTCTCTTCCCACAGGTAGAACCGATCGTGGTACGGGATCGGATCCTTCTTGGCTGTCCACTTCCGGGCTTGGACGCCCGGCCGCGGACTCGGTGGCCGCTGCGCCTTCCAGCCGGTGAGGATCCGCACTGGGACGGACACCCTGTCGAGCACACTCCAGTCGGTGTGGTCGGCGCCGAAGTAGGGGTCCATCACCAGCAGTTCCTTCCTCGCTCGCGCGAGCCGCGCGCGCAAATGGCCGGTTGCGTCCCGGCCCGAGATCACCCGTCGCCGCGCACCGCGCCCGAGCCACGAGCGGTACGAGTTTTCCACGCGCTGCAAGTCGTTCAAGCGCTCCCTCACAGCCGCCGGTGGCCGGCCATCGCCAGCCGTGAACTCGGGACCTTGCGAACCGTTGACTGTGAGAGAGAAGTGGATGCTCTCAACGAAGTTGAAGCCCACCTGCTGGTCTAGCAACTCGCCATCGCGGTCGTACAGGCTGAGAGTGCGCTCGATACCGCGGCCGAGTGTCGGCAGCTTGATCCCCAAGCGTCCGCGGATGCGTGCGGGTAGAGGGACGTCGGCGAGCCGCAGTCGCCGGCAATCAGCTAGGTCCCCGTCGATGTATTCGCGGATCTCGAGCTCCAGTGCATGCGGATCGACACGGGCGCTCTCGAGTCGCAACCAGACGTGAAGCAACTCCTCCTCGTGCTCGTACATCACCCGGGCTATCCACGCGCGCCGCGAGACACGGCCGATCAGTACCCCCGGGGCAGCAGGCTTCCCTAGCGTGCGCTGAAGGTCGGTAGGTACGTCGATACCCAGGAGCCTCGCTAGCCGCACCGTGTCGCCCTCTACCTCCCATGCATCCGGTGCCACAGCTGCGGGCGCTGCCACCGCCCCAAATAGGAAGCTGGTGACGGGGCGCACCGTCGATAGCACGAAGCCGGAGGCAGGCGTGTCGTTTCCTGGGCGGGCCAGCACCGGGGCGCGCGGCTCATCGAGTGCGATGGCCGCGCGTGGCAAGTTGCCCACCGCAGGCGTGAAGTCGTCGCTAATCGTCCGTCGGAGCCACTCGACGGCAGCGCGCATCGTCATTGATTGACGAACGGCCAGCAGGGTCCCGTCTCTCAGCGCAAGGTCCGCCGCAAGACCCTTCGGTGCGAGCCCAAGGTCCACAGCTAGCTCCCGGCGCTCCCAGTCACCCCAACTGCTGCGAGCCATCGCGGGCGGCCCGACCAGGAGAGACGCGTGTGTCAGGCTCCAGCCCTCCTCGCCGTCCACCGCGAATGCGGATAGCACCACGCGCTCGCTCTTCAGTGGCTCAAACCGGCTGCTGAGCTCATCGAGGAGATTGCCTTGGAGAGGACCGTCCGGCACAGGGTTGAGTGCTAGCACGTATCCAACCCGGGGCCCCGATGAGCCACCGTCCGTACCATTGCATCCGAGTTCTCAGCGGGCGCGCCGGGCACGACCGCATTGGCGACATTGCTACCGTCCCGATCCAGCCGCGCTAGCGCCCGAAGCGGACTTCCACCGCCCCGGACGCTGGTCCCCAGCCCTTGTTGTGGCACCATCACGCCCCAAGAGCCCAACGCGAGGCCGCCCCTTCCCCCGCGCCACCCCGCCACCCACCCCGCCTTAAGCGCCAGCCACCGATTGCCCGAGCCGGGATGCTCCGCTACGCTGGCGGCCTGATGGCCGCGGGGGCGCACAAGCACAGCGGTGGCGACTCCGCGGGCTATTGCGTCATCCCGCGGAAGCTTGCGCCGAAGCTCCACGATCTGCTGCGTGGGCATTTCGGCGCCGAGGGCCGTTTCGAGGTGGTCGTCGAGAGCCGCAGCGTGGCGCGCCGGTCGGGTCAGGAGCGCCGCCGGGCTGACCGATCGGTCAGCGAGGAGCGGCGCCGGATCCGGGGTTTGAGCGGACGACGCATCGATGACCGTCGGGCCGCGACCGTTCTCGTCGATCTCCCTTCACTCCCACGCCGTGCACGGTCCTACGCGGACCAGCTGACCTTCCTCGAGCGCCTGGGCCCCTCCGCGCAGCATCTCGAGGATGCGGACACGGCCCGCCTGGTCAATCGAATCCAGGCTGGAGAGCAGGATGCGTTCGTAATTCTCTACCAGCGCTACTTCGACCGGGTCTACAGCTACCTGCGCCTGCTCCTGCGCAGCCCCCATGAGGCCGAGGACGCTGCGCAGCAGGTCTTCCTGAACGTGCTCGGGGGCCTGAAGGCCTACGAACGGCGCGACCAGCCGTTCCGCGCCTGGCTGTTCATTGTGGTTCGCAACCTCGCTCGCAACTATCTCGCCAAGACGGGTCGGGTCGATCTCATCGATCCCGCCGAGCTCGATCGTCGGCTGGACACCCATGACCACGCCAGCGACCCGGCGGCCCTCGTCTGGCTGTCCGACAAGGAGCTGACCTTCCTCATCGAGCGCCTGCCCCTCCCTCAGCGCCAGGTCCTCATGCTTCGATACATGCTCGACTTCTCACCCGCCGAGATCGCTGCGGTACTGGGCCGAAGCGCCAATGACGTGCGGGTGCTTCAGCATCGCGCCCTCCAGTTTTTGAAGCAGCGGCTGACCGCGCTGGACAAGAACTGGGAGCTGGGCACGCAGCGACCGATGATCAGCCGCGTGCGCGAGGCCAAGGTACTCCGAGCCCGCCGTTTCGCGCTCGTCCGCTGAGCTGACGCGGCAGGTACCCGGTAGGGGCAAGGGTCGTGAGGCGATTGTTGTAATGCCCTGACCACCTCGGCGGTTGTACGCGAGGTGGACACGAAGAGTCACAGCCTCGCGCCGCAGGTCTCGACCACTCGGCGACGCCGGATCATCCGCTGGCGCACGGTGAGCGCCACGCTCGTGCTCGGCCTCGCGCTGGTCGGCGTGGCGGTGGCCGACACGCCCGGTCCCCCGGACAGTTCGGTGACCCCTCAGGCCGCCGATCCTGGGACATCGTGGTCACAGATCGCCGGCGCCGCCTATCCCGAGACCAAGGTCCCGGCGAGCTCACCGACCGCGTATGACGTCGATTTCTACGCGGTCCGCTTCTTTGACGACAACAACGGCTTTGCCGCAGGATCGGTGTGCGACGCCCCCGACCATACCGGGGACCTGACTTCCTGTCCGGCGGACAAGCGCCGGCCGGTCATCTATCAGTACACCAACCCGGTCACCGGTCAGCCCAGGTGGAGCGAGGTCTATCGGGGCCGAGCCTGTGATTCGGCCACTGACACTGCGTGTGGACCGGGGTTCGTCTCGGCGATCGCGTACATCGGCCGGGGCCGGGCGCTAGCGGTCGGTGGCACCGGGACGTTTCCGGGGCGCGAATCGCCGACCGCCGTCGATGACCCGGCCTATTCAGATCCCGCTGGCCACGGACGGGTGTGGCTCTATGACCATGGTTCTTGGCAGGAGCTGCCGCCGAGCCAGCTGATCTCGGCGCCGAACGGGAAGCCGATGCGGGGTCTGACCTCGGTGGACTGTTCGCCGCGGGCGGAGCAGTTCTGCGTGGCCGGGGGGCTGCAGCAGCTGTTCATGTGGCGAGACGGCCGCTTTGAGAAGTCATACAGCAACGAAAGCCCGGACTATGGACGTTCCGGCGTGCCGAATCCGCGTACAGAGGTCGAGTTCGCGTCTCAGTTTCGCTTCCGGGTGCGCGAGCTTCGTTTCGTGCCGGGTGGCGCTCCGGTCGTACAGGTGGTGGCCGTGACCAGCGGCTGCTGTGCCACCGCGCCCACCGACAACCTCGCCCGGGTGCTCTTCTTTGACGGTGCGCGTTGGTACGTGCGTCCTCTCTACGCTCCCGCCAACGGGGGAAGCCCAACCGATACAGCGACCCCCCAGACCGTCCCAGACAGCTACTTCGGGCTGATCACCGGGACTTCGAGCGGGAGTCTGCTGCTGTCTGTCCTGACCACCCCGGGTGGGCCGGCGAGTCCCAGTGAGCCTGCGTCGCGGGTGCTCGGCAACGTGGGTCCCGACGACCCCTCGACCGGGAGTTTTTCCCCGGTGCAGTCAGGCGTGAGCCTGCTGGTCGCCGATCCCCTGGACATCCTGTTTGGGGGCCAGTCCGCCAAGGCTGAGGATCTGACGAACGAGGCCGCCCATCCGGTGGTGTCGGGTACGCGCCTGGTCGCCGGGGATGGTGATCTAAGCGGCCCTCCCGGCGCCCAGCCGGCATCCAGTACGAGCCTGGGAGGTGGGGGAGGTGGCCCCGACCACTACATGGACTGGGCGGTCGGAGGCTTTAGCTCGGGGTCCGAGCCGGGCCGGGCCGTGGCCTACACGACCACGACTGTGCCCCACGCCGTCAATGTGCCCAACCCCACGTCCTGTCCCGATCCGTACACGAACCCCAGTGTTGGCTGCTCTGTTTCCGCAGGCAACGCGACGAAGTCGCCCCCGCCCTCCTTCTTCCGCCTGCCTTCCTACGCGCTGAACTCGTTCCAGCTGCTCGACAGCGGGATCGGTTGGGGGGTCGGAGACAAGGGGGCGATCATGCGCCTGGGTGGCGGTCCCAACGGCTCGACTGGTGACGCTGGCTCGGAGCCTCTGGCTCCCTCGCTGGGAGCCCATGATGCCGCCGGGGGCACCGACGGCACGGCGTTTGATGCGTTTCGCCCGCCGTCGGTCACGGGCGAGCCCGGTACGGTGCCACCGTTGGCCACGCAGCCGGCCGAGCGTGGCGCGTCGCCCCGGCTGACCGGATTCGGATCACCCGATCTTCAGCGTTCAGCCTTCCTCCCGGAAGATGACGTGAGCAGCATCGTGATGAGCAAGGACGGGTCTGAAGGCTGGGCCTTGGGGGCCGGCATTGATAACGGCACCCCCGCTCGGCGTACGACGCTCTATCACTTCACCGGTGCCGGGTGGCTGCCCTGCGCGTTTGACCCATCGCCCGGATTGCCGGCCGACCCGGCCTGCGTCGGCCTGTCCCGGCTTCTGCACTACGTCGATAGCACCCATGCCGCCCACCCCACGCCCATCTATTCGGTCGCCCGGGTTCCCTACGAGGGCACGGGCGGGTCTGACAGTAATCGCTTCGATCTCGTCGCCGTGGGTGGGGAGTACCGCGCCACCCCGCATGATCAGCCCCATCACGTCGTGCTCCGCTATCGCGACGGACGCTGGGCAGTCGATGACCAGGCGACGGCCGAGATCAACGCCTGGATCGACAAGGACCAGTCGACCGCGCCAGGCGCGGTCAACGGAGATGGCCTTGCGTCTGTCGCGTTTACCGCACCCGACGACGGTTGGATCGCCACCAGGGACAGCGACCTCTTTCACTTCGACGGCCACCACTGGACGAGCTGTAGGGATGACCCAGCGGGCTGCGGGGATGACGCCGCCCATCGCCGGCTGCCGGCCAAGACAGCCAACGCTGGGGACGTGTCTCTGACTGCGGTGGGGGACCGTGTGTACCTGCGTGGTGCGCGTCGCTCCCCCGATGGCTCGATCCGCTACCCCATGATCATCTATCACCCCCATCAGGGACATTGGACCGATGGTGGCGACGGCTCGGGCAATGACCCCGGGTGCGCCTCCTACGATCTGGCGACGGGCGCGTGCATCGCCACGGCCAACGCGCCTCGCGGCACGGTTGAGTCACTGTCGCTGGCGCGAAACGGCGATGGGAGCATGTCGGGCTGGGCTACCACCGTGTCAGATCTCGGTACGGCCGTGGTCAACCAGTTCAACGACCAGCTGTCCCCGAGTGGCACGCTCCTGCATCTGGCCCACTCGGGCCCTGACAAATATGCCTGGCAGACCTGGACGGCAGCGGACGCCAGCGCCGAGTACGGCTTTGCCCTGCGGGCCCAGTCGGCCGGTCTGGTGCCCAGCGTGTTGACGCTTCCCGGGGCTACGGGCGAAGGACAGGCGTTGCTTCTACCGACGACCGGCGACCTCTCCCCGGTGGGTCCGCTCTTGCGCTTTGATCCAGCCAAGGGCGGCTCGGGGCGCTGGGGCGTTGCGTCCACCCCGTTTGCCCAGCCCAGTGGAAGCTACGACGCCGCCAACCACCCCACCGACGCTCGCGGGCGCGCCGTGGCCCCCGATGGCCACGGCGGAGCTTGGCTGGTGTTTCGGCGGATGGGCGGCGAGAGCGGTTTCGGGGATACCGCTCGCCGCGGTGCATTGGTCTTCTATCACTACTCCCCCGTGTCTCCCAAGCCCGTCTTTGCGGACGTGCCGCATCCGATCCGCGAGCCGATCACGTCGATGGCTGGCGCGCCGGATGGCCGACTGTGGGTCATCACCACATCCTCCACGCTCTATCACTACGACCGCCTGACCGGCTGGGATCAGGTCAGGGTGTCCGGCTGGGATCCGGGTCGCCTGGTGACCAGTGCATCACCCGCCTATGCGGTCGCCGTCGGGCCCGACGGTCAGGGTCTCGCCGTCGGCAAGGGTGGCCGTATCGCGGACCTGACGGGGGCCACGGCGCATCTGGATGCGACGGCCGGCGCAGTGCGCTGTGTCGATAACCATGATGTCGCGCCGTGTGCGACGGGCAATGACCTGCATTCCGCGGCGATCGGCCCGGACGGCTCGGCCATGGTCGGCGGGGACCGGCGGACCGTGCTGTTCCGGCCCGCCGGGGGGGAGTTCAGAGGTGTGGCCCCGCCTCAGACAGCGGCCAGCGCCCAGATCACCGCGATCTCCATGCCGCACTCCGGCCAGGCGTGGCTGGCCACGAGCACTGGTCAGATCTTCGCCGGAACGTTGACGGGCAGTGGATGGAGCTGGACGCTCGAGGACACGACTCCCGCCGGAGATCTGCTGGCCCGGGGCGATCAGGGCCAGCTGCTGGCCATCCATTCGATCTCCCTGGACGCCGCCGGCCACGGCTTTGCCGTGGGCGACCAGGGACTCATATTGCGCCGCGATCCCGGATCTAACCCGTGGTCTCGCCTTGGCGGGGTGCCCCTGTCGGATCTGTACTCGGTCGCACTTCCGGCGGGCGGCGGCCCCGGCGCGATCGTTGGCGGCGAGTACGGCCTGATCCTGACCTACGAGGCGGGCCGGTTTCAGGTGGCGCGCAACGCCGATCCCTGGGACGGCGTCAGCAACACCAACTCCGAGTCGACCCCGTCCAAGGTACCCGGCGTGGCATTGCTCGCCGGGACCTGGGCGGGAGAGGTCGAGGCGTGGGCGGCGCTTCAGGCTCCGGTCGACTCCCAGAACCGCACCGCGGCGCCGAGCTCTCTGCTGCATTACACAAGCGCTCCGGCTGAGCCCTTGCTCAGTCCGCTCACGCGGGTCATGTCGCTCTCCGATACGCCGGCGCCTCGGCCTGGGGAGCTGACCTTCTCCACCTTTGGCAAGAGCGAATGTCACAGCGCGGACTGTCCAGAGCCCGCGGACTCCAATCGCACCAGTGACCTCATCTCTCGAACCATCGCCCAGCGGATCGCCGCCAGCGCCGGCAGGGATGGCGGCCCCGCCTTCTCGCTGTATACGGGCGACGCCGTCAACGCCGCGGGTCACGATCAGCCCAGGGTCACCGACATCAAGAACGCGCTTCCCTCGACGCCGGTGGTCGTCCCCAGCGATCCGACCGTCCCCAGTGTCGCCCATGAGCGCTGGGCGGACTTCCTGATGCCTCAGCTGGCGGGCTCGGGTCCGTTGTTTGCCGCGGTCGGTGGTCAGGATCTGTCGCGCACCCAGGCCGATCGGGCCGGGTCCAATGTGCCGTGGCGTAAGGCGCTGGCTTCTATGCCGGCGCCGTGGGGGGCAAGCGGGGCCGCTCCGCCTGGCTCCCACGGGATCTCCTTTGTGCCGGTGGTGGGCGCGGCGCAGGACGATTCTGTCAACGGTGGCGCTCACACCCATTACGCCGTGGACATCAACCGCGGAGGCGCGACGGTCGCGCGGCTGATCGTTCTCGACACGTCGCTGCGGACCCTGGCGACCGCTGAGGGCACACAGAACCCGGTCGAGTCCCAGACGACATGGCTGAAGGACACGCTGGCGTCGACCCCCGCCCACGCCCAGAAGGTTGTTCTGTCAGAGACCCCCGCCTACTCCTATGGGCCGGGCGCGGGCACCGATACGCAGACCGACGCGGCGGCGTTCGAGACGATCCTCAGCCAGTACAAGGCTAACCTCGTGGTGTCGGGCCGCCTGGGCTGGAACGGCCTGTACTGGGCGACGGCTCCGGGCCTGCACACGCCGTGCGCGGGAGACAGCTATCCCGACCCCACGCAGGTGCCTTCGGGCGCGACCCAGCCCAGCTGCGCCGCCGCCGGCGGGGCGCCGAGCACGCCCGATGCGGCCAGCCAGGTCGCGACGTCGCTGCTCTCAGCGGCCGCTCCGGGCGCACCGACGGGTTGTCAGGGGGATGGGGAGAACACCAGCGGTGTGCTGCCGACGGTGGTCGCCTCCTCTGCGGGCGGCAAGTTCGGCCCGGACGGGCAGGCGGCGGGCACGGCTGACACCCAGGGCTTCTGGCATGGCTACACGGTCGTGCGCCTGGACAAGTCCGGCGACCCGCGGTGCACGATCGTCGAGCAGCGCCCCGTATTTGACTGGGTCGGCATCCAGGCTGCCGCCCACGTCCTCAGGCCCGGCCAGCACGTGACGCTTAAGGGCTACGGGCGCGAGCCGGTCGGATCGGACCAGCCCATCCTCTACGACGCAATCAACGGCCCGGCGATCACCCACCGCTACGACCTGCTCAGGGCCGACCCGCAGCGGCCCTACCTCCCCGCGACCAGCTGCCCCAAGACACCGGGTAACCCGGCCGGGTACTGCGAGCTATCCGATCCCACCGTGGGGAGCATCGATCCGGTCGCCGGAAAGGTCACCACCGGCCGCGGCAACCACCCCCGCGTCTACGCCATCGGCCTGCTCTCCGTCGGTGACAAGGCCGCCTCCTGGCCGCTGGTCTTCGAACCGCGCCGCAGCTTCGTCGCGGTCCCGCCGACGGTGACCAACATCCCCGCCCTGCCTGCCCCGCCGCAGGTCCACGTCGCCGCGATCGGCGGCACCTCGCCGCCACCGCCGCCCTCAGCGCCGCCACCCGCCCCGCCGAGCGTTGGCACTCCGACTCTGCCCCAGCTACCCGGACTGCCCGGCCTGCCGCCGCTGAACGCCCCGCCGCCCGCTGCCCCGCCCCCCCCGGCCGGCGCGCCGCCCCCCGCGCCCTCGGCCAGCCAGGCGCCCTCGGCCCTGTCGATCTCGGTCAGCCCGCAGTCGGTCGGGTTCGCGCCGCCATCGGGCGTCGTGCCTCCGCCCGCGCCACCGATCAACCCCGCACCCCCGGGCGGAGCACGACGTGAGGCCAAGGCCAAGCAGCCCGCCGCCGCCAAGTCCGAGGAGAGCGGCGCCTCAGACAAGGAGAGCCTGGCGGGCGATCCGGCCAACGCGCCGCCCCAGGAGCCGGGATACAACATGACTCGCCGGGAGCCGCCGAGGTCAGCGCCTTCCTACACCTTCGTGGGCTCCCGTCAGCCCTCGGCCTGGTCGCGTGACGCGCTCTATGGCGGAGGCCTGGTCCTGACCGCAGCGATCCTGGCGCTCGGATTTACCACCGTACGACCGACCCCGCGACGCCGGACGACCATCATCCCGGCACCCGCTCGCAGCAGCACCCGTCGGCGACGGGGCTAAGACCCTTCGGCCGGCGAGGATGTGCCCCCGGGGCGTCCGGTCACCGGTGCGGCTCACTCCCGGTTGAGGGCGCGCCGCTGATGCTGCAACACTCCTCTGCGATATGAGCGTCAGCGTCCTTGAGCGGGAGATGTACTCGGAAGCCGAAGCGGCTCGGCTGCTTCGCGTGGCGCAGTCGACGCTGCACTACTGGCTCGAGGGAGGAGACTACCGAGGGAAGGTCTACAAGCCGATTGTGCGCGAGGAGGCGCGAGGAAGCCGATCGGTGAGCTGGGCTGAGTTCATCGAGGCAGCGCTGCTGCGGGAATATCGGCGTAAGCACCGTGTTCCAATGGCGGAACTTCGTAGCTTCATCGACCGGTTGCGCGAGCAGTACGGGCTTCCCTATCCGCTCGCCCACCATCAACCTTTCGTCAGGGATCGCCAGCTCGTGCTCTCCGCCCAGGAGGCGTCCGGCCTCAGCGGCGAGTACTGCCTGGTGGCATGGGCCAGTGGGCAGCTGATCCTTACGGCGCCCTCGCAGACATTTGTTGACCGGGTCAGCTGGGAGGACGACATCGCCGCCGGGTGGCGTCCGCATGATGATCCGGCGTCGCCGGTTCGGATTGTTCCTGAGGTGAGGTTTGGTCGTCCGGCAGTCGGCGGGATTAGTACGGAGATCCTGTGGGAGCACACGGAGGCCGGTGAGGATGTCGCGGAAGTAGCTACCGCGTTTGACCTCGAGCCCAACGATGTCCGATGGGCTCTGGCTTACGAGACGTCGTTTCGGGCGGCGTGAGCCGAGCTTCCCGCCCGGCCGATGTCCGCTTTTACTTTGACGCTGACGTCCTCGGGTTGGCGAAGGCGTTGGCGCCGCTTCGGGCCGACCTTACTTATCCCGGCGACCCCGGCGCAGTTGTACATCGCCTGCAACGGCCACCGTGCCCGATCAAATCGCCCTCGGTCAAGGACTCCGTCTGGATTCCACAGGTTGCTGCGTGGGGCTGGCTGATCATCACGAGGGATGCGCGCATCCAGCATCATCGAGCCGAGATCGCGGCGGTGCGTGCCAGCGGCGCTCGAATGGTCGTACTTGGTAGCCGTGAAGCCACGACCACTTGGGCGCAGCTAGAGCTCTTCATGGGACAGTGGCGAGCGATCGAACGGCTCTCAGACAAGCCGGGACCCCTTCTCTGCAACGTAACCCGTACGAGTGTCCGGGCGGTCCCACTGCAGTAGGAGTCCGGGGGAGGTCTCAAGCGCGAGCCGATCCCGTGCGACGCAGCGCTGGAAATCGCGCTGTCGCCACCGCCCTGGATTCGTCTGCGGATTTGACCTCGGATCCCGAATCCGGTGGAGGTGCCCGTCCCTACTGCCCCTGCGGGCTGTTTTGTCCCCTGACCTCACACCCCCAACGTCGGTTGTGTGAGGTCAGAAACCAAAACAGGTAGGGACGGAATGGAAGGAGGGGAGGGAGTAGAAATGAGACGAATCCAGATTGATTGATTGATTGATTGATAATTGGTTGGTTGGTTGGTTGGAGAAATTGGCGTGGGTGCGGGGCCTGGTCGGGAGCCTGGGCGTGAGGCACTGCGAGATCGAGAGCGGCAGCCGGGCGCGATGATCGTGCGGGCAGCGGGTCCGGACTGCGGTCGAGCAGGTGCATCTGGGCAATGAGGGTGTGGGGCGCGCGCGGGCAGCGCCGGCGCGGTCAAGCGGATGGGCGCGGCCGGGGCCCGGGCGCCGTGACGTACGAGTACGGCTGACACCGCCCCGCCTGCGGCGGGCACCAGGGCGAGCGAGGTCCGCCTGATGGCTGGCACCGCACGCTGCGAACAGGAGAGCTCGTGCCAGGGCGCCGCGACATACCCGCTTGAGAATCCTCGACCGCCCGCGTACGATCGCACGATGCCAGCGGGGGCAAAGGTGGGCGTGGGGGAGCGGCCCGTCGTCTACTGCCTGGTCCCGCGACACCTTGCGCCCAAGGTGTTCGACCTGCTGCGGGCCCACTTCTCTGACGACGCTGGGACCGAGGTCGTTGTCGAGTGCCGCTCAGGCGAGCGGCGCCTGCAGGAGAATCGTCGGCTCGAGAGCGGGCCCAGACCATCCGCGGGCGAGCGTCGGCGGATCCTGCACCGTCGGGGTCGCCGGGTGGGCGCGCGCCGCGCGGTGGAGATCGCGGTCGAGCCGCCATTGCTGCCTCGCCGCGCGCGACGCTACGCGGATCAGCTGACCTTTGTCGAGCGGATCGAGCCGAGCGCCCAGGAGCTCGAGGATCTCGACAGCGGGCGCGTTGTCACTTTGATCCAGGCGGGGGATCGTGAGTCGTTCTCGGTCATCTACATGCGCTACTTCGACCGCGTTTACACCTACCTGCGGATCGTGTTCCGAGATGCTGACGATGCCGAGGATGCCACGCAGCAGGTGTTCCTGAAGGTCTTTGAGGGGCTGCCGGCGTTTGAGCTGCGCGGCGGCTCCTTCCGAGGCTGGCTGTTCGTGATTGCGCGCAACCATGCCCTCAACGAGATCGCTCGCACACGGCCGGCGCTGATCAGCGAGCTGGTCGAGACCGGGGAGCCCGAGCGTGGCGAGCCGGCCGACGAGAGCGTTCTGGGCTGGATCAGTGATCGGGAGCTTCAGATGTTCATCGAGCGGATGCCGCTGACTCAGCGCCAGATCCTGTTCCTGCGCTACGTCGTGGACCTGAGCATGAAGGAGATCTCCGAGCTTCTGAACTTGAGTCCGGCGTCGGCTCGCCAGCAGCATTCCCGGGCTCTGCGGTTCCTGCGTGACCGCTTGGCGGTTCTCGGCCGTACGGGATCTCGTCGGGGTCGGGTCGGCTCGGAGGTCGTGATGCGGGTCGCTCCCGTGCTGAGGCTGCGCCGCTTCGTGCTCGTCTCCGCGTCCTGACCTGAGGGGTCCAGCGCGGTCTCGCAGATTGTCTGTCACCTCTTGTGGGCCCTGGCGGTCCTTAGGAGTAGATGGCAGAGATTGACTCACGCAGGCCCGGCATCGCGATCGGGCTTACTCGTCTGCGTCGCGGGCGGGCGCTGGCCGCGCTCCGCTACGGGCGTCGGACCCATGTGCGCGCCATGTTGGCTGCGCTGGCCACCGTCCTTCTGGCCTCGCCGGCGGCGTTGGGTGCGCCGACGCCGAGTCCCGTGGACACGTGCACCCAGGCCAACAGCACGGTGTCGGGTTCCTGTAACACCGAGCTGACGCCGCAGGCCAATGATCCCGCTGGGCTGTGGACTCAGCTGGGTGGTGTCCAGTTCAGTCCGGCCAACAAGCTCGTCCCGGGCTCGGCGACCTCGGTCGAGACCGACCTTTACGGGGTGGCGTTTCGCAACCCGGATAACGGGTTCGCTGGAGGTTCGGCGTGTCGCAAGCCCCCTCCGCAGGGCACCGCCGACCTTGGTGGGTACCTCGCCACCTGCGAGCGCGTTCCGGTGATGTATCGCTATAGCCGGGCGCCCCACCAGAAGGGCATCTGGGAGCCCGTCGATCTGCCGGGGTCGGACACCAGGGGCTATGTCGGCGCGATCGCCTGGATGAGCGACGGTCATGCCCTGGCCGTCGGCGGAACGGGCGGCGACCCCTACCGCGAGGGGGGAAGCCCCTCGACCGCCGCCAACGATCCCGCCGGGCTCGCGCGGGCCTGGTACTTCGACGGGTCCGCTTGGCGCGCGCTCTCTCACAGCGAGCTGCCCGCGATCACCGGTCAGGACCCGACGACCGGGGCGCCCTCGACCGAGCCGCTGCGCGGGATGTCGACCGTTGACTGCTCACCCCGCCCCGCCGACGCCGGCGGCGAGTTCTGCTTCGCCGGGGGCTACCAGCAGATCATTACGTGGAGCGGCGATCACTTCACTGTCGGCTACGACGATCAGAGCCCTGACAGCACGGCTCAGAACAGCGCGGGCGCGCTGACCTTTCGCGTGCGTTCGATCCGCTTCGTCCCCGGGGCTCAGCTCGAGCCAGGGCCCAACGGGACCTTCCAGGCGGTGGCGGGCACCGCCGGCTGCTGCGCCGAGGACCCCACCCATCACGGCGTCCACGATCCCACCGGCGACACCCCACGCATCCTCGCCTTTGACGGCCAGCGCTGGCAGGTCGTGACCCCCTGCCAGAGGCCACGGAATTCAGACGTTGTGTCCTCCATAGCCGCCAGCTTCGTCCTCCCGTCTGTCTGCGGCCTGTATTCCACGTCTGGCAGCCCCTTTCCGGGCGGCGTGGGGGGGCGTCCGACCCGGACACGGAACTCGGGCCCCGACAGCTTGTATCTCGTGTTTCCCTTTGCCGACGCCGCCTCACCCACCCAGATCAACTACGGCTTCTCTACCCTGAGCACGGCGGGGGGGCCCGAGCCCGCCGTTGGCGAGGCTCCCGAGCCCGCGTCCGAGCCGCCCGGGCCCGCCGCCCTCTCCGATGCGCGTCTGGTCTCCGCGGACGGCGACACGGCCAGCCGTCCGGGCTTGGCGGCTGGCAACACGGGGGACAGCACCCCGGACGGCGTGTATGACTGGGCGGTGGGTGAGCGCACCTCCAACCACCAGGCGCTCGCCTACACCACCACCCAGGCCGGAACGCTGACTCCCGTCCCCTTGGACTGCCCCGGGGGGGCGAGTGCCAACACGATCGTTACTTCCCCGACTTCGTGTCAGGCCCAGAAGCCCGGCCAGGTCCAGGGCCAGACGGCTGCGAGGTCCCTGTTCGCTCTGAACTCGTTTCGCTTGAACTCGGTCACGGTCATCGGGACCTCGGGCGTCGGCTGGGCCGTGGGCGATCGCGGTGCGATCTGGCGCCTGGGCGGTGGTGACGGTGCCGCGGCTAGCGCCAACGAGGTCCCCGCCGGCACCGTAGGGTCCGGCCAGGGCGGGGGGTTCGCTGACACCACCCTCTACGATGCGTCGCGCCCGCTCCCGGGCGCTGCCGTGCCCGGGAGCATTCCCTCGCTGCTCAGCCAGCCGATGCAGCAGCTCGCGACGCCGGCGCTGATCTCGGCGGGTATGCCCGACCCCACCCGCCCCAGGCCCAGCCTCACATCCTTCATTGAGTCCGTCAATGCGGTGGCGATGAGTCGTGACGGCACCGAGGGCTGGGCCGTGGGACCACAGGCCCGCGGCTATGACCGCAACATCGCGGGCACCAAGCGGGCGACGCTCTATCACTACGCCGAGGGACGCTGGACACGCTGCACGACCCAGGGCTACCCGGGCGTGCCCGCGGATCCGGCGTGCGCCAGCCTCGCGGGCCTGACCCAGGGGACTGTGCCGGTCAGACTCTATGGCGTCGCTCGGGTCCCGCACGAGCACGACACCGACCCATCCCAGCGCGACAGCTTCGAGGTCGTCGCGGTGGGCACCTACTATCGCCGCGCGGGGCAGCCTCCGCGCAACGCGGTCGTGCATTACCGCGACGGGCGCTGGCGCCTCGACGAGCAGGCGATGCACGAGCTCGATCCGAACGGCAATAGCTCGACCGACCTCACCGATGTCGTCTTCGCCGCGCCCGACGACGGCTGGCTGGTTGACAGCTTCGAGCACCTCTTCCACTACGACGGCTCGCACTGGATCAGCTGTGAGCTGCACGCCGCAGACTGCGGCGCCGCCCCGACGACCGCTCAGCTCCAGGAGCCGGGCAGCCTGCCCGCGGGGCTCGCGGTCGCCGACACTCGAACGTACCTCTGGGGCACTCGAATCACCGGAGGCGCGGGATCGGCCTCGGTCAGCGCCCCGTTCATCCTCTACCACGACCACGGGGGGGTCTGGAAGGCCAGTGCCGATGGCTCCGATGGCGGCTATGACCCGGGGAGCACCCCCTCGCAGTCCACCACCCAGGGCACGGTGACCGCCCTGTCGGTCAGGCAGACCGCCGACGGCCATTACGTCGGCTGGGCCGCGGGCAGCTTCGGCGGGGGCACGGTGCAGGGGATCGCCGACGCCAGCAGCCCCACCCACGGCCTGGCCGGCACGGCGGCCGGGCTGTTGCGTCTCAACGACGGCAAGTGGGCGCCATGGCATGCCGGCGACGCCAGTGACGACTATCTCGGGCTGCACTCAGCACTCGGAGTGGCCCAGTCGCCGCCCTCGCTGCTCACCTTGGCCGATAACGGCGAGGCGCTCTTCTCCTGGTCGGATTCCACGTCAGCGCCGCGCCAGCCGATGCTTCATTTCAACTCCGCTCATAACCGCTGGGAGGTCCTGGGCACCCCGTTTCTCTCGATCCCTGTGGACGCCCTGATCCCGCGCACGGCCGGGGTTGACTCCCTTGCTTCGGATGGCAGCGGCGGGGCCTGGGTCGCGGCGCAGATGGTTGGCTTCAGGCCCGTCTACTCCGGCACCACCACCACGGGCGGTCGGACGGTCTTCTATCACTACACGAGCCACGCGCCACGCGCGGTCCTTGCTGAGGTGGCGCATCCGGTGCGCGAGCAGATGACCGCCGCCGCCGGCGGCGGCGACGCGTCCTTCTGGGTGGCCACCGGCGGCAGCGCCGTCTATCGCTACGACCGGCTGACGGGCTGGGACCGGATGACGATTCCGGGCTGGGACCCGGGGCGCCTGGTCACCGTCGGCTCCCCGGCGCACGCGATCGCGGTGGGGGCGGACGGCACCGGGGTCGCCGTCGGCAAGGGCGGCCGGATCGCCGATCTGTCCCCGGGCGGCGTCCTGCTCGATGCCGCCGCGGGTGTGCGCTGCATCGACGTCGCCGGCCGTGCGCCCTGCGGGACGGGTCATGACCTGCGTGCGGCCGCGATCGGACCGGACGGATCCGCGCTGGTCGGCGGCGACGATCGCGTGCTGCTCTACCGCGCGCGGGGGGGACAGTTTCAGTCCATCGCACCCCCCGAGGCCGATCGCACGGCGACCATCACGGCGATATCCCTGCCGGCCCCTGACCGCGCCTGGCTGACCACCGATACCGGCGAGGTGTTCGCCGGCACCCACAGCGCCCGCGGCTGGGATTGGCAACTCGAGGACCAGAGCCCCACCGGTGATCTGCTGAGCGTCGTCGAGGACAAGGCTCAGCCGCTGCGGGGTATCGCCCTCGACTCCGCCGGGCATGGCTTTGCCGTCGGTGAGCGGGGCGTGATTCTTCAGCGTGCCGATGGTGCCTGGCGGCGCCTGAACGCCGGCTACCTCGACAACCTCTACTCCGTGGCGCTGCCCCCCGGCGGTGGGCCGGGGGCGCTGATCGGCGGTGACAGCGGCCTCATCCTGACTTACGGTGCCGGTCGGTTCGATGTGGCGCGCGCCGCCGACCCGGCCGCCCCGATCAACAGCGCGACCCCAGAGACCAACACCTCGGGTCCCGTCGACTCGACGATCGTCGGGCTCGCGTTGCTGCCGGGCTATCGCGCCGGGCAGGTCGAGGCGTGGGCGATCTCGCAGTCCGGACCCGATAGCGGGGCCCCCAGTGCGGTGCTTCACTACAGCAGCGACCCCACCGAGCCGCTGCTCAGCGGTGGGCAGCGGACCACACCGCTGCCGGATGCCCCGGCCCCACGCCCAGGCGAGCTGCGCTTCGCCGCCTTTGGGAAGTCCGACTGCAGCCTCCATTCGCCGGGTTCAGAAGGCTGCCCGGAGATGACTGACTCCACCCTGAGCAACGAGATGGTCGCGCGTGCGGTCGCTGACCAGGTCACTGCGGGGTCCGCGACGCCCGCCGGCCCGGCCTTGGCGCTGTTCACGGGCGACGTCAGTGACGTCGCGGGCCAGGGCAACGGCGCCGGCGGCACTCCGCGCACTCCGCTCGAGTCGCCCGTGAACTCGAGCTTCGTGCACCGGCGCTGGACCGAGCAGATCGCGCAGCGCTTCAAGGAGGCCCAGCTGCCCTTGTTCGGGGCAATCGGCGGCCAAGATCTCTCACACACTCAGGCCTGCCTGCTCAACGTCCCCTGCAGTGGTACCCACCCGGCCGGCGTCTCGACCAATCTTGGCTGGCGCGCGGCGCTGGCGTCGATGGCTGCACCGTGGGGAACCGCACCGGACCCGCCGCCCGCGGCGCACGGCCTGAGCTTCACCCCGGTTGCAGCGACGGGGCGCGATGACCCGGTCAACGGCGGCGCTCACACGCACTATGCGGTCGATGTGTCTCGTGGCGGGGGTGTAGTTGCCCGCCTGATCGTGCTCGACACTTCGCTGCGGACGCTGAGTGGCGCCGCGAGCACGCAGAATCCGGTCGAGGATCAGCTCTCTTGGTTGAAGGCGACGCTTGAGTCGACTCCGGCCGACGCTCAGAAGCTGGTGCTATCCGAGACTCCGACCTATTCATATGGCCCCGGCTCGGGCTCAGACACGCTGACTGATAGTGCGGCGCTTGAGGCGTTGCTCTTTCAGTACAAGACCAACCTGGTCATATCGGGGCGCCTGGGTTGGAACGCGGTTTATTGGGCGACGGCGCCCGGGCTGCACACACCCTGTGCTGGGGACACCTACCCTGACTCCACGCGCCCGCCGTCTGCGGGGTCTCCGCCGGCGTGCGGGGCGGCGTCCGGAGCTCCGACGACGCCGGATGCGGCCAACCAGGTCGCGGGGTCTCTGACGTCGGTTGCTGCGCCCGCCGCACCGGCTGCGTGTCAGGGGACGGGGGCAAACCAGGCGGGGATCCTGCCGACGGTAGTGGCCGCCTCGGCGGGCGGGAAGTTTGGCCCCGATGGGCAGGGTGCGGGCAGCGCGGACAAGGAGGGGTACTCGCACGGATACACGATCGTCCGCCTGGATAAGTCAGGTGATCCGCGCTGCACCGTCGTCGAGCAGCGCCCGGTCTTTGACTGGGTGGGGATCCAGGCCGCTGCGCACGTGCTCAAGCCCGGCCAGCATGTCACGCTCAAGGGCTACGGTCGCGAGCCCGTCGGCGTCGATACGGCGATTCGCTATGACGACATCAACGGCCCCGCGATCACCCACCGCTACGACCTGCTCAAGGCCGACCCGCAGCGCCCCTACCTGCCTGCCACCAGCTGCCCCAGATCACCGGAGAACCCGGCCGGATACTGCGAGCTATCCGACACCTCGATCGGACAGGTCAACCCGGTGACGGGGGCAGTCACCACCGGGCGCGGCAACCACCCACGGGTCTACGCGATCGGCCTGCTGTCGATCGGAAGCAAGTCCGCCTCCTGGCCCCTGGTCTTCGAGCCGCGCCGCAGCTACGTTCCGGTCCCACCGACGGTCACCAAGCTCCCAGCATTGCTCGCGCCTCCCCAGGTCCACGTCGCTGCGATCGCCGCGACCAGCCCTCCGCCACCGCCGTCAGCACCCCCGCCGGCACCGCCCGTCGTGGGCACGCCCACCCTGCCCCAGCTCCCCGGCCTACCTGGACTGCCACCGCTGAGCACCCCGCCGCCCGCCGCGCCGCCGCCACCCGCCGGAGCGCCACCGCCCGCGCCCCCGGCGTCCCAGGTGCCGTCGGCCCTATCGATTTCCGTGTCCCCCCAGTCGGTCGGTTTCGCCCCGCCGTCCGGGGTCGTGCCGCCACCCGCGCCCCCGATCAACCCGGCACCCCCGGGCGGAGCACGACGCGAGGCCAAGGCCAAGCAGCCCGCGGCCGCCAAGTCAGAGGAGAGCGGCGCGGAGGAAGGCGCGAAGATCGACAACGCCGACAGCCCCATGGTCCCGCCCGGCGCCGCCATGACTCGGCGTGACCGCACGCGACCGGCGGCCTCCTTCACGGTGGTTCGCGGGCAACACCAGGCTTCCGCATGGAGCCAGGGCGCCCTATACGGTGGTTCGCTGACGCTGATGGCGCTGGTGCTGGCGTTGGGCTATACCACCGTGCGACCCACCCCCCGCCGGCGGCCTCCCACCGTCGGGGCGCCCGCCTGGGCACGCGCCCACCGGCGGCGACCCTGGCGCTAGCAGCGGGTTCTTCACCATCCTCGATGCCTGGTCCCCGGGAGACGCAGGGTGGGGTGCGCGCCGGTCACGCCAACGCGGTCAAGACACCCCGCTTGAGAATCCTCCACTGCCCCCGTACGATCGCACGATGCCAGCGGGGGCAAAGGTGGACGCGGGGGAGCGTCCGGTCGTCTATTGCCTGGTCCCGCGCAGCCTCGCGCCCAGATTGTACGACCATCTGCGCCGGCATTTCGCCGAACAGCCGGGGATCGAGGTCATCGTGCAGCGGCGAGTCACCGACCGGCGCTGTGGGGCCGACCGGCGCCAGGGCGACCTCCCGGTCGCGGCTGATCGTCGACTGATCCGTAACGCCGACGGCCGCCGGATCGGCGAGCAGCGCGCGGCGGCGTTCGCCGTGGCGGTGCCGTCGCTCCCGCGTAGGGCGCGCGCCCACGTGGAGCACCTGTCCTTCGTCGAGACGGTGACGCTGACCAGCGAACAGCGCGAGGACGATGACACCGGTCGGCTGGTCACGCGCATCCAGTCAGGGGACCGCGACGCCTTCGAGCTCCTCTACCTGCGCTACTTCGACCGCGTCTACGCGCACGTCCAGATGCTGCTCCGCGACCCGCACGAGACCGAGGACACGACTCAGCAGGTCTTCCTCAACCTGCTGTCTGGGATTGCCCGCTACGAGCGTCGCGGTGCGCCGTTTCGCGCCTGGCTGTTCACGATCGTCCGTAACCTGTGCGTCGATCGCCTGCGCAGCATGAGCAAGCTCGACCTCGTCGATCCCCACGAGCACATGCGCTCCCTGGAGGCCGACCCCGCTTCGATGGGGGAGTTCAACGCCGTTCTCGGCCAGATCACCGATCGTGACCTGCTGCTCTTCATCGAGCGCCTTCCGCTCGTCCAGCGCCAAGTCCTCATGCTGCGCTACATGCTTGACCTCGGCTACGGGGAGATCGGCGCCATCCTCGAGCGCTCGCCCAATGAGGTCCGTAAGATCCAGCAGCGCGCGGTCAGCTTCCTGCGCGCCCGCCTGACCTCCGTCGGCGCGCGCAGCCGGGCGCCGCTGTCGCGTCGCCCGGCGTCCTGGCGGCGGCGCCCCACGCTGCTGGTCGTCATCCGCGCGCGCCGCTACTCGCTGCTGCCCTGAGCTCGCCGGCGGGGCGGGCGGGCCACTCGTCGCGCCGGGTCGCGGGGTAGGGAAAATTCGATGGCCTAAATCCGGTGGCCGGTTCGTTGTCCTGATGTATGGGTCGATCAGAGCTCCGCGCTCGTCGCGCGATCGTACGGATCCCGGGGCGGATCAGGCTGCTCAGCGGGTTCGGCGTGCTCGGGCTCGTGCTTGTCTCCGCGGCGGTCGCGGTCGGTGCCTCGACCCCCGCCCCGCCTGACAGCGCGGCTACGCCCCAGCCTTCGGATGGTGCCAAGGCGGGCTGGCGTCAGGTCGCCGGTGCCCCGTTCGGGTCTCCGGACGCTCCGATCAAAGACAGCGGCGGTAGCCCGATCGTCCCGGTGACCGTCGATTTCTTCAGGGTCTCCTTCAACGGCGGCGGTGACGGGTATGCCGGCGGGGCGGTCTGCCAGGAGGGCGCGACGAACACCGATACGTGTCCCCGGGTGCCGGTGATCTATCACTACACCGCCGCTCCGGGTCAGCCGCCGTCGTGGAGCAAGGTCGCTCTGCCCTCGCGCGATCCGGCGCACCCAGTCGGTTTTGTCGGCGCGATCGCCTACCTGCCCGACGGCCGTGTCCTGGCCGTCGGTGGCGACGGCACGTATCCGCGCCGTGAGCAGCCCTCTGATCAGCCCGATCAGGCCGGGATGGCCCGGGCTTGGCTCTACAGCGCCGGGTCGTGGTGCGAGCTGGGGGCAGGCTCCTCCTGCGGGGTTTTGCCAGCGGGGATGCGTGGCATGACCGCCCTTGACTGCTCACCACGCGAGGGCGACAACGGGCTGTGTGCTGCCGGTGGCCTGCGTCAGCTATGGATGTGGAAGGGCGACCGCTTCGACGCTCACGGCTACAACGACACCTCCACCGATGTCGACCGCGCCGGCGAGTGGCGCTTTCGCGTGCGCTCTGTGCGCTTTGCGCCCGGGGAGAAAGCGCCGCCCGCGATGGCTGTTGCCCTCACGAGCGGCTGCTGCTACGTCGACCCGGCCACTCATCAGGCCGACCCGACGAAGAACACGGGGCGAGTCTTGCTCTATGACGGTCAGAGCTGGTATGTCCGTACGCTCTTTGACTCCCGAGGTGGAACCGAGCATACCCAGACCCTGCCCGACAGCTATTTTGGCGCTCTTTTGACGTCAGCTTCGAACGGCCAGGAGCTCTCTCTGGTGGCGGCCCCTGGAGGCCAGCCGTCAGCGCCAGGCGTGGAGCCGGCCTCCCGGGTGGTCAGAGGACTACTGCTGCCCGCCTCGCCGTCCTACGTTCCAGACCCAGTCGGCAACGCACTCGGCCTTCCGCTCTACACCGCCAATCCCGGGGGAAACAGCGACCTTTTACTGGAATCGTCACACGCGCTGTCTCCGCTTCGACTGGTAGCAGGTGATGGCGACGTGGCCGGACCCGCCGATCCGACTCAGCTCGGGGGTGCGCCTACGGGGCCGGATCACACGCTCGACTGGGCGGTGGGACAATGGACGACTACCGGTCAGGGCGTCGCCTACACCACGACCAACGCGACCTACTCAAATGGTCCTTTCGCGGACCCGCTCCCTCGACCGGTCGCCTGTTCGCCTAACCCGGGCGTACCCCCCACCGGCTGCCAACCGGATCCAAAGGGCACGCAAGCCCCGCCATCTCTCTTCAATCTTCCGTCGTACGCCCTCAACGGCTACATCTATGAGCCCGATACCGGCGTTGGCTGGGCCGTCGGCGACAGAGGCGCGATCGATGAGCTGGGCGGAGGTGCTGATCAGGCGTCGTCTGCCGGAGGCTCGAATGCTGGAGCGCCCGTACTGGGAGCGCGTGACCCGGGGTCGCTGCCTGACTCTGGTGCTTACGACGCTTTCGCCGTTCCTCCCAGCTCGAGTCTCCCGGGCACCGTGCCAGCACTCCTCAGCCAGCCCCTTCGACAACTCACCCAGCCGCAGGTGGTCCCGGGAGGTGTCCCGGAGCCCGCGCGTCGAAATTCGCTACCCAGTGCTGACGTGAGAACCATCGTCATGAGCCGTGATGGTGCCGAGGGCTGGGCCCTCGGCTCTACGCCCAACGTGTCTAACGCCGACGCAGGCGCCGACCCCACCAGTGCGACCACGCTTTATCACTTCAACGGCTCAACCTGGCAGAACTGTGACATCGACGGCATCTCAGGGGTAGTTCCAGCCGACCCTGCGTGCAGCGGGCTCTCCGCCCTGCGCCATAACCCGCAGGGCGACTCAACCGCGGGGAATCTCGGGCCGCAGGTGAAGATCGTTGCCGCCGCGCGCGTGCCTATGGAGAATGCGGGCGATCCAGCGCGGGCAAACGATTTTGAGGTTGTGGCCATCGGAACGGCGTTGGCCGATGCCGGTGCGGCCAACGGTACGCGGTACGCGATCTTGCGCTATCGCAGTGGGCGGTGGTCAGTCGATCGGCAGGCCATGCGAGAGATCGATCCCGTGGGAACCTTTGTCGGCGGATTGGTGCTAACCGGGTCAACCTTAGCTTTCAGTGGACCGGACGACGGTTGGATCGTCGACGCCGTCAGGCACTCCGTCTACCACTACGGCAGAGATCACCGCTGGAGGCTATGCGACGACTCTCCCGAGACCGACTGTCGCGGCCCGGCCAGTCTGATCAGCCCAACCGATCCGGCGAACAACACGCTGCTCAGCAGCTCCCATGTGGCTCTCGCCGGAGGACGCCTGTACCTTTACGGTGGTCTGCGTCCGACCAGCGGCACCGGTCTGACCGCCACTCCCCCGACGCCCTGGTTACTGCACCTAGACCCGGGTGGCCAGTGGACGGCGGATAATCCAGGCGCGACGAGCGGGGAGATCACCGCCCTGTCGGTGATCGGGGAGGGAGATCGTCATCGAGGCTGGGCGATGGTGTCCGGTGCGGCGACGATCGCTAGCAACCCGTCCAGTGCCGGCGCCGCGGGGGCATCTCTGCTGCGGCTTGGTAGTGACGGCGTTTGGAAGCCGTGGACAGCCAGTGACGCTTCGAGTGACTATCTGCCCTACCCGTCGACGTCTGGCTGGCCTGCGGGCCTCGTGACTCTCGATACCCCCGATGCATCGGTCTCCGCTCTACTCGCTCCCGGACTGACCTCCGGGCAGGATGTGAGCAATCAACCTATCCTGGAGTTCGCAGGGCGCTGGACGTCCTCGTCAACACCATTTAGCGCCTTCCAGCAGGGCCATCAGGCAGCCGAGGTGATGATCAATGCGATGGCCCCGGACAACCAGGGCGGCGCGTGGGTAGCGGTGCGCAGCGTGGTCAGCTTTGGCGCCTTTGACAGCTCGGGCGCCTACGTGGCAAGGCCCGAAATCTTCTATCACTACACGCGCCGCGTGCCCCAGCCTGTGTTCGCCGAGGTACCGCACCCGGTGCGCGAGGAGATGACGGCCGGCGCTGCCGGTGGCGACGGCAGTTTCTGGATTGCCACCCATTCCGGTGTCGTGTATCGCCATGATCGTGTCACCGGGTGGGCCCGCGTCAATGTGCCAGGCTGGGATCCCGGGAAGATCGTGACGTCGGCCTCTGAGGCGAGCGCGATCGCCGTCGGGCTGGATGGGCGCGGCGTCGTGGTTGGTAAAGCGGGACGAATCGCCGACCTCTCGCCCGGCCAGGCCGTGCTGGACGCGGCAGCGGGGGTCGTGGGCTCGGCTTGTCAGGCGGGCGGTGCCTGCGGCACCTCGAGTGACTTACGCGCGGCCGCGGTCGCCCCCGACGGGTCGGCGCTGGTCGGGGGGGATCGCCGGGCGTTGCTGTGGCGCCAGGCCGGAGGGGAGTTTCGCCCGATTCCTCCACCACAGGCATCGGCGAGCGCCCGGGTCACCGGGATCTCCCTGCCCGCGCCCGACCGGGCCTGGCTGATCACCGATACCGGTCAGGTGTTCGCCGGTCAACTAACGAGCGGCAGGTGGCAGTGGGGTCCGGCCGAGAACGTCAACGACACTGGGCAACTCCTCACGTCCCGTGGGGGGCGTGGGGCCGAGGGTCTGCGAGCAATAGCCATCGACGGCTCTGGGCACGGCTTTGCCGTCGGTGACCGCGGCGTGCTGCTTGAACGAACTGGCTCGGGCGCCCACGCGTGGCGCCGCCTGCAGACCGGCTTTTTGGACAACTTCACCTCGGTGGCCCTACCCACCGGGGGCGGTCCGGGTGCGCTGGTCGGTGCTGGCAACGGCCTCATCCTCACGTTCCAAAACGGACGCTTCACGGTGAGTCGACAGCCGGATCCCTATGACGGACTGGTGAACTCAAACTCGCCCGCGCACACCGCCAGGATCGTTGGCGTGGGCGTTCTGCCGGGCCCCGGGCCCCGCGAGGTCGAAGCCTGGGCGGCCATGCAGGCGCCCGAAACCGGAGGCCAGAACGGCGCACGTTCCCCCACTCCGGTCGCCGTGCTGCATTACTCAAGCGATCTCCGCGAGCCGTTACTCAACCCCGACGTCCGCGTTACGCCCTTGGCCGACAGCCCGGTTGCGCGGCCCGGGGAGTTGGCCCTGGCCGCGTTTGGCAAGTCTGAATGTCAGGTTCCGGCCGCGTCGTGCCCCGAGGTCACCGGCAGCAATCTCTTCAACGACCTCGTCCACCGTCGGGTGGCCGAGGACATCGCCACCAGGGAGCAGCGGCCCGGCGGGCCAGCCGTCGGGGTTTATACCGGTGATGTCAGTGACTCCGCGGGCCGCCACGCCTCCGCTGGAAAGCTCGCCAGTCCCCCCGATCCCGATAACGCGCATCACCGTTGGCTTGAGCAGGTCTATCTGCGCTTGAAAGTCAGCGGGCTACCAGTGTTCTCGGCCCTCGGTGGTCAGGATCTTTCCCGGCCTCCGTGCAGCTCAAGCCTCCCGGCTTGCCCGGCGCAGGCCAATGCCGGGACGAATCTGGGTTGGCGTGGTTCGTTTGCCGGGATGCCCCTGCCATGGGGTGCGCCGACACTTGGGGATGGTTCGGCGAATCGGTCGCCGGCTGATTTCGGCGGAGTGTCCTACCGTCCTGTGGCGACTACGGGGACGGAGGGCCAGGGTGCGGCTGCGGGCGCGCATACGCATTACGCGTTTGACATGGTCAGGGGCGATAAGCCGGTGGCCAGGGTGGTGTTCGTCGACACGTCTTTGAGAACGCTCGGTGGTCACGACGCACTACAGAATCCCGCGGAGTCTCAGCTGAAGTGGCTGGATGACACGCTCGCGGGGCGCGCGGCAGGCGAGCAGGCGGTGGTGGTGTCTGAGACACCGGCTTATTCGTATGGTCCCGGTGCGGGGACTGACACGCAGACCGATGGCGCGGCGTTTGAGGCGATCCTGCTCAAGGATCACGTCAACGCCGTGATCTCGGGGCGTCTGGGATGGAACGGGCTGTACTGGACGACGACACCGGGCCTGCATACGCCGTGTGCGGGCGAGGACTACCCGGACGCGACCAAGCTCCCAGCCGGGGGGGCAGCACCACCACAATGCGGCGCCACATCCGGATCGGGGGTACCGACAACACCGGACGCGGCCAGTCAGTTGGCGGGCGCGTTGACCGCCGCGGCCGCTCCGGCGCCGCCGGCGGGGTGCAGCGGCAGCGGTGATAACCAGGCGGGGTTCTGGCCGACCGTTGTCTCTTCCTCAGCGGGTGGGAAGTTCGGCCCTGACGGGCAGGCACAGGGCTCAGCCGATCGTCAGGGTTTCTGGCACGGCTACTCGATCGTTCGCCTGGATAAGAGCGGCGACCCGCGGTGCATGATCGTCGAGCAGCGCGCGGTGTTTGACTGGGTGGGGATCCAGGCGGCTGCGCATGTTCTCAAGCCCGGTCAGCACGTCACCCTGAAAGGTTATGGTCGCGAGCCGGTCGGGGTCGACCTCCCAGCGCAATACGACGCGATCAACGGGCCGGCGATCACGCATCGTTATGACCTGCTCAAGGCTGACGCGCAGCGACCGTATCTGCCCGCGACCAGTTGTCAAAAGACACCGGGGAACCCGTCCGGGTATTGCGAGCTGTCGGACACCTCGATCGGACAGGTCAACCCGGTCACGGGGGCGGTCACGACAGGCCGTGGCAACCACCCCCGGGTCTACGCGATCGGCCTGCTCTCAGTGGGCGACAAGGCGGCGTCGTGGCCGCTGGTCTTTGATCCGCGTCGCAGCTTCGTTGCTGTCCCGCCCCTGGTCACCAGCCTGCCACCGGCGCCCGTACCGCCGCAGGTCCATGTCGCCGCGATCGCTGCCACCTCACCGCCACCGCCACCCTCAGCACCCCCGCCCGCCCCGCCGAGCGTCGGCACCCCCACCCTGCCCCAGCTGCCCGGCCTGCCCGGACTGCCACCTTTGAACTCCCCGCCCCCGGCGGCGCCACCCCCGCCCGCCGGGGCGCCACCCCCCGCACCGCCGGCTTCCCAGGCCCCGTCGGCCCTGTCGATCTCTGTGTCCCCCCAGTCGGTCGGGTTCGCGCCACCCTCTGGCGTCGTCCCGCCCCCGGCACCCCCGATCAACCCGGCACCCCCCGGCGGAGCCCGGCGCGAGGCCAAGGCCAAGCAGCCCGCGGCCGCCAAGTCGGCAGAGGGCAGCAGCGAGGAGGCATCAGATATCCAGCAGTCCGGTGGAGATACCGCTACCGGCGGGCGCACGCCCGACGGCGCCCAGATGACGCGCCGCGACCGCGCCAAGCTCGGACCGTCATTCACCTTCCTCACCGCCGCCCACTCCCACCCATCCGCGTGGGGCCAGGGCGCCCTCTACGGTGGCTCGTTGGCCCTGATGGCACTGGTGCTGGCGCTGGGCTACACCACGGTGCGACCCACCCCCCGCCGGCGGCGTCCCACGGTCGGGGCGCCCGCCTGGGCACGCGCTCAACGGCGCCGCCCCTGGCGCTAGCCGCGGGGGCTCTCCACCTAAGCTGGCCAGCTCCTGCCCGGGGCCAAGATCCCCTGTCCCGGAAGGTCAGCTGTTCCAGGCATTGAGGCTGTGGGGCGCGCGCTGGCAGCGCCAATGCGGTCAAGCGGACGGGCGCGGCCGGAGCCCGGGCGCCGTGACGGACGAGTACGTCTGACATCGCCCCGCCTCCGGCGGGCATAGAGCGACGGGCGGAGGAGCTCGAGCGTGCTATGTGGTTGCGGCGTCCGGGCGACCGGCGTAGGATCGCCCGGGATGCGCGGCGGGGGAGAGGACACTGAGCGGTCTATTGCGGTGACCTATTGCCTGGTCCCGCGTGACCTGGCGCCCAAGCTGCATGAGCTGCTGCGGCGTCATTTCAGCGACGATCCGACGGTCGAGGTGATCGTGCAGCGCCGCTCGCTCGACCGGCGCTCAGGCTCGGACCGGCGGCGGCCCGATACACAGGAGTCTGCGCGCCAGGGGCCGGAGCGGCGCGTGATTCACAGCCGCGACGGCCGGCGTGCGGGCGAGCGTCGCGCCACGTTGCTGCGGGTGCCGGCGCCCCCCTTGCCGCGCCGGGCGCGGCCCTACGGCGAGAGGCTGGTGTTCGCCGAGCGGGTGGAGCCATCTACGCGCCAGCTGGAGGATCTCGATACGGCGCGTCTGGTGGCGCGCATACAGGCCGGTGACCGCGACGAGATCGCGGTGCTCTACATGCGCTACTTCGATCGGCTCTACAGCTATCTGCGCCTGATCTTCAACAATCCGCTTGAGGCCGAGGACGCGACGCAGCAGGTGTTCATCAAGGTGCTCGAGGGGCTCGCGGACTTCAAGCTGGGCTCCAGCCCGTTTCGCGCGTGGCTGTTCGTGATCGCGCGCAACCATGCACTGAACCAGCTGCGCACCAGCCGGCGCATCACCGAGGTCGAGTACGACGTCGCCGACGTGCCCGCGAGCGTGCCAACCGGCGGGGACGAGTGGGACCCAAGTGCGCTGAGCTGGGTCACCGACCACGAGCTTCACCTGTTCGTCGAGCGTCTGCCGCTCGCGCAGCGCCAGGTCCTGTTCCTGCGCTACGTCGCCGGGGTGTCCACGGCCGAGGCCGCACAGATCCTCAGCCTCACCCCGGACAACGTGAGGAAGATCCACGCGCGGGGTCTTGGCTTCCTGCGCGACCGTCTGACCGCGATCGGTCGCGCTCCCAAGCGCTCGGGGCACTCGGGTTCGCGTCTGCTGCCGCGCCCGGCGCGGGTGGTCAGGATCCGCCGCTTCTGCCTGGTCTCGTCAGGCCCCACGGGCTGACGGGGACGCTGTCCGGGTCGCGGCGACCCGCCCGCCTGGACACAGGAGGCGATTAGCTGTCCCACTCTGGGACGCGGATGTGTTCTTGGCCGTATGACGGGCAGACCGCCAAGGGCCGAGGATCACCGGTTCTCGCTCGATGTTGGCCCTCGCGTCCGCGCGCCTCGCCGGCTGGCGGTGGCGCTTGGGCTGCTGGCGCTGCTGTCGGTGATCGTTGCGGCCTCCGCTGTGGCGGCTGACCCCACGGCCGCACCGTCTTGTCCGAGTGTGGCGCCCTGCGATACCGAGGCCACGCCGGTGCCCAAGTCTTCGGATCAGTGGCAGCAGTTCGGTGGGGCGGTGTTCCCGCAGCAGGTTTCGCCGAAGTATGACCCGAAGGTCTCGCCCACGAAGGTTGCGGCGGATCTGTACAGCACCAGTTTTCGCAATCAGAAGAATGGTTTTGCCGTCGGGGCGATTTGCGCGGACCCGAACCGGTCGTTGGATGATGTCAACGCGGGTAAGTGTGACCAGGCCGCTCCGCCGGGGCAGGGCGGTCGGGTGCCGGTGATCTATCAGTACACCGACAGGCTCGGTGAGGGCCCGCGGTGGCGGGAGGTCTACGGTCCTGAGCTGTCGAGCCCGGGGGCGGACCGGCCTGGGTTCATCGGTGCGGTGACGTGGATCGGGCCGGGGGAGGCGCTGGCGGTAGGGGGGGACGGGCAGTACCCGCGCCGTGAGCAGGATCCTTCGACGGCGGCCAATGATGTTGCCGGTCACGCGCGTGCCTGGTTGTATCGCGGCGGGGTATGGACTGAGATCACCGCCCAGTTGCCGCGTGATGACGGGCACGGCAATCCGATGCGTGGTCTGTCGGCCGTTGCTTGCCCGAGGGCGGGCGATGGCGCTCAGGGGGTGTGTGTCGCCGGAGGCTTTCAGCAGATCTGGACCTACGACGTCGGCGGGGCGCGGTTCGTCAAGCCGGTCACCGGCGGCGCGCATGCGGCCACGCGCAGCCCGGAGTCAGAGCTCGATAACGCCGATGGTTTCCGCTTCCGTGTGCGCAGCTTCGTCTTCGTGCCTCCCAGTGTTCAGTACGGAAACGTGAAGGTGACCCGCATCGTCGCGCTGACCGCAGGTTGCTGCGCCAACGCGACCGATCCGCCTGAGGCCGACCTTTCGACGCCCCCGGCTCTCTCCAACGACCCGGTCGCATCTCACCCGACGCTCAACGTGCCGAAGGCGATCGTCTTCGACGGCACCCGGTGGTATACCCGCCTGGTTGAGAACGACCCCGGGAGCGGACACGGGGACGTCGGGGCCAATGGGGACCCGTTCAGTGGGGTGGCCGTGATCGCCGATGGCTACCGTTCGGCGAGTCCCAAGCAGTCCTACCCCGACAGCTACTACGCCGCGATCGCGACGCCGCTGGTGGACGCGGGCGGAGCTCCGCTGCTGTCTGTGATCGCAACGCCGGGTGGCCCCTCGCAGGCGACGGGAAGTCCCGCCGACCCGTTGCGGGAGCCAGCCTCGCGTATCTTCGGGCGCATCCTGACGCCGTCATCGAATCCACAGACGGCCACAGTTTTTGCTCCGTTTGGTCAGATGAGTCCCCTGAGCGGGAACATCTTGCCGACGACCTCTGAGCAGGACGCCACCGGGAGCCTGCTCAAGGAGACGCTCGATCCAAATCTGAGCAGCGTGCGGTTGAACAGCGGCGACGGCGACGTGACCAGCCCTCGCAGCGCTGGCCTGTTTCGCCAAGGCCAACCTCCTGCCGCGGCGGCTGGATCGGCCGACCCCGATGGCGTGATCGACTGGGGCGTTGGTGAGCTCACCACGACCGGGCAGGGCGTTGCTTACACGACTACGGCATCCTCGGCGACCGTGCCCAACCCGGCCCGCTGTCCGCCCGGGTCCCTCTTCGGGGTCTCGGCGCCCAGCAATCCGGCTGGCTGCCAGGCCGATCCCGGCGCGACCAAGCAGGTGACCTCGCAGTCGCTGATCGGCCTGTCGTCCTACCAGTTGAACTCGTTCGCGCTGATCGGGAGCACCGGTATCGGCTGGGCTGTGGGTGACAAAGGGGCGATAGAGCGGCTCGGCGGCAACTCGTCTGCGGGACTGTCCGCCGAGCCGGCGCAGCCCACGCTCGGCTCATCGTCGGGGGCGAATCTCTCCGATCGGTCCGCCTATGACGGGCTCACACCGTCCGCCGCAGGACAGGTTGGAGCGGTTCCCGCGCTGGCGTCCCAGCCGCTGGCTCAGATCTCAGCTGCGCAATGGGTCCCAGCCGGCGCGGCCGACCCCACCGGCAACGGGGGGATTACCCACGATGTGGCGGGGATCGTGATGAGCCGTGACGGGTCCGAGGGCTGGGCCTACGGTCCCGGGGTGCTCGACCTGCGACTCCACGAGCAGATGTTCCTTGACCACTACGACGGCTCGCGCTGGAGCGAGTGTAACCCGACCGGCGTCTCGGGCCAGCTTGCCGCTGACCGCGCGTGCGGCTCGCTCGCCCCGCTCGCTGACGCCACTGACCCCAGTGGCAGCCACGTCAAGATCAGGACGGCGACCCGCATCCCGATGGAGAACGGCCCCGACGCCTCCAGGGCCAACGACTTCGAGGCCATCGCCGCCACCAGCGCCTACAAGGGTCCGGGCGACGAGGCCGGTCGACCGGCGCTGCTGCGCCTTCACGCTGGCATGTGGACACTCGATACGAGCGGAACGGCGCAGCTCAACATCCCGCCCGGTGAGCTGCCGCTATCGAGCATCGCCTTTGGCGCTCCCAACGACGGCTGGGCGATCCAGGACGTCCCGTATAACAGCACCCCCGGCATCGTATTTCACTTCGACGGGCAGCGACCGCAGGATGGCGGCGCCGGCCACGGCTGGGTGAACTGCGCCAACGAGCCCGCGCTCTGCGGCGATAACCCCAGCGCGCCGCGGCTGGCGGGCATCCTTCACCCACACCTCACCGCCGTCGGTGATCGCGTCTACCTCTATGGATACCGCCAACCCGCTTCGACGAGCGGTACCGTCGTGACGACGATCGTGACGGGACAGTCCTTTCCGGTGATCATCTACCACGACCGTGGGTCAGCGGCCTGGAGCGACGGAGCCGGCGACGCCGGCAAGCCAGCCGGGCTAGATCCCGGCTGCCAGTCTCACGATCCGACCACCCACGCCTGCCTGGCATCGACCAACGCCGCAGATCAAGGAGTCGTCGAGTCACTTGCCGTGGCGCGCCAATCAAACGGGGACTACTGCGGCTGGGCCGGCGGCTTCTTCGGCGCCTCCTCACGCGGGGTGACCAACAAGCGAACCCCGGGCCCGCCGCCCGCCCCGCTGCTGCGCCTCAAGCCCGACACCGGCTGGCAAACATGGCAGGCGGCCGGCGACGCCGCGGGCGACTATCTCACCGATCCCGGCCTGGACACCCAGTACGGAATACCGCAGGTCACGCTGCCCGCCAAGAACTGCGACGGCCCCGCCTTCATCGGCACCGAGCTCAACAACGCCGGTCAGGGCAAGCATCCGCTGCTGACCTTCAGCCCGGCAGACCAGCGCTGGAAGGTCCTCGGCGCGCCCTTTGAGCTGGCAAAGGACACCTTTGCGAGCAATACCGAGGCGCTCCTGCAGGCGATCGCGCCCGACGCGCAGGGAGGGCTCTGGGCCGCGGTCACCGGCACCGGCACGACACGACCGCACGGCTTTTTCTATCACTACACCCCGCACGTTCACAAGCCGATCTTCAGCGATCTTGCCCATCCCGTGCGTGAGGAGATCACGTCCGGTGCCGGGGCCGGAGACGGATCCTTCTGGGTCACCACCAACTCTTCGGCCGTGTATCGCTATGACCGCGTGACGGGCTGGGACCGCATGCGGATACCAGGCTGGGATCCCGGCTCGATCGTGACCTCCGCCTCCCAGGCCGACGCGGTCGCCGTCGGCCCAGACGGGCGTGGCGTCGTCGTCGGCCGGGGAGGCCGGATCGCTGATGTAGGCCCAGGATTTGCTGCGCTGAATCCCGCCGCCGGTCAGCTATGCGCCACGGGTGCGACAGGCGTCTGCGGGACCACTCGCGAGCTGCGCGCGGCCGCGATCGCTCCCGACGGCTCCACGCTGGTCGGTGGCGACGCCCGCACGCTCCTGTGGCGCCCGGCGGGCGGCAGCTTTCAGTCCGTCGACCGGCCGCCCGCGGCGGCCAGCGCGACGATCACGGGCATCTCCTACCCGAGGGCGGATCGCGCGTGGCTGACGACAGACAAGGGTGATGTCTTCGCCGGGAAGCTCTCGGGTTCGGCCTGGGACTGGACCCAGGAGAACCTCAACGTCGACGGCGACGTGCTGGCGCTGACCAGCGACGGCAGTTCGCTCGCGCTGCACGGAGTTGCCATCGACGCCGGCGGTCACGGCTACGCTGTCGGGGACCGGGGCCTGGTCCTCCTGCGCACCGGCGACGGGGATCATCCCTGGAGGCGACTCAGCACCCGCTTTCGCGACAATCTTCACTCGGTGGCACTTCCGCTCGGCGCGGGCAACGGGGCGCTGATCGGCGGCGAGAACGGGTTGATCATCACCGCGACCGGCTCACGGCTCGAGATCGCCCGCCCAGGCGACCGTTTCGGCGGCCTTGACTTCGGCTTCAGCGATGCCAGTGGCAGTCATGTCGTCGGCGTAGGGGTCCTGCCAGGCGTCAAGGACGGACAGGTCGAGGCTTGGGCTGTCCAACAGGTCAGCGGCGAGTCGCGCAATCGCAGCCCCGCTCCCCAGGCGATCTTTCACTATTCGAGCGACCCGTCCGAGCCGCTGCTGGACGGCGGCGTCGGCCGCGCTCAGCCGCTGCCGGACACCCCGGTGCCACGTCCGGGTGAGTTGCGCCTGGCGGCGTTCGGCAAGTCTGAGTGCCGGGCCGGGAGTCCGTGCCCGGAGATGACCGGCGCGACCAACTTCAACGAACTCGTTGCGGCTCGGATCGTCGACCAGCTCACCGCCACAGCGCATGGCGATGCTCCGCTGCTGTCCCTTTTCACGGGGGACGTCAACGACAATGCCGGTCAGGGCACACAAGGTGCGACGCTGGGTCAGAAGAGCGAGACCGACGCGAGCATCAGTCACCACAACTGGACCCAGCTGATCGCAAGCCGCCTGACCGAAGCGGGGATGACCCTGTTCGGGGCACTGGGCGGGCAGGACCTCTCCTCGACGCAGGCGTGTGACCCGCTCCAGTTCGCGGCCTGCCAGGGAACCGGTGGTCAGCGTACGGGGTCGAGCTTTGCCTGGCGCCAAGCGTTCGCTGGGATGCCGGCGCCGTGGGGTGGCGGAGGGTCTGGCGATGTGGCCGGTTCGACGGTCAGTCCGCTGACGTCGGGAACCCCGGCTTCGTCGATGACCGGTGGCGCGAACACTCATTACGCCTTCGATGTCAAGCAGGGCAGCAGGAATGTCGCACGGGTGGTGTTCGTCGACTCTTCGTTGAAGACGTTGTCTGGGTCTGCTGCCGCTCAGCAGCCCGCGGAGGAGCAGCTGACGTGGCTGGATAAAACGTTGTCATCCAGAGACGCTGGTGAGCAGGCGGTCGTGGTGTCTGAGACGCCGTCGTATTCCTACGGCCCTGGCAATGGCACCGACACGCTGACAGACTCTGCAAGCGTTGAGCAGATCCTGCTCAAGGACCATGTCAACCTCGTGGTTTCGGGCCGTCTGGGGTGGAACGGCTTGTTCTGGAACACCGGCACGGGCCTTCACTCGCCGTGTGCGGGGGCTGACTACCCCGAGCCGGGGAGTGTTCCGGCGGCGGGGACGACGGGTTGCAGCCAGGCGGCCGGTGCCGCGCCGGGTGCCCCGGCCCCACCCGACCAGGCCAGTCAACTCGCGAGCAGCCTGCAGTCCACCGCGGCGCCGACGCCCGGGGCGCAGTGCGTGGGCTCGGGGGACAACTCAACCGGGGTCATGCCGAATATCGTGGCATCCTCGGCCGGCGGGCGCTTTGGTCCTGATGGCACCGCGAGTGGGACCGCGGCCCAGGGGTTCTGGCATGGCTACACCACCGCCCGTTTGGACAAATCAGGCGATCCGCGTTGCACAATCGTCGAGCAGCGCCCCGTGTTTGACTGGGTCGGCATCCAGGCCGCCGCGCACGTCATCAGGCCGGGTCAGCACATGACGCTGAAGGGCTACGGACGCGAAGCCGTCGGCGCAGACGCGCCAATCTCCTACGACCAGATCAACGGCCCGGCGATCACCCACCGCTATGACCTCGTCCAGGCTGACCCCCAGCGTCCTTGGCTACCCAAGGACTGCGGTTGCCCGACCCATTACACCGAGCTTGACCCGTCCGTCGCTCAGCTTGACCCCGCCAACAACGGTCAGCAGACCGGGAGGATCGTCACCGGCAAGGGCAATCATCCCCGCGTCTACGCGATCGGCCTCCTCTCGGTAGGGGGCAAGGCCGCGTCCTGGCCTCTGGTCTTCGAGCCCCGGCGCAGCTTCGTGCCGATTCCGCCGGCGCGAGTCGTCACGCCTGCCTTGTCGGTGGTCCCCCAGGTCCACGTCGCTGCGATCGCCGCCACCAGCCCCCCGCTGCCACCCTCAGCGCCACCGCCGGCCCCGCCGGTCGTAGGCACGCCTACCCTGCCCCAGCTCCCAGGGCTGCCCGGGTTGCCGCCACTGAGCACCCCACCACCCGCCGCGCCCCCACCGCCCGCGGGGGCGCCGCCCCCGGCACCCCCGGCCTCCCAGGCCCCCACGGCTCTCTCGATATCCGTCTCGCCCCAGAGCGTCGGCTTCGCCCCGCCGTCCGGCGTCGTCCCGCCACCGGCACCACCGATCAACCCGGCACCCCCGGGCGGAGCACGTCGCGAGGCCAAGGCCAAACAGCCCGCCGCCGCCAAGAGCGAGGAGAGCGGGGCGGAGGCGGAGGGTGGCTCTGAGCAATCCAGCGTGGACACGGGAAGCGCTCCGTACGGTCCGACCGGCGCTGCCATGACTCGCCGCGACCGCACGCGGCCGACGGCCTCCTTCACCGTCGTTCACGGGCACCACCAGGCATCCGCGTGGAGTCAGGGCGCCCTCTACGGCGGTTCGCTGGCGCTGATGGCGCTGGTGCTGGCGCTGGGCTACACCACCGTGCGGCCCACCCCCCGCCGGCGGCCTCCCACGGTCGGGGCGCCCGCCTGGGCGAGCGCCCACCGGCGGCGACCCTGGCTCTAGCAGCGCCGGTTCCCACCTGATTAGAGCCCGCCGGTTCGTGCTCGGGCCCAAGGTGATCCGTCCCGGAGGGGCCGCGGTTACGGAGTAGGGACCATGTGGACAGACCGCGCGTGTCGGTGGCCATGGTGTTGACCGAGCACGATGCCCGGCTGGTGGGGTGGATCGGTGGTCTTGGTGCTGCCGGTGCGGAGCACGTGATGGCCAGGTTCGGCATGGGCCGCAGCTGGACCTACGCCCGCCTGGCGAGCCTGACGCTGGATGGGATGTTGGAGCAGCGGGTGTTGCTGCATCGCCGTCCGGGTTTGTATGTGGCGACGTCGCGTGGGCTGCGCTGGCAGGGGCTTGAGCACCTGGGTGTCTATCGCGTGGGACCGGCGGGCTTTGCCCACGCCTGGCAGGTCACGACGGCGGCGGTGGTTCTCCAAGGCGATCTTCCGGGGTGGAGGATTCTCAGTGAGCGGGAGCTGCGCTGGGAGGAGATGCTTTCGGGTGAGCGGTTGGGCTCGACGGTGGTGGGTGAGCTTGGCGATGGCAGATCGGCTCTTCATCGGCCCGATCTGACTCTGCTCGCCCCGGACGGGCAGGTGGTGGCGTTTGAGCTCGAGCTCTCGGTCAAGGCACCTCGGCGTCTGGCGGCGATCTGTCGGGGGTGGGCGCGGGCGCGGCATGTGGGCCGGGTGGTGTACCTGGCCGCGCCGGCTGCGGAGCGGGCGTTGCGTCGCGCGATCGACGAGACGGGGTCGGCCGACACCATCTGTGTGCTCCCGCTGGAGCGCGACGACGAGTTATCGGAACGAGCGAGAGCGGGTCGGCGTGTCCATGCTTAGCGGCCTGTTTGGCCCTTTGTTGCTGGCGTTGCCTACCGGGGCGCTGACGGGTCTCGTGCTGGCCTCAGCGGTCCGTCGCCGCGGGCTGCTTTGGACGTGGGCGCTTCTCGGGCTGCCCGCGGGCTGGGTGATCGTTCACGCCGACCGGATTCTGGGGGCGGAGTGCCTGGCGGCGTGTTGCTTTGCCGGGTTCTTCGGTGCTCGCTGGCATCGCGCCGATCTTGCCGAGGGCGCCGACCACGCCGAGGCCGCCGCCGCACGGCTGGGCATCGCCGCGGCGCTGCGTGCTCGCCAGGAGAGCCGCCGGACCGCCACAGAGGGCTGGGTCGGCGACGGACTGCTGGTCGTGGGTCGCGACGCCGCCGGGCAACCGGCCCGGGTGCCGGTTGGTTATCAGTCGGGTGTTCACGCGTTGATCGTGGGGGCGACAGGCTCTGGCAAGACGGTCACCGAGGCATGGATCGCCGCGCGGCTGATCGAGCACGGCCACGGCTGCGTGTTCATCGACCCCAAGGGCGACCCCACCCTGAGCACAGAGCTCCAGGCCGCCGCCCAGCGCGCCGGGCGATCGGTCATCGAGTGGTCCCCGGCGGGCCCGACGGCCTACAACCCCTACGCCCGCGGCACGCACACCGAGATCGCCGACAAGGCGCTATCCGGGGAGACGTTCACCGAGCCCCATTACCTACGCCAGGCCCAGCGCTACCTCGGCCACACGGTCCGCGCCATGCACACCGCCGGTGTCACGGTGACCCCGGCGAGCCTCATGGCCCACCTCGACCCGCGCCGCCTCGAGCAGACCTCCCGCCAGCTGCCCGAGCAGCACGCGCAGGAACTGCAGCGCTACCTGGACTGCCTCACCGACCGCCAGACCCGCGATCTCGCCGGGGTCCGCGACCGCCTGTCGATCCTCGCCGAATCAGACGCCCGCCGGTGGCTCGAACCCAGCAACGGCAACCAGCTCGACCTGCACGCCGCCATCCGACGCCGCGACATCGTCTACTTCCGCCTCGACGCCGACTGCACCCCGCTACTGGCTGGGATGCTCGCGGCCGCCATCATCACTGACCTCATCAGCCTCGCCGCCATCCAGCAGAGCGACCCGATACCCACCGTCGTGGGCATCGACGAGTTCTCCGCCGTGGCACCCGAGCACGTCACGCGGCTCTTCGCTCGCGCCCGCTCGGCCGGGATGAGCCTGCTGCTAGCCACCCAGGAGCTCGCCGACCTCACCGCCACCGCCAACCCTGCCCTGCGAGATCAGGTGCTCGGCAACGTGGAGACGATCATCGCTCACCGCCAGAACGTTCCCGACTCCGCGGAGCTCATCAGCGCCGTCGCCGGCACCAAACCCACCTGGATCACCACCCAACACACCCACGACGGCCTCCTCAAACCACCCACCACCGGTCAGGGCACCCGCCGCCGCGGCCACGAATACGTAATCCACCCCGGCCACATCAAACGCCTCAGCACCGGCCAAGCCGTCCTCATCACCCCCGGACACCCCCAACCGCCCGCCCTGATCGCCATCCACCACCCACACCAAGCCTGACCGTGACGCCGGTCTCGTCACCGCCGACCCCGCGGCCGCGGCCGCGGTCAGCCCCTTCCCGGCGACGTCCCCGGCAGGCGTCGCGCGAGGCGGTGGGCTCGCAGCTGTTTCTCCCGGGCTCGTCGCCTGAGCCCGGGCCCCGCCCCGCCGCCGAGCGCGGAAGGGTGGCTATGCCGCGGGTGGCCCGCGAGGCGGCGTGGTCGGCGATCGTCGGGGTGTTAGCGGATCGTCATCCGGGGCGGGAGTGGACGGTCCTCCCACGCGAGCGGTCGGACCGGGCCATTGTCGCGCCCGCGCCGGGGCAGGTCGTCTGGACCGTCTCCGCGCCACAGGATCTTGATCCGGTCGCCCAGGGCAACCGTCGCCGGGCCGCGGCGGATCACCACCGCATCGAGGGCGTTGGTCAGAACGCGCCGTCGCTCGTCGGTGCTGAAGTCAGACCACTGCTCGATCAGTCCGGGCTGTCCGGCTGACGGTGCCTCGGCCAGGAGCCGGTCCACCTCGCGCTGCGCGCTCTGCACGCCAGCGACGCGGGTGGTGAGCGCGTCGTGGTAGCGACGGTCGCCAAGGGCGCTTCGAGCGCGGGCATCGGCGGCGAACACGGCCAGCTCTGACTCGAGCTCGGCCAGCGCCTCGGTGGCGGCGGCTACGTCGGCTCTCTCGGCGGCAACACTCGTCACCCGGTCGCCCGCGATGCCGGCGAGAAAGGCCTCCTCGACGTAGCGGTCCGCGCGGGCACGGGTGATCGTCGCCGGCTCGGGGCAGATTCCCGCCGCGTGTCGCGCGCGACAGCGGTAGGTCGTGATCTTCGCTCCGCTGCCCCCGTTGCCGACGTTGCTTGGCGACATGAGATAGCGACAGCCCGCGCAGCGGATGATGCCGCCGAGCAGGTTGGGCTCCTTGCCCTGCTTGGGGGTGGCGGCACGGGCCGCCTGGGCGCGCTGCCATTGCTGCAGGGTGACGATCGCCTCGTGCGCCTCCAGGTTGCTCAGGCCGCCCCAGTGCGCTTCGCCGCGGTAGACGCGCATCCCGATCATGCGACGGACCATGGGACGCGTCCACACGCCGCCCTGGGGTCGGGGCGCCAGCTGGTCGAGCAATCTCGCCAGCTCGGCGAGCCCGGCGCCCTGGGAGCGGCGCCGGAACACCTCACGTACCGCGTCGGCGTCCGCGTTCGGCACCAGGCGCCGGTCCACGCGGTCAAATCCAAACGGGGCACGGTTGGCGATGTGCACCCCGCGGGAGATGGCGCTGGCTGTGGCGTTGGCCCAGTTCTCGCTGATCCGCTCGCGCTCGAGCTCGGCGAACACGAGCAGGATGCGCATGAACGCACGACCGGTCGGGGTGGACAGGTCGATGTTGTCCTGGACGCTGACCAGCACCGCTCCGCACTCCTCGAGCTCCCGCACCGTGGCCAGGGCGCCGACCAGTGAGCGCGCGAAGCGATCGAGCTTGGCCACGACGATCCCGTCGCTCTCCCCGGCGGCCACGCGCGCCATGATCTCGCCGAAGATCGGCCGATCCATCGAGCCACCCGACACATCGAGCTCCGGCTCATGCCACACGATCGACGCTCTGCGCGCCGTGGCCCATCGCTCGATCTCCTCGCGCTGCAGCTCCGGCGAGATAAACGAATCCCCGGACCGTCCCCCCACCCGCGATACCCGCACGTAAGCATCCAACCGCAACGTCTTGGCCACAGCGTCCGCCTCCTCTGGCTAATAGCGCAATATAACGCTCCTAGAGGGAGACATCCGGGCCAGCTCGGATCGCTACCTGCGCAACGCGATCATCGCGGCTCTGGCTTACGACTCGTCCGCGACGCTGTGGGATGTCGCCCGCCTGCTCTCGGTCACGGCGGAGGGTCGAGCCTACCGTCGCTGTGTCGCCGAAGCCCTGGCTGGCCGCCCCGAGCTCAAGGAGATAGTCGAGTTCTTCTCAGATGAGCTCAGCGTCCAGCTGCTCGACGCCCGGGGGATGACGACGGCCAAGCTCGACGCGCCCGCCAACAAGCTCGCCCGCCTGCTGAACTCACCCACGATCAAACGGGTGCTGCTCAACGACACCCTGACACTCGACTTCGATCGCATTCTCAATGACCACGAGGTGCTGGTGGTACGCGGTGCGCTGGGGGTGATGGGCCCTGAGAACACCGCCGTGCTCATGCAGCTTCTGCTGGCCTCCCTCGACGCCGCCCTCTCCCGGCGTCAGGATCGAGGGGCACCGGGTTCGGGCGCGGTGGCCCTGAAGGTGGACGAGGCGCCGCTGGTGATCAACTCGGCCTTCGCCCGCACCATGGCGCTCAAGCGCTCGGCCGGCCTGGAGACGGTGGCCTGCTGGCAGACCGACGCCCAATGGACCGAGCCTGAGCTGCGAGAGCAACTCGATGCCATGTTCGCCCACCGCGTCTACTTCGCCACCGCCTCGGCCGAGGATGCGCGCCGCTCGGCGGCCCTGATGCTGACCGAGGAAGCGAACGGCGCCCGGACCGAAACGGGTCGGGCCCTCGCCCTGGCGCGACCCGATGCACGCCTGCACCTGCCCCGTCACTGGGCGATTGCCAGCTGGACCACCACCGGCGGACGCCAGCCCCCGTTCCTGGGACGCACTCGGCCGACGACCGTCGATCACCAGCGCATCGCCCATCACCTCGAACGTCAGGCCGCCCGTGGCGGACGCCACCTGCCGGCACCGTCCCAGCCGCACTGGGCGCCCGAACCGCCCGCAGCGGTCCGGAGTCAAACGGAGGCCCCCACACCGCAGCCGCCCGCCCGCGCGGTCTCTGGCGGGCGGGAGCCGTCGCCGGCCTGGAAGGAGCTCGCCGGCCTTGATCGCGCGGCGACGGTCCGCCATCCGCAGCGCCCGACGGCGGGTGCCACGCCTGACCCAGACGAGCTCGACCGGCGGATCCTCGCCTGGATGGCAGAGCTCGGCTTCGTATTCACCGGGCACGTCCATCGACGGTTCTTCGCCGATGCCGCGGCCACGACGGTCCAGCGCCGCCTGAAGCGGATGTGGGCGGCGGGGTGGCTAGAGCGCTGTCAGTTCTTCGGCCGGGATGGATCGGCCGTGCCGATCGCCCACTGGGTGACGGCGGCCGGACTGGCACAGACGGGGCAGCGGGCGGAGGAGCTCCCCGCTCTGCCGCCCGGAGCGTGGCTGGCCCGCGAGGAGCTGGCCGTGCGCCAAGGCCTGCACGCCAGCGCATGGCTGCTGGCGCTGGAGGCGTCGCTGCCCGACCGCGCCAGAAAGCTGCGCGGTGCTCATCGCGCTCGATTGGAACCGCCCCGTTCGCGTCGCGCCAGCGCTCCGATTGCTCCCGACGAGCTGACTTTGCCCGCCGGCCGCCGGCCACACGGCCTGAGTCGGCTACTGCCCGATGGGCGCCGCGTCGCCGTCGAGCGCCTGCGTGGCGTGCGGCCCTCAGGGGAGATCGAGCTGGCCTGGCGTGCCGGATCGCTCGCGGGACGCTGCATGCTGCTGCTCGAGTTGCGGGCCGGCCACCTCGGCCCCGAGGCTGTGGCCACGCTCGAGCGCTATGACCACCTGCTGGTGGGATGGTCCGCGGCGCTCGAGCGCTTCCGCGACGGACCCCCGTTGGTGGTATTCGCCTGTGCCGACAGTGAGGCGGCCCGGGACATGTGTCGTCTGGCCGACAGCGTGCTCACCGCCAGCCGGGCCTACGCTGGCGACCCACCGGAGCGGTGGCTGTACTCAGGCCGGCGGCGCACGCTGTTCTGCGCCGAAGGTGACGCTCACCGCGCAAACCTGCGCGCCTGGCGGGTGGCGGACCTGCCTCCGTACCTGCGCTCCGACAGGAGCGCCGATCCGATACTGGTCGACCTGGCGACCGCCGTTCGGGCCTGAGCCCCGACTCAGGCCCAGGACGCCCGCCGTCACCCCCACGGTCCGGACCTGCCCCGGGCCGTTACGTGCCCCAGAGGGGGTGACGGCACGCCGCTACCCCCTAACCGCGGGCTGGGTGCGGTCCGGTACGGCCCGAATGGGGGTGGGCTTCAGCACACGGGTGCTCCAGAACATCCAACCCAAGCGGGCGCTAGCGTCGCCGTTCCCCCTTTTCTTCTCCTTCTCCTCCATCTCCATCTCCATCCTGCCGGTGCTTCTCCGTCTCGCCCCCGCGCCGTAAGGCTCGCGTCCCGCCCAGCCCCGCTCGACGGATTGAGCGCACATGTGCGCCGCACCCACCGCCCCTCCGGTTTCCCGCCTCGCTGGCTATAGCGACCGTGACGGCCGCCGCCGCGAGCTCGTCCTTCTGCGCACGCCACGTCGTTCCCTGCTGGTCATCGACCGACTCGCCGCCGGTGGAGCTGACCCTCGATTGGTGGCCGAGATCGGCTGGGACGAACCGGCCTCCAACGCCGTGCTGGTCTGCTCGCTGTACCTGGCTGACCCGCAGGGACGCTGGTGCCGGTCGGTGACCGCCGAGGATCTCGAGGCCGAGCCGCAGGTCAGCCCGGCACCCGCCCTGGACACCCACGAGCTCCTCGGTCCGGACGGCTCGCGTTTCCGGCTGGAGGTCGTCCACGGTGGCGCCCGCTGCCCGCGTGAGCTGCGCTGGGTCCGTCGCGTTCCCGTCGCCCACAGCGGACCGCCTCAGGTCCTCAGCCTGCGCCGCACCGTCGCGGCGCTTGAGAGCTACGAGCCGGCGCGATCGATCACGGCCGCGGCGGTGGTGGCGCCGACACCCACGGATCAGGCCGCATCGACTGGGGCCGCATCGACGGGCGCCGCATCTCCTGGCTCCGTGTCGGACGCGGACGTCTCGCGCCCGGTCTCCAGGAGCACCTTGGCGGCCGAGCTCGATCGCCTCCACTCCAGTCCGATCGTGCTCAACCGCCTGCTGCGCGGCGCGGTTCTCGGCGCGCTCAAGGAGGGCCAGACGCTCAGCGCCATCGCCATGCGCTGCGGGCGCGTCAAGCACGATCGTCGGGGAAACGTCTCGGGCGAGACGTCGTGGCTCGGACGGCGCCTGGGCCTGATTCCCGAGGGCGGTTGCCGACGCCCGACGCCCTGGGTCCACAGCGATGTTCTCGCCCTGGTGGCCAGGCGGGGGTTGGGTATCAGTCCCCGCGAGGTCGAGCTCGGGTGAGCGCCCGGTCCGTGGCCGCCGCCAAGCAGGACGCCCTGGGAACATCCGGACCTTTGCTGCTGGTGGAGGAGGACCAGGCCACCGCCGCCTTCCTGGCCGAGCAGCTCGCGGCGGATGGGTTCCCGGTGCTGGTCGCCCACACCACCGATCACGCGGCCGCGCTCGTCGCCCAGCGAGAGCCCTCGCTGATCGTGCTGGGTGACCTGGGTGAGCGCCGCGACGCACTCGACCTCCTCGTGCGCGCGCGTGAGGGCCTGACCCCAGGACTGGAGGCCGACGTACCGGTGATCGTGCTGACCCGGTATCGCGACGAGCTCGACACCTTGCGTTGCTTCGACGCCGGCGCCGACGATGTGGTGGGGCGCCCCTTCAGCTACCCGGAGCTGCGGGCCCGAATTCTCGCCTTGCTGCGGCGCTCCGTCGCCCGGCGCCCGGGTCGCGTGCTGTCGGTGGGGGCGCTGCGGATCGACACTCGTGCTCAGCAGGCCAGCTTCCACGACCGCCCGCTCGCGCTCTGCCGGCGCGAGTACGAGCTGCTGGTCCACCTCGCCGCCGATCCTGAGCGAGTTTTCACCAAGCATGAGCTGCTCCGCGACGTGTGGGGCTTTCGCGCTACCGGCGCCACCCGCACGCTCGACAGCCACGCCTGCCGTCTGCGGCGCAAGCTGGGCGACGCTGGTTTAGTCGTCAACGTCTGGGGCGTGGGCTACTGCCTGCGTCGCCAGCGGGCCCCGCGCCGCGCCGTCGCCTGACCGATCGCCAGGCCCTTAGCCGCATAGCTGCCGGCCGGCCCTGCCATCGGGGCTGGTCCTCGTGCGCTTGACCAGCCCTCGCTGAGGGCCGCTCGGCGCGCTCGTCAAACCAACGACCACAGGAGGTCCTCCATGTATGGCATCCCGCCCGCGGCGGCGCTCGCCCCTGCCGAGTTGCCCGCCCAACTGCTGCATCTCGTCCTCATCGCGCTGCTGGCGCTGGGTGCGGGCGTCCGGCTGGCCACCCTTCTGCGGCGCCGGGGCTGGCGCTGGACCTGGGCCCTGGCCGGCCTGCCTGTGGCCGAGGTCGTCTGGCTGGCCGACCGCGACATCGGCGGGGCGTTGCTCGCGACGCTGCTGAGCGCCGCCCCCGTCGGTCATCGCTGGCAGACAGCGGACCGGCGGGCCGGCGGGGACCTGCTGGTGGCCGCCGATAGCGCCCACGGGCCGGTCGCGGCGCTGCGCTCGTTCATCGCGGCGCGGCGCGGGCCCGGCCGGTATCGGGGCGACGGTGACGGGCTGACCGTCGGTCATGACTGCGCGGGACGGCGGGTGCGTATTCCGATGCCCGAGGTGGGTGGATCGCACACGCTGATCGTCGGTGCCACCGGCTCGGGCAAGACGGTGTCCCAGAGCTGGGTGGCCCTGCGGGCCATCGAGCGCGGCTGTGGTGTGATCGTGGTCGACCCCAAGGGCGACGATGGCCTGCGGCAGGTCCTGCGCGACGCGGCGCGGGCTCACCACCGCGCGTTTCTGGAATGGACCCCGGAGGGTCCGCTGGCCTACAACCCCTACGGCCGCGGCACCGACACCGAGATCGCCGACAAGGCGCTCGCCGGTGAGCTCTACACCGAGCCTCACTACCAGCGCCAGGCCCAGCGCTATCTCGGCCACGCCGTGCGGGCGCTGCGCACCGCCGGTCAGGTCGTGACGCCGGCCGCCCTGCTGCGCTGCCTGGACCCGATCCAGCTCGAGGTGCTCGGCCGGCGTCTGCCCGAGGACGCCGCCCGGACGCTGTGGCGCTATCTCGACTCCCTGACCGCGCGCCAGCACAGCGATCTGGCGGGCACGCGGGATCGCCTGGCGGTGCTGGTGGAGTCCGATCTGGGCCGCTGGCTGGATCCCGAGCAGCCGCAGGTCAGCAGCCTCGATCTCAGTCAGGCCGTCGCCTGGCGGGCGGTCACTTATCTGAGGCTCGACGCCGATCGACGGCCGCTGGCCGCCCAGATGCTGGCGGCCTCGCTGGTTCAGGACCTGTTGACCACGGTGTCGGAGTACCAGGCCCGCCCTACCCCGACGCTCGTGGTGCTCGACGAGTTCTCGGCCCTCGCCGCCCGTCAGGTCCCGAGGCTCTTTGCCCGGGCCCGCTCGGCGGGCTTCAGTCTGGTTCTGGGCACCCAGGAGCTCTCGGATCTGCGGGCCGCGGGAGGCGACACGCTGGTCGACCAGGTGCTGGGCAATCTCGGCGCGCTGATCGCCCATCGCCAGGTGGTGCCCGAGTCGGCCGAGCTGCTGGCGGGCGTCGCCGGGACCCACGGCGCCTGGATCGCCTCTGAGCAGTTCACGCGAGGGCCGGGGTGGCGGCGCCACACCGGTCGGACTCGCTCGCGAGGACGCGAGTACGCGATCCACCCAGACCAGCTCAAGTCGCTGCCGTGCGGCGTGGCCGCGGTGATCGTGCCGGCCGGGGGCCAGAAGCCCTGCCTGGCGCAAATGCTGCATCCCGGCTCCTGAGCCGGTTCGTCCTCCCATCGAAAGGAACGCACATGCTCAGTCACACCGACCTGGAGATCATCGATTGGATAGCCCGCCTCGGTGCGGCCGCCGCCGAGGACGTGATGCGGCACTTCGGGCTCACGGCCGGGCAGGCTCGCCACCACCTGGCCGCCTGCACCCGCGCCGGGATGCTCGGCCGCTGTCGCCTGTTGTGCGATCGCCCCGCGCTGTTCGTCGCTCGGCGGGCCGGTCTGACGCTGGTCGGCCGCAGCGAGCTGGCTCCCGCCCGGGTGAGCGTCGCCAGCTACGAGCACTGGCGCGCCTGTGCCCTGGTGGCGCTCGAGCTCGAGACTGAGCACCCCGGAGCGGTGCTCAGCGATCGGGAGCTGCGGGTCCGTGAGCGCGAAGTGGGGCGAGCGATCGCCAGCGCCGAGCTCGGGCTCCTGCGCCGCACCGGAGAGCCCGCCATCCACCGGCCCGACCTGGCGGTGTGCGACGGTGACGATTGGCCACGGGCGATCGAGGTCGAGATCGCCGTCAAGGCGCCGCGACGCCTACAGGCCATCGTCCGGGCGTGGGCCCGCACCCGCTCGATCTCGGGCGTCACCTACTACGCGTCGCCCCGGGCAGCCCGCGCGGTAGCTCGGGCGGTAGCGGCCATGTACGCCGAGGACGTCGTGGACATCCGCCCCCTGCCCGCCGAGCCCGTGTCGGCCCAAGCCGTCCCGGCTGGGCCCAGCGCGTCGGACACAGACCGAGGTCATCCAACGAGAGGAGCCAGGCAATGTCAGCCGTTCACATCAACCGAGTGACGCTCACCGGCAATCTGACCCGCGACCCGGAGGTGCGCGCCTTGCCCAGTGGGGCCACGGTGTGTGCCCTGCGCGTGGCCTGCAACACCCGTCGCAAGGATTCCTCCACCGGCGAATGGCAGGAGCGTCCGCACTACTTCGACGTCAGCGTGTGGGGTGGCCAGGGCGAGAGCTGCGGGCGCTTTCTGCGCCGCGGACGGCCGGTGGCCGTCGACGGTCGCCTGGAGTGGCGCGAGTGGGAGGCTCCGGACGGCAGCCGCCGCCAGGCGGTCGAGATCGTGGCGGAGACCGTTCAGTTCCTCGGCGCGCCCGGGCCGGCGTCGCCGGAGACCGGCGACGAGCAAGCGCCCGGCGAGGGGGAACCGGTGGGCGCCGGCGCCGAGGTCCCCTTCTAGGGGCCTGACGTCGCTTCCCTGGACGCAGTGGGTGGGCCGCCGACTACAATCACGGCGCTCTCAGGCGCCGCGCTGCCGCGGCGGTCTCCACCCATTGGACTTGAGTTCATGCCCGTGAACACCCAGGCCGTCGGCAAGTCCTATGCGTCCACCGTGTACGCGGTCGGGCGCGAGAAGGTCCGCGAGTATGCCCTGGCGGTGGGGGAGACCAATCCGCTTCACCTCGACCACGCCGCCGCCCGGGCAGCGGGCTATGCGGATGTGGTGGCACCCCCCATGTTCGCGGTGGTCTACTGCGCGCCGTCGGTGGCGCCCGCCATCTTCGATCCCGAGGTCGGCATGAACTTCGCCCTCATGGTCCACGGTGGGCAGGAGTTCGAGTGGGGCCCGCTGGTGGTGGCCGGCGATGAGGTGACCACCACGGTGGACGGTCAAGGACATCGCCGAGCGCGATGGCCGGGGCTTCTATGTGTTCGAGTCGCGATCGGTCAATCAGGATGGGGAGACGGTCTGCGTGGGGAACTGGACCAACATCGTCAGGGGGGTGTGATGGCCAGCGCGGATTGGCAGGAGGGCGACGAGCTGCCCGAGCTGACGGTCACCCCCGATCGCTTCCTCACCGTCCGCTACGCGGGCGCTTCGGGGGACTTCAACCCGATCCACATCGACGAGGAGTTCGCCCGGTCGGTGGGGCTCCCGGGACGCATCCTGCACGGGCTGTGGTCGATGGCCCAGGTCGCCCGCGCCCAGACCGAGGCCGCGGGAGGGCCGCAGGCGCTGCGGCGCCTGTCCGTGCAGTTCCGGGGCATGGGGGTGCCCGAGCAGGAGATCATCGTGCGGGGGACGGTGCGCGAACGCGACGGGGCTCGAGTGGTGGTCGACACCGTGGCCGAGCAGGGGGGCCAGGCGATCATCCGAAACGCGGAGGCCGAACTGGCCCTGTGAGGGCCCGCTGGCTTAGGTCCCAGCCCAGGGCCGCGGGCCGGGCCTCCTAGAATCGGGGCCATGCTGACGCCGCGACAGGAGTTCATCTTGGGCAAGGTGGTCGAGGAGTACCTGGTGGGTGGTCAACCCGTGCCCTCCAAGGTGATCGCCGCTGACCCCGAGGTGGACTACGGACCGTCGACGATTCGCAACGAGCTGGCGATGCTCGAGGAGCACGGCCTGCTCGCCCACCCGCACACCTCCGCCGGGCGCGTGCCGACCGACGCCGGCTACCGCTACTTCGTCGACCGCCTCCTGCCGGCGCGCTCGGCGCGGCGACCCTCGCTCGAGCTGGACCTCGTGCGTACCGAGCTCGACGAGGCCATGCGCGTGACCTCCGAGACGCTGTCCCAGGTCACGAACCTCCTGGCGCTCGTCTCCGCGCCGCCGATCGACACCTCGACGATCCGCCGCGTCGAGGTTTTGGTGC
>DASYID010000037.1:0-8224 GCA_036252775.1 Solirubrobacteraceae bacterium
ACGATCGCCTGCTCGCCGCTGGTCAGGGTGACCTCGAACTGCACCGAGGGCATCGTCGCCAGCAGATCCAGGTCATACTCGCGCTCCAGCCGCTCGCGCACGATGTCCATGTGCAGCAGACCCAGGAACCCGCACCGGAAGCCGAAGCCCAGGGCGTCGGAGGTCTCGGGGTCCCACGTCAGCGCGGCGTCGTTGAGGGTCAGCTTCTCCAGCGCGTCGCGCAGCTCGGGAAAGCGGTCGGAGTCGATCGGAAACAGCCCGCAGAAGACCATCGGCTTGACATCGCGATAGCCGGGCAACGCCTCGGCCGCCGAGCGAGCACGGGAGGTCAGGGTGTCGCCCACGCGCAGGCGGGTCACGTCCTTGATGCCGGTGATCAGATAGCCGACCTCGCCCGCCGACAGACGGCGGGTGGGGGTCATGCCCGGCGAGAAGAACCCGATGTCGTCGATCTCGGCCTCGGTGCCCGTGGCCATCGCCCGGATCGCCTCGCCCTTCTCAAACGTCCCGTCGACCACCCTGATGTAGGCGACCACGCCTCGGTACTGGTCGAACTCCGAGTCGAAGATCAGGGCCCGCGGGCTCGCCTCCGGGTCGCCGGCGGGCGGCGGGACGCGGGCCACGAGCTCCTCGAGCACCTCGGCCACTCCGTCGCCGGTCTTGCCCGAGATCCGGCGGATGTCCTCGACGGACTCGCCCAGCAGCTCGGCCACTTCTCCCCCCACCCGCTCGGGCTCGGCCCCGGGCAGATCGATCTTGTTCAGGCAGGGGATGAGCTCCAGGCCGGACTCGACAGCCAGGTAGGTGTTGGCCAGCGTCTGGGCCTCGACGCCCTGGGAGGCGTCGACCACCAGCAGCGCTCCCTCGCAGGCCGCCAGGGACCGCGATACCTCATAGGTGAAGTCGACGTGGCCGGGCGTGTCGATCAGGTGCAGTTGGTAGGTGTGCCCGTCGCGCGCGCGGTAGGAGACCCGCACCGCCTGGGCCTTGATGGTGATGCCCCGCTCCCGCTCGAGGTCCATCGAGTCGAGCACCTGGGCCCGCATGTCGCGCGGCGCGACGGTGTGAGTGAGCTCCAGAATGCGGTCGGCCAGCGTCGACTTGCCGTGATCGATGTGGGCGATGATGGAGAAGTTGCGGATGTAGGCCTGTTCCATGGGCTCGCCCAAGCGTAGGGGCCACCCGGCCGGCGCGCCCTTCTCGACCCTCGGCGGGAGCTCTCGCTGGTTGAAGCTGGTGACCGGCTCGCGGCAGGTCAGGCCGCGGGCCGCAGCCGCCTCCAGCGCCGCGCGAGAGCCTGCTGGATCTGAGCCGCTTCGGGCAGGCGCACCAGCAGGACGGCGCCGGCGTAGACCAGGGTCCCCGCGACGGCGGCCAGCCCGACGGCCAGGATCTGGGCCCCGAGGGCTCGTCCCAGCAGCTCATCCAGGGCGCTCCAGACTCCCCAGGCCACGCCGGCGAGCAGAGCCGCGGCCAGGGCGATCTGGGCCACCGCGGTGAGCGTGCGTCGGCCGTCCAGGCGCCCGGCCAGCTCGCGTCTGAGGTAGTAGGCCTGGGCGGCGGTCATGCCTGCGCTGGCGCTGACGGTCCCGATCACCAGCCCCGCGATCCCGAACGGCTGGTACAGCGCCAGGCTGATGATCGCGTCGACGACCATGTTCGCGGTGGCCAGCGCCGTGGGGATCCAGGGCCGCTGCAAGGAGAAGAAGGTGCGCGTCAACAGCAGGTTGACGCCGGCGAAGGGCAGGCTGAAGGAGAACCAGAACAGCGCGAGCGAGACCTGGTCGGTGGAATGGGGGCCAAAGGAGCCGTGCTCGTAGATCAGACGTGTCACCGGGGTGGCCAGGGCCAAGGTGAAGGCCGCCGCCGGGATCAGCAGCAGCGCGATCTGGCGTACGCCGGAGGCCATCGCGCGTCGCAGGCTCTCGTAGTCGCGCCGGGCGGCCAGGCGGCTCAGGGCCGGGAACAGCACGGTGGCCACGGCCACCGAGAACATTCCCTGCGGCAGCATGTAGATGCGAAAGGCGGCGTCGATGGCCCGTGGGGCCTGGTCGGAGACCAGGGTGCCCAGCGACGAGTTGATCAGCAGATCGAAATTGATCACCCCCAGGCCGATGGTGACCGGGAGCATCAGCGCAAAGACGCGGCGGATGCGCTCGTCGCGCCAGTCAAGCGCCAGGCGCAGCCTGAAGTCGATCCGGCCGAGCACCGGCAGGGCGATGGCGAACTGCACCACCGTGCCCACCAGCACACCGATCGCATAGGCATAGAGCTGATCGGGGCCGGAGAACAGAGGTCGCAAGCCCACCAGCAGCCCGACGATGATCCCGTTCCAGAGCAGTGGCGCCAGGGCCGGGATGCTGAAGTGGTCATAGGCGTTGAGGATCCCCACCACCAGCCCATTGAGACCCAGCAGGACCACGATGGGGAACAGCACCCGCGACAGCCCGACGGTCAGGTCGGTCTCCGCGGCCGTGAAGGAGGATCCGATGAACAGCGGCATGACCAGCCCGGCGCCGATGATGAACAGGGCCGTGATCGCTCCCAGCGCGGCCAAGATGATGAAGAACAGCGTCGAGGCCAGGCGAAACGCGTCACGTCGCCGTCCCTGCTCGAGCAGCTCAGTGAACACGGGCACGAAGGCGGCTGACAAGGCCGCATCGGCGAACAGGCTGCGGACCAGGTTGGGCACCTGAAAGGCGATCGTGAAGGCCGAGAAGGCACCGCTGGTGGCGAAGTAGCTCGACGCCAGGATCTCGCGCACGAGACCCGCGATCCGCGACAGGCCCGTGGCGATCGAGAAGATCGCCGTATTGCGCGCGATACGACGCCCGCCCGGGCGCGAGCCGGCCCCCGCGTCGGGACCGGGCGCGGGGTCAGCGGCACGATCGATGGTGGGCACGGGGCCGCTATAGTACGGCGCCGTTGCCCTACCGGTCGGCGCAGTGCGCCCCCGTGCGGCGGCACACTCCTCGCCATGGCCAACATCGCCTCCCAGAAGAAGCGCATCCTGCGGGCCGAGCGTGAGCGGCTCGAGAACCGGCGCTACACGTCCACCATCAAGACCTACTTCCGCCGGCTGGAGAGCGCGGTGTCCAGCGGCCAGTCAGAGACGGCGGACGCCGAGCACCTCGAGCTCATCCGCACCATCGACAAGGCGGTCAAGCGGGGGGCTCTTCACCGCAACACCGGGGCTCGCAAGAAGTCCCGTGCGGCTCGCGTGCGCGCGGGCCAGGCCAGCTAGGCCCCGTGGCAGACGCCACGGCCGGCCCGGCCAGCTAAGCGCCGGCGGCTGGGCGCGCGCTCTGCGGCGGTCAGGCGGCGATCACCGCGATCGCCCGCAAGACCGACGTTCGCTCCTCCAGCGGGCTGGACCCCCGGGAGTCCAGCTCGAGCTCGGCCAGCGCCTCCAGGGCCCGTCGCAGACTGGGCGGGTCGGTGCCCCGCACGTCCTCGACGAAACGCTCCGCGGCTGCCCTGGGCATCCTCAGCGAGCGGCGCAGCTCGGCGGGTGACTCGCCCTGCTCCAGCCGCCCGGCCACGTCCAGCGCGGTGCGCAGCCGCTGGGCGATCCAGTGCACCATCCCGGGCAGACGCTCCCCCTGCCCGTCGAGCGCCAGGTACAGCCGGGTGGCAGCGGCGCGATCGCGGGCTACGAGCGCATCGGCCAGACTCCACACCCGGCGTTCGGAGCTGGTGGAGGCCAGCTCCTCGACCAGCTCCACGGTCACCCGCCCCCCGTATCCAAGATCCAGGGCGAGCTTCTCCAGCTCGCGCACCAGGCGCTGCTGGCGCTCACCGACCAGCCCTATCAGGGCCCGGGCGGCATCGAGGTCCAAGCCCAGGCCCAGGTGACGGGCCTGGGCGCAGACCCACTTGGGCAACTCCCAGGGCTTGACCTTGGCCTCCTCGGATATCTCTCCACCCACCGCCTCGACGGCCGCGCGCAGCGACGCGGGAGCCCGCAGCCGGCCCTCCTCTCGCGCGAACAGTGCCACCGTCGTATCCGGGGGTATGTCCGCCAGTGGACCTTGGAGCAGCTCGGTCACCTCGCGGTCCTTCCAACGCTCTACCCCGTCGACGATCACGAAGCGCCGGCCCAGGGCAAAGGTCATCGTTGACAGAGCGGCAGCCAGCAGCTCTGGGGTCGCCCCGTCGCCTTCCAGAACCTCCGCTCCGCTGGCGCCGCTCTCACGCTCAGCGATCATGCGCAGGCGGGCGCGTCGCTCGGCGATCCGGCCGTGATCGTCTCCGCAGATCAGGTAAGCCGGCTTGAAGCTGGGCACGTGCCCGAGTGTAGGACCGCGAGCCGACGTCGCGCCCGTCGGATCGTGGTCGTCGGGGCCCCTGCAATGCCGTCGAAGTTTCGACTCGGGACGCTAGGGGCCGAACTCCGCCCGGGCCGCCCGTCGCGCCCGCGGGCCCTGGGACGGACTGGGTGCGGGGCGGTGCGCCGGACCCACCGCGGGTCCGGGCATCGAAGGTGTCAGTGGTCCGCGGGCCGCCACCCGCGCTGACGCTCGCCGGGGGGCGGGCCGGCGCCGGTGCGGGGGTCGGCGCCGGACCGTGGCCGACGCGGCCGACGCGCCGCCCAGGCCGAATTCGCGCATCGCCGTCGTGGCCCGGCTGATCCGGTATGGGGGTGCTGACCGGCCCCTAGCGGACCGACCGCTGCCGCTGGCCCGCGTGGCCCCCAGCGGAGCCCTGGCCCGCGACGCCGGTGCCAGCAGCCCGACTCGGGCCCCCGGGACCATGCCCGGTGAGACGGCAGCGGACGACGGATGGACCCGGTGCTGGACGACGTGATGCCCGGCGGAGCTGCCGCCGGGCGCCAGGGGCGGGAGAAGCCCCGCTCGCTCGCAGGCCGCATAGCCTCCGGCCGCCCCGGCGAAGCACAGCGCCGCCACCCCCAGCTTCATGCCTCCCGCGCCCAGGACCGAGCCACCGGCGCCCAGCGCCGCACCGCCGCCGCCGAGCGTTCCGCCCGCTCCCACGCCTCCGGCGCTGCCTGAGGACACGGCATGGCCAGGGCCCGACGCTCCCGCTCCCAACACGCGGCGTACCACGGCCAGGAGCAGGCCCAGCTTGGCGGCGCCAGGGGCCAGCCACACCGGTGACGGGACCACCGCCGCCACCCGCCGGCTGGCCAGGTCCAGCTCACGCACCATCGCGGCACAGGACTGACAGTTGTCGAGATGCATCAGCACGCGGTGTCGCTCGTTGGGCCCCGCCGCGCCCGCCAGGTAGGCCAGCACGGCGGGCTCGAGCTGGAGGCAGCGCTCACCCTGCTGATACTCCCCCACCAGGGCCCTGAGCTTGGCCCGGCCGCGCTGGGAGACCTTGCGGAACTTCTCGGCGCTCCACCCGAAGCGGCGGCAGAACTCGGCGCAGCCCATGTCCAGCCCAACCTGGCAGGCGAGCACCAGGCGCTGGTCGGGGGTGAGATCCTCGGCGACCTCGCGCAGGCGGCTGAGGTCATGGCGGTGGGAGACCTGGTCGGGCACCTCGGCTCGGCGATCGGCCAGATCGCCGACCGCCCCTTCGTGGTCGTCGATTGACGCCGCACCAGCGAGTGCAGCCTCCAGCGCACTGCGCCCACCCAGCGCCCGGTGGCGGTCCTTGACCCGTGAGGCGAACTTCTGCTCCAAGGCGTTGGAGACGTGCTGGGGGCTCTCGAAGCCGCTGCCCTTGCGCGCTCGGGTCAGCAGCTCGAGCGTGGCCTGGCTGTAGCAGTCCTCGAGGTCCTCGCGGCGCATCCGGCGGCGGTAGACCCGCAGTAGCAGCTCGCGCTTGGCCATGGCCACACGCGCGACCGTCTCGGCGGGATCGCCGCCCCGACGGGGCGCCTCAGTGGCCATGGGCTGGGGTCCCGCGGCGGGAGTTCAGGGACGACCAGGCAGTGCGGTGGCTCTCCATCTCCGTGCAGGACGCTCCGACGGGCAGGACATCAACGGGACGAGTGCCACGGCGAGGGCAGCACCCCACCCACGACATCGACGCTAGCGCTCACGCCCCACAAGCGTCCAGACCCGCGTCGACCCCCAGGCAGACGAAAGCCGGAAATTGCGCGTTTGGCCGGTGGCGCGCCTACTCAGGCAAGGTCAGAAGCCCGCTCGGCGAGCGGGCTGCGTGGTCATGGTGGTCATGGCTAGCGCGCGGGGCACGCCTCAGGCCAGGGCCGCCTCCAGACACTCCGGGCCGTCGTTGCGGACCGAGTTGACCAGCGGGTTGGCGCGGCGCACATTCAAGCGCGACGGCTCCAGGGGCTGGGCCAGGCGGGCGAGCCGATCTCCATCCAAATCGCCGTGCAACCACTCGCTCCACTGCTCGGGACCGGGAAGGATCACCGGCATACGGTCGTGTATCTGCGCGGCCACCGGGTTCGCCCGGGTGGTGAGGATGGTGGCGCTGACCACGCGTTCGTCCTCCGGCGAGCGCCAGGTCGTCCATAGCCCCGCGAAGGCGAACGGCTCGCCGTCCTCGAGCGAGAAGTACATCGGCAGCCGGGGCCGAGAGCGGTCCTCGGCCTTCAGCCATTCGTAGTAGCCGTCGGCCACCACCAGGCAGCGCTGGCGCCGGTCTGCCAGCAGGGTCCGGTAGGCGGGCCGCTCGGCCACCGATTCCGCGCGCGCGTTGATCATTCGGGCCGCGCCGCGCGCGTCGCGGGACCAGTGGGGAATCAAGCCCCAGCGCAGTAGGCGCGGCTCCAGGCGCTCCTCGCGGGCGACCAGAGCCAGTACGGGATCGGTAGGGGCTACGTTGAAGCGTCGGGTACCCTCGTCGGGCACATCGGCCACCGAGAAGCGCGCGGCCAGCCGAGCCGGACTCGCGGTGTTGGTATAGCGCCCGCACATCGCCTCGGCAGTCTAGAAACCACCGGCAGCAGCTTCCGCGTCCTGACCCCGACACCGGCCCCTCCCCCACCCTCGCCGCGGGCTCCCGAGCCGCCCAGGCCGCCGGGCGTGCCGGCCGCTCCTGACAACTTGTCAGTTTCTCTGCCGAGGAGTAGCTTTCCGGGCCGGGAACAAGCGCCGAACAAGGGGGCTGAAATGGTTTTGACGGGCCCGCTGCGTCGCGATGTCGACCGCCGCTCACCGCACGGGAACCACTTCCTCAGCGCCCTCTCCCATCAACCCTCGGCGAGCTTCTCCGAGCTGGCCCATGCCGTCGGTCATACCCGGGTGCGTGTCTCCGAGGTGGTGGACTGGATTGCGCGGGCGGAGTCCAGCGGCCTGATCGAGGCCGACCCCCCCGCCGCTGACAGCGCCCCAGGACCGAGGCGGGTCCGGCTGACCGATCGGGGTCGAGCGATCCTGGAGGTCCCGCGCCGGGCGGGCGAGCGTCGGTCAGGCTGACCCGGGATCCCGGTCCGGCGTGGGGGTGACCCCCGGAATCGGCGGGATCGCCGCCGCACCGGGTGGAGGGGTCGGGGCCTGGACCCGGGTGGACACCACCACGGTCCCGTGCCCGCGCCGACGGCGCCAGCGCATGATGCCCAGGGCCAGCAGCACGCCGGCCAGGGCGCCGGCGCCCGCGATCAGTCCCGCGGGGGGTCCGGATGATGGGGTGCTGGGCGGAGCCAGGGTGCCAGGCGCCTTGAACACTTGCTGGGCTTGGCGCGCGGAGATGCTCAGCGGCAGGTCGACAGCGCTCCGCTGTCCGGAGTAGCGAAGCGTGACCGAGACGCGGTAGTTCCCTGACACCAGCGCGTGCTGGCGCACCGGGACCGGGTAGTCGATCGCGCTTCGGGGCAGGAACGTGTCCATCTGGAAGGCCGAGTCGGCCACGCGCTGCCCTGCAGCGTCGGTGACTACCACGCGCCCCTCGGGCTTGAGCATGGTGTTGCCGGTGTTGGTCAGAGCGAGCACCAGGCTCTGATAGCCACTCGCACCCGTCGCGGTGATATGGCTGACGGCCACCCCCGCGGTCCGGGGACCCGGCACCGCGACCTGGACCGCGACCACGGTGAGGTCACGAATGCTGAAACGGATCGATCCCTTCTGGCGCTTTAGCGGCGCCGAGGTACGCAGGTCCAGATCCTCGGCGACGATGCCCCCGAGATGGTCGCCGGCCACGGCGTTGGCGGGCAGCCGCACGGTGAAGGTGACCGTCTTGCTCTTGCCCGGCGCGAGTCGGACCTGGCGGCGGGAGATGGTCAGCCAGGCGCCCACGTCGGCCCTGGGCGCGTCACGGGCCAGGTACACGGCACCGCTGGTCTGGCCGG
>DASYID010000038.1:0-5649 GCA_036252775.1 Solirubrobacteraceae bacterium
GGCGAGCAGGGCTTCAACATTGCGCGCAACGCCTGGCTGGAGCAGGGGCTGCCGATCGAGGCGGCCGCCACGACCGTCGACCGTCAGTGTGGCTCGGCCCAGCAGGCGGTCAACTTCTCCGCCGCGCTGATCGCCGCCGGCGTGCACGACGTGATGATCGGCTCGGGCGTCGAGCACATGGGCCACCTGCCGTTCGCGGCCGGCATGAAGACCCAGGAGGACTTCGGCTATGCCTTCACCCCCGAGCTGATGGCCAAGCACAACATCGTCGGGCAGGGCCTGGGCGCCGAGATGATCGCCGACCAGTGGGAGATTCCGCGCTCCGAGCTCGACGAGCTGGCGGTGCGCTCCCACCGCCTGGCCCACCAGGCCACCGAGGAGGGGCGCTTCGAGCGCGAGATCGTGCCCATGAAGGTCAACGGGGACACGTTCGTCACCGACCAGGGCATCCGGCCCGACACCAACCTCGAGGCCCTCTCCCAGCTCAAGCCCGCGTTCAAGGAGAACGGCAAGATCACCGCCGGCAACGCGTCGCAGATCTCCGATGGCGCGGCCGCCGTGCTGCTGATGTCAGCAGACAAGGCCAGCGCGCTCGGGTTGACTCCACGGGCGCGGATCGTCGACCAGACCACGGTCGGCTGCGATCCGGTCAAGATGCTCGAGGGGCCGATCCCGGCCACGACCAAGATCCTGCAGCGCAACAAGATGTCGATCTCCGACATCGACCTGATCGAGATCAACGAGGCCTTCGCGCCCGTGATCGCGGCCTGGAAGCGCGAGCACAACCCCGACATGGACCGCGTCAACGTCAACGGCGGTGCCATGGCCCTCGGCCACCCGCTGGGCTCCACCGGTGCCCGTCTGATCACCACGCTGCTGCACGAGCTCGAGCGCTCCGACAAGGAGGTCGGCTTCGTGACCATGTGCTGCGGTGGCGGGTTGGGTACCGGAACGCTGATCCAGCGCGTCTGATCGGAGGTCGGGTCGCTACATGCGTTCGGTCAGCGCCCCACGCACCCGCTCGGGCAGGGGGGTGGGGCGCCCGGCGCCGTAGTCATAGCCCACCAGGACCCCGTAGCCCTCGGCCAGCAGGCGCTGGTCGGACTCGCGGCGCATCTCGAACTCGACGCGAAAGCTCGAGCGCTTGACGGCGCCCGGGCGCACCCAGGTCTGAATCTGGTCGTCGAAGAAGGCGGGGGCCCGGTAGTTGATGTGGCACTCGGCGAAGATCAGGCCGAAGTCATCGGGGTCGGTGGGCCGGTGCTCGGGCAGCACGCTGGAGATGAACGCGATGCGGGCGGACTCAAAGAAGGACAGGAACGCGACGTTGTTGAGGTGGCGCATGGCGTCGAGGTCGGAGAAGCGCACGCGGTCTGAGTAGGAGAACGCCCACGCGCTGCGGTCGGGGGAAGGGCCGGCCGTCATGTCGCGCGCCGTCGCCCTCAGGCGTCCCAGCGAAAGCCCGTCGGGGCCGGGGCGGGCTCCAGCGGGCTGGAGGGCAGGCCGGGGGCCGGATGGGGATCATGAAAGCCCGCGGGCGCAATGTCGTTGGGCGTGTCGGGGTGAAACAGCGAGGCCAGGTACTGGATCTGGCCACGGCCGGGACCGAGCTCGAACTGCCCGCCGCCGTAGCAGCCGATGTCCTGCTCGGCGCAGTAGTCATAGGCGTCGAGCAGCGGTCGCAGGCCCCCCAGGCGCGAAGGCTTGACGTTCACCGTCCGGGGCGGGAAGGGCAGCGACTGGATGTCGGCCACCGAGTGGATCGGGGCGTCCCAGGTGATCCGGTCGCGGTGGGGCCTGAGCACGGCGTCGGTCTCCTCGGTCAGGGCGGGATCCTCGAGCCAGGCGTCGGGGAACGCGGTGACCACCCGCTCATACAGGGCGGGGTCCGGGGCCTGGTCGACGATCGTGCCGACGTACAGGCCCTTGAAGTCCACCGAGTCCACCGCGCCGGTGTCCACCAGCTCCTCGATCAGCGCGTCGTCCCAGGAGCTAGTCGGATCGAGCTTGAAGCGCAGTGTCGGGTAGTGGCGCAGGCGCTCGAGCACCGGCTCGGCGCTGGGGGGCTCGCCCAGGCGCAGCGACACCACGAAGGTCACCGGGCGCGCCTCTCGCCCGAGGACCTCGTGGAGGGGACGGCCGGCCTGGCGCAGGGCCAGATCCAGGGCCGCCGACTCATAGGCCCAGCGGCGATAGAGCCGCGAGGCTTCGCGCTGAGGGGGCTCGGGGAACAGCTCGAGGTCGGCCAGCCGGTCGGCCAGCGAGCCCAGCGTCCAGTCGCCGGCCAGCGGCTGGATCGGCCCGGCGGCCTGCAGCAGCTCATGGTCGGGCCCGTCGTAGGTGACGTCCTCGCCGACACCCTCCTGTCCGCCCCCCTGCAGGTGGATGACCGTGCTCAGGCGGGTGAAGTCGCTGGAGACGTCACGCTGCAACGGCTCGAGCTCGTAGCCGTCGATGTGGACCGGAAGCCCGGCCAGCAGCTCCCAGGTGCTCACTCGTCGGGGTCGCGTCGGGTTCCCGCCTCGAGGCGGGCGACGAGCTCGTCGAGTCGCAGCTCCTCCAGGCCCTGGCCGACCGCGTCGAGCTCGGCGGCGCAGCGCTCGATGAGTCCCTGGCCCTCGCGGCAGAGCTCCAGGGTCTCGCGCAGGCCCGCCTCACCGGAGTCCAGGCGGCGGATGATCTCCTCGATCCGGGCGGTCGCCTGCTCGTAGCTGGGTCCATCCGTGCGGGCTGGGTCGTCCGTCGTGCTTGTGGCCCGCTCGACTGCGTCCGCCTCGCCACTGACCGGGAACTCGTTCATCGGGGCATCGTGTCAGGCGCGGGCGTCGCCTCGAGCTGACCGTCGGCGAAGCGCAGCCGCAGCCGCGGCGAGCTGCCGGCCGTGGCGGCCGAGGTGACCAGTGTCCCGTCCTGGTCGCTGACCAGCGCGTAGCCGCGCCGGAGGGTGCGCTCGGGGTCGTGGGCGGCGAGGGCCACCCCCAGGTGCTCAAGGGCCTGGTGGCGCCGGGCGCGGTCGGCCTCGTGCGCGGTGGCCAGCCGACGGGCGCGCTCGGCCAACGTGCCGCGCAGGCGCGCCTGGGCGGCGGAGGTGGCGCTGCGGCGACGCTCGAGCACCAGCAGGTGACGGGCGCTGAGGGTACGGCTGGTCTGCACGCGCCGGCGGGCGCTGGCCCGCAGCTCGCGCAGGCCCTGATGCAGACGGCGCCGCTCACGGTCTAGGTGCTCTGACGGGGCACGCGCCTGGCGGGCGAGCGACCGGGCCCGCTCGAGCACCGACCGGCGGGCGTGCACCGACAGGCGCCCGGCCGAGGCGAGGAGGCGATCGCGCTCCTCGGCGCAATCCAGGGGCACCGCGCTCTCACAGGCGTGGGTGGGGGTCGAGCAGCTGACGGCCGCGACGTCGTCAAGCAGCGTACGGTCGGTGTGATGGCCCACCGAGGCGATCACCGGCACCGACAGCATGGCGACGGTCCGGCACAGCGTCTCGTCGCAGAAGGCCAGCAGATCGGCCAGCGAGCCGCCTCCCCGGGCCACCACGATCACGTCCACGCGGGCGGCCGCCAGGTCGGTCAGCGCGCGGGTGATGGCCGGCGCGGCGTGCCGATCCTGGACGGGGGCGAACGCCCACACCAGGCGCCCCCGCCAGTGACGGCGGCGCAGTCCGGCCAGGACATCGTCTCGGGCCTTGCCGCCCTCGCCGGTGATGACCCCGATGGTGCGGGGAAGGGACGGTCGGGCCAGGCGCTTCTGGGTGGTGAACAGGCCCTCGGCGTCCAGGCGCCGGCGCAGGCGCTCGATGCGGGCCAGCAGGTCGCCCTCCCCGGCGATGCGCAGGTCGCTGACGGAGAAGTGAAACGACGGCGAGGAGGTGGCGCTGCCAGGGTAGTAGTCACAGCCGCCGGCCACCACCACGGCGATGCCGTCGGTCAGCGTGCCGGGAGCCAGGTCCAGGCGCTCGAAGTCGTTGCGCCACATCGCGCAGGGCACCGAGCCCCCGGCGTCGCGCAGCTCGAAGTACACGCGGGTGCGCGTCGGCGGGCGCAGGTTGACCAGCTCGCCCACCAGTTGCACGCGCGTGAACCCCCGTAGTCGCTCGCGCAGCGCCACGGCGTACTCGCCCACGGGAAACGGCCCGGCCAGGCCGCTTCCCGGTATCCCGGTGACGGGCGGTCCGGGGTCGCTCACCCGGGTGGTCCGGGGCCGGTCACCGGCTCGCGCCGTCGCTGAGGGACGGAAGCGAGCGCTGCCCGTCCTGGGGGCCGATCCCACGCACCTCGCCCTGGACCCCGAGCCGCTCCAGCCGGGCGATCTCGCGCTCGCCCTCGATGCGCGCGGGGTCCTCGGGGCTCAGGTCGCCGATCAGGCGGGCGATGCGATTGCGCAGCTGCAGGGCGAAGTGAGGGGTCGAGGCGCCCATCAGCTGGCGGACGTCCTCGACGGTGACCGCTCGCGCCGACGCGGTGCGGTCGGGGCTCTCCGCCTCGCTCACGGTCGACGGCCAATCATGGCCGCGGGGGGGTGGGGGAGGACTTGCTGGCGATCGGGACGATCTCGAGGTCGGTGTCGATGCGGCCCTGGGCGACGAGCGGGATGGCCTGCGCATCACCGATCAGCCAGCCGTGATTGTAGACCCCCCGCACGGGGTCCCGGGCGTAGCCCGGCTCGATGTCGAGCAGGTACTTGTCCAGGGCCGGCGACAGCGGGGCGACGGCGTCGAGTACCAGCAGCGGGCCGTAACTGCCGCTGGCCGACAGCGGCGCGGCGGCCGCCGCGTCCAGCGGGCGCCGGGAAGAGGCGAAGACCAGCCCGTGCCCCGGGTCAACCGCCCCCCAGCCGAAGGGCCCGTCGATGAAGCGGGCGAAGGCCACCGCGTTGGAGACTGGATCGGCCCCCCGGATGCGATGGACGGTGCCCATCCGGCGCAGTTCGGCCACCACGCGGTTGGTGATCACGGTGCCCGGTCCGAGGACGTAGATCTTGGGCTGCTGGTGGGCGGCGAGGGCGGTCCGCGTGGCGACCGGGATCGAGTCGCGGTGGACGAAGAGGATGGGATCGCCGCTCTTGGCCGCCCATCCGGCCGCGGGCATGGCGTAGGCCGGCTCCTCGGCCGAGACCACGATCACCGCCTCGCTGGCGCCCCCGCGCACGCGAGCCATGTAGGCATCGATGGCCCGAGCCCGGTCGTAGGCGTCGGCACCTCCGATGGCCCCGTAGGGCAGGCCGCCCGGGTGCGGCGCCCCGCCCACGCTGATCACCCGAGCGCCACCGGCGGCGCGGGAACCCACGGGCCGCAGCGCGCGCAGGGCGTCGGCCGTGGCCGCGGGCAGACCGTGGCCCTGGCTGAACAGAAGCGGGGCTCGCAGCGGCGCGGCCATGAGCACCGAGGCGGCCAGGGCGGTGCGCCAGTCGCCGGCGTCGCTGAGCGCCACCACGGCCGGGCGGTTGGCCTCCGAGGTCGCGGGATAGACGGCCTGGCTGACCGCGGCCGCATCTGCCACCGGGTCGGCGCCGCCCACCCGGGTGGTGTTCTTGGTGGCGAAGACGGGGAAGCCCAACCGTTGCGCGGCGGCGGGCTGCTCGCCGCCCAGCCCGGCCACGGGGCCGGCAGACGTCGGCGTGGACGGCCCGCAGCCACCGATCAGCCCGGCC
>DASYID010000039.1:0-8449 GCA_036252775.1 Solirubrobacteraceae bacterium
CTGGGCGAGCGGGCTGGCGCGACGGTCTATGAGCAGGGGTGCGAGCGGCCCGCCCCGGAGATCGCCGACTGGGCGCTGGGGCGGGCGCGCGAGGACAGCAAGGACGTCCTGATCGTCGACACCAGCGGCCGGCTGCACATCGACGAGGTCCTGATGGCTGAGCTGGTGGAGGTGCGCAAGGCGGTCAGGCCCCACAACGTGCTGCTGGTCGTGGATGCCATGACCGGACAGGACGCCGTCAACGTGGCCGAACAGTTCGCCGCGGCCGTGCGCTTCGACGGCGTGGTGATGACCAAGTTGGACGGTGACGCCCGAGGGGGAGCCGCCCTCTCGGTCCGGGCGGTGACCGGTCAGCCGGTGATGTACGCGTCCACCGGGGAGAAGCTCGACCAGTTCGAGCGCTTCCACCCCGATCGCATGGCCCAGCGAATCCTCGGCATGGGTGACGTCATGACGCTGATCGAGAAGGCCGAGCGCCAGTTCGACTCCGACGAGGCCGCCGAGCTCGAGCGCAAGCTGCGCCGCAACGAGTTCACCCTCGAGGACTTCCTCGGCCAGCTTCGCCAGCTACGCCGGATGGGGCCTCTGACCGGGCTGCTGGGAATGATCCCCGGCGTCGGCGCGCAGGTCCGCGACCTGAAGGTCGACGAGCGCGAGCTCGATCGGATCCAGGCCATCATCCTGTCCATGACCCCTGAGGAGCGCCGCCGGCCGGAGTTGATCAAAGGCTCGCGGCGCCTGCGCATCGCGCGCGGCTCGGGCACCACCGTGCAGGCCGTCAACCAACTGGTCAAGCAGTTCGGGCAGATGCGCAAGATGCTGGGCCAGCTCGGCCGCGGCCGGATGCCGGACCTCGGCGCGCTCATGCGCCAAGGGCGATGAGGGCGCCGAACGTCTAATCTGGGCGTTCGCGCCGTGCCCGGCAGCACCACCGTTTCAAGAAAGGACACCGTGGCCGTAAGACTGAGGTTGACCCGCGTGGGTGGCAAGAAGGATCCCCAGTGGCGGGTCGTCGTCGCTGACCAGCGCTCACCCCGGGACGGGCGGGTGATCGAGACCGTGGGCCATTACAACGCCCAGACCGATCCGTCGACGATCGTCCTCGACGAGGAGCGCGTGCGGTCCTGGCTGGCCCGTGGTGCCCAGCCGTCGGGGACCGTGCGCAAGCTTCTTCGCATTCAGGGCATCCAGCCCCGCGGCTGACGGCGGGGCGCTGGCCGTGGCCGTGGCTCAGCTGCTGGAGTACCTGGCCCGTCAGCTCGTCGATGAGCCCGAGGCGGTGTCCGTCGAACAGTTCGAGGAAGACGACGGCACGCTCGTGCTCGAACTCGAGGTGGCCGAGGACGACTACGGAAAGGTCATCGGGCGTGGCGGGCGCACCGCCCATGCCCTGCGCACGGTGATCAAGGCCGCCGCGGTGCGCGAGGACCGGCGTGTCCTCGTCGACATCGTCGATTGAGCGTGGCCATCGAGCCCCCGTCGCGCACCGGATCCCCGCGCGGTCCCGCCGGCGGCCCGCCTTCGTTGTCGGCCGGCCGGGTGGGCCGCGCGCACGGCCTGGACGGGAGCTTTTACGTCACCGGCGCCCGCGGCTCCCTGCTCAGTGCCGGCATCCAGGTGGCGGTGGCCGGGCAGCCGCGCCGTGTCGTCCGTCGAGCGGGGACCGACCAGCATCCGATCCTCCGAGTGGAGGGCTGCGAGAGCCGCGAGGCCGCGCAGGCGCTGCGGGGAAAGGAGATCGTCGTCGACAGCGCCGCCGTGCCGCAGCTGGCCGAGCAGGAGTTCTGGGCCGAGGAGCTCGAGGGATGTCAAGTCGACGCGGCCGGCAGGCCCATGGGGACGGTCAGGCGACTGGTGGAGCTGCCCTCGTGCGAGGTGCTCGAGGTTCACACCCCCGGTGGCCGTGAGCTGCTCGTGCCGCTGGTGCGCGACGCGATCGTTTCAGTCGACATAGCGGCCCGCCGGATCGAGATCGATCTCCAGTTCCTGGGCGACTTGGCGGAGGGCCAGGGATGAAGCTCGACGTGTTCACGTTGTTCCCCGAGTGGTTTGAGTGGTTCGTGGCGCAGCGCCACGTGGCCAACGCCCTGGCCCATGGGCACGAGCTGAACTGCGTGAATCCCCGGACGCACACACCGTTGACTGGCGGTCAGGTTGACGACACGCCCTTCGGGGGCGGGGCGGGGATGGTGCTGCGAGTCGACGTCATGGACGCCGCCCTGGAGGGCCACTACGGCTGTGACCCGGTGAGCCTGCGCAGTCGACGGCGGGTGATCGCCCTCAGTCCCGGCGGAAGGCTGCTCGACGACCGGCTGGTCGACGAGCTCGCGGCCGAGACCGAATTGACCTTGCTGTGCGGCCGCTACGAGGGGTTTGACGAGCGGATCATCGAGCACTTCGCCACCGACGTGCTGTCGGTGGGGCGCTACGTCCTGTCGGGGGGAGAGCTGGCGGCGATGGTGGTCTGCGACGCCGTGCTGCGCAAGCTGCCGGGCTCGCTGGGCCACGGGGACTCCGCCGTGGAGGAGTCCTTCAGCGCCGCTCTGGGCGGCGACCCCGAGTATCCACACTACACGCGACCCGCCGAATACCGGGGTTGGCGGGTCCCGGACGTGCTGCTGTCGGGCCACCACGACCACATCCGCCACTGGCGCCGCGAGCGCTCCAGCGAACGCGGGCGCGACCAGGGTGGTCCGCTACCATAGGCCCCGCGCCGACGCCCCGCGTCCGCGCCTCTTTTTTTGCCCATGCCCGGTGTCATCGACAGCCTCGAGCGCGCCCAGCTGCGCCGCCTCCCAGTCTTCTCGGCGGGTGACCGGGTCAAGGTCCACTTTCAGGTCATCGAAGGTACGAGACGTCGGACCCAGGTCTTTGAGGGTGTCGTACTCAAGCGCCAGGGTCACGGCGCACGAGAGACGTTCACGGTCCGCAAGCAGTCCTTTGGCGTGGGCGTCGAGCGAACCTTTCCGGTTCACTCGCCCAAGATCGAGCGCATCGAGGTTGCCGCCCGCGGCGATGTGCGCCGCGCCAAGCTCTACTACCTGCGCGATCGCGTCGGCAAGCGCGCTCGTGTGCGCGAGCGCAGCTACTCCGGCCCGGAGCAGTCGGTGCAGCCAGGACTCCTGTTCGAGGCCACCGACGCCGAGGGCGTGACCGTCGAGGAGGCGCCGATGGAGGCCGCCGCGGCCGTGGAGGAGGCGGCCCAGACGCCTGCCACGGACCTCGCGCCTCCCGCTGCGGCCACCGAGACCCCGTCCGGGACAGCGCCTGAGGCGACCGAGGGGACCGAGGCCACCTCGTCTGAGGGGACCGAGGCCACCCCGGACCAGGCCACCGAGGACACCTCGGACGCCCCCGCCCAGCCGGACGCCAAGCCGGCGTGAACAAACCCCGCAAGTCGGGCCCGGCTCAGCTACTCGAGCTGGTGATCATCGTGGTGGTCGCCCTGGGGCTGGCGTTGGGCATCCAGCAATGGCTGATCAAGCCCTATCGAATCCCGAGCGAGTCGATGGAACCGACGCTGGACATCGGCCAGCGCGTCCTGGTCAACCGGATCGGCAACACGTTCTCCGATCCGCACGTGGGCGAGGTCGTCGTCTTTCATCCTCCCAAGGGAGCGGTGGACGGGAGTCGTTGCGGGGTCCCGGTGGACCCGGCGCGCCAGCTGTGCACGTCGCCCACCCCCCAGGAGGCCGATGTGAACTTCATCAAGCGAGTCGTGGCTGGTCCCGGAGATCGGATCTCCGTCTCCGACGGCCATGTGGTCCGCAACGGCATGCTGCAGCGCGAGAGCTTCATTCGGCCCTGCAATCCGGGGGACCAATGCAACTTCCCCACGCCGATCACCGTTCCGCCCGGCCATTGGTTCATGATGGGCGACAACCGTGGCAAGTCCGACGACAGTCGCTTCTGGGGACCCGTTCCCAAGAGATGGATCATCGGGGGAGCCTTCGCGACCTACTGGCCTCCGGGACGCATCGGACTGCTCTGAGCCCCCGCCGGCCGGGCCGGCACCGCAGTCGGGGTCAGGGGTCGACACGCCGGAGGACAGCAGTGCACGGGTGGGCGCACAGTCGCCCGCCGGCCGCGGGAGCGCCCGCGCCCGCCGGGCGGCCCGGCGCCGGGGCAGCGGACGGCGCCTGTTCGCGTTCGACCGTCAGCTGGGAGTGCGCTACGTCGCCGGCGCCGACGAGGCAGGGCGTGGATGTCTGGCTGGTCCCCTTGTCGCTGCCGCCGTGCTGTTCGACTGCGAGGGTTTGAGCACGCGGGACCGCCGTGAGCTGCGGGCCCTGAACGACTCCAAGCAGCACACCGCCGAGGCGCGGGAGGCTCTCTATCCCGTTGTGATGCGGATCGCCCAGCGGGTCAGCGTCGTATCGCGCTGCGTCACCGGCATAGACGAGCGGGGTCTGCACGTCACCAACCTGCAGGCGCTGCGCGACGCTCTCATCGCCGTGGCCAGACCGGGCGGTCTGTGTCTGGTCGATGGCTTCGCGGTGCCTGACTTCGGTCACTCCCAGCGCGCGGTGATCGAGGGAGACGCCACTAGCGCGGCGATTGCCGCGGCGTCGATCGTCGCCAAGGTGACGCGGGACCGCTACATGCATCGAGTCGACCGTGTGCACCCCGGCTGGGAGTTCGCTGCACACGTCGGCTACTCGACACCGGAACATCGGGCGGCGATCCTGCGTCAGGGGGTCTCTCCGCTGCACCGGATGTCGTTTCAGTCGGCCGCCTACCAGCAGCTGACGTTGGCCGCCGACGGCTAGCCACCCCCGGCGCCTGGCAGCTGCCGCCGGTCGGTCTCAGAATGCGTTCTCGACGTGCTCGAGAGCGATCAAGCCCCCCGCCCGGTCAACCATCACTCCGATCGCGTCGAAGCGCAGCTCGTGGCGGTGAGGACGCGATTGGGTCTCGGCCAGCCAGGCACGAGCCATGCGCCGCACCCGTCGCTGCTTGGCGACGGTAACCGCCTCCAGCGGAAGACCACAGGGCGGCGAGGAGCCGGCGCCGGCGCCGGCCGAGGCGAGGCACCGGGCCTTGACCTCGACGAAGACGATCGCCCGGCCGTCGCAGACGATCAGGTCCAGCTCGCCCCAGCGGGTGCGATGGTTGCGCGTCAGGAGTCGGTAGCCCAGGCGCGCGAGATGCTCGACGGCGAACTCCTCGCCCCGGGGGCCGAGCGTGCGGGCGCCAATGGGCATGAAACCCACGCTAGGCACCACGGCGTGACCTGGTAGGCCGTCACTGTGCCCGGCCGCGGCCGACTCTGCGCCCAAACAGACACCGAGCAATCGCGGTGCACTTTCGGGCTCGCCTTGTCACAAATCCTGTCCCGGGTGAGACAGCGGCCCGGCTACCGTCGGTCCGGATGCTCGCCCGGGTATGGACCTTTGCCCTCGACGGGATCGAATCATGCCCGGTGACCGTGGAGGTAGACATCCGGCCGGGCCTGCCCAGCTTCACGATCGTGGGGCTCGGAGACGCGGCTGTGCGCGAAGCCAGGGAACGCGTCCGGGCGGCGCTGCTGAACTCGTCATTTGAGTTTCCCGCCCGCCGCATCACCGCCAACCTGGCGCCCGCTCACCTGCGCAAGGCCGGTCCCGGCTTCGACCTGGCGCTGGCCTGCGGTGTGCTGGCGGCCAGCGGGCAGGTGTCCGGTGCTGAGCTTGCGCGTCGTGCCGTCTTCGCCGAGCTCTCACTCGGGGGGGAACTCCGGGGATGCGCTGGAACGCTGGCCGTAGCTGAAGGTACCCGACGGGCGGGCCTGAAGGGTCTAATCGTGGCTCGCGACCGGGCCTCGGAAGCAGGCCTGGTCGAAGGGATCGAGGTGGCCGGCCTGGATTCGCTGACCTCCGTCTGTGCCGTCCTGGCCGGGGCGAGCGCTCCCGGTCCACCCATCCCGGCCCAGACGACGGCGCCAGACGCCGGTAGCTGCGCTGGTGATCTGGCGGAGGTACGCGGCCATGAGGTGCCCGTGCAGGCGCTGACCATCGCCGCGGCGGGCGGGCACAACCTTCTGCTCAGCGGTCCCCCGGGGACCGGCAAGACGATGCTCGCCCGGCGGCTGCCGTCGATCCTGCCTCCCCTCACCCGCGCTCAGGCGGTCGAGGTAACCCGGATCCACAGCGTGGCCGGCTGTCATCAGGGAGGTGGGCTGATCGAGGCGCCGCCCTTTCGCGCCCCGCACCATTCCATCTCGCCCTCGGGCTTGGTGGGAGGGGGCGCCACGCCCGCACCGGGCGAGGCGTCGCTGGCCCATCACGGCGTCCTGTTCTTAGACGAGCTGTCCGAGTTTCACCGCGGAGCCCTGGAAGCCCTGCGGCAACCGCTCGAGGATGGCCGGGTGGTGATCGTGCGGGGACAACGGACCGCTGTCTACCCCACACGGGTCATGCTGGTGGCGGCCACCAACCCGTGTCCGTGCGGCTTTGCGGGCGTCGGGGACCGTTGTCGATGCAGCGAAGCCGATCTGATGCGCCATCGCCGGCGCCTGAGCGGTCCGCTGCTGGACCGCCTGGACCTGCTCGTCCACATCCGCCGTCCGACGGCCGCTGACCTCCGGCGCCCGGCGGTGACCACCTCCGCGCGCCAGCGCGACCTCGTCGGCGAGGCGCGGGAACGCCAGCGGCGGCGCCTGGCGGGTGAGACGGCGACCTGTAACGCCCAGCTGGATGCGCGCCTGCTCACTCGCCACGCCGGTCTGGAGCCGCGCGCGGATGCCCTTCTGCGCCAGGCCTATCAGCGGGGGGCCTTGAGCGCCCGCGGCCATGGACGCGTGCTGAGGGTGGCGCGGACGCTGGCCGACCTGGCCGGACGTGAGCGCGTAGGGGCCGAGGACGTGCTCGGTGCCCTGGCCCTGCGCCAGGAGGAGCCGGCAGCGGGCAGCGACGCGGCATGACCGAGCTCGACCTCCAGCCGCTGCCGTGCGAGCCATGTCTGCGCCGAACACGCCTGATCGCCTCGCTCGCCGGACATCTGGAGCGTGCCCGTCACGGCTCGGCGACTCTGTGTGAGCTGCTGGCGCTCACCGACGCGGAGCTGCTGGCCATCCCACGACCACTGCGCTCCGAACAGCTTCGCTCACAGATCGACTCCGTGAGCCCGGCCGTCGCCCGGGCTGACATCGGCCGCGCGGGACTGGTGGGGATCTGCCGCCACGATCCGCGTTACCCGCGCCAGCTACGAGATCGGCGGGACGCGCCGGCCATCCTTCATGCGGCCGGCGCCCCGGAAGTGTTGCCGGCGCTGCTCGGCGCCCCGGCTGTGTCGATCGTCGGGGCGCGCCGAGCCTCGGACTACGGACTGGAGGTGGCCGAGTCGATCGGCCGCGGCCTGGCGGCCGCCGGGGTGGTCGTGGTCAGCGGGTTGGCGGCCGGGATCGACTCCGCCGCGCATCGGGGTGCGCTTGCGGCTGGCGGTCTGACCGTGGCGGTGCTCGCGGGTGGCGCCGACGTGGCCTATCCCGCGCGGGCAGCGGCGCTCTACCGCAGGATCAGATCGGCGGGCGCTGTCGTATCGGAGATGCCGCCCGGGTTTCGCGCGTTCCGGTGGGGCTTCGTGGCGCGCAACCGGGTCATTGCCGCCCTCGGCCAGGTGACCGTCGTGGTGGAGGGCGCCCAGTACTCGGGCTCGCTGGTCACCGCGGCGATCGCCCGCGAGCGCGGTGCCACGGTGGCCGCTGTTCCGGGTCGGGTCACGTCTCCGCTGGCTCACGGACCGCACGAGCTGGTGCGTCAGGGCGCGGTCCTCGTCCGCGACGCACGCGACGTGCTGGACCTGATGGCGGGCGTGCGGGCTGCGCCACCGGTCCCGGGGCCACCAGTCGAGCCCCACCTGCAAGCGCTCCTGGACGCCGTGGCGGCCGGTCGGGATACGGCCGCCGCCCTGGCCTCGTGTGGTTTGGATCCCGGCGCTCTCATGGCCGGTCTGTCGGAGCTTGAGCTGGTCGGCCGGCTGCGGCGGGGCGCGGAGGGTCGCTACACCGTCCTTGCGTAACCTGACGTCGGATGCCCATGCGCCCCGTGCCCTGCGTCCTGTCGATCGCTGGCTCGGACTCCGGGGGAGGAGCCGGAATCCAGGCGGACCTGAAGGCGTTCGCCCGCTGCAGGGTTCATGGCGCCACCGCCATCACGGCGGTCACGGCCCAGAACACCCATGAGGTGACAGCCATCCAGCCCGTGGCCCCCGAGGTGATCGTGGCCCAGGTGCGCGCGGTGGCCGGCGACCTCGGTGTCGACGCGGTCAAGATCGGGATGCTCGGCAGCATCGACACCATCCACGCTGTGGCGCGGGCCCTGCAGGAGCTCGATGACGACGTGCCGATCGTTGTTGATCCGGTGATGCTCGCTGAGTCCGGCGCACGCCTGCTCGACGACGAGGCGGTGAGCCTCCTGGTGACCGAGATCCTGCCGCGCGCCCTGGTGGCCACACCGAATCTGGCCGAGGC
>DASYID010000040.1:0-9023 GCA_036252775.1 Solirubrobacteraceae bacterium
ACCAGGTCGTCGGGGGGACCAAGTTCTACGAGCGGGCCGAGATCAAGGATGCGATCGCCTACCTGACGCTGCTCGGCAACCCGGCCGACACCGTCAGCTTCCTGCGCGTGGCCAACTCCCCTCGCCGCGGGATCGGTCAGACCTCGCTGTCGCGGGTGATCGCCCACGCGTCGACCATGGGCCTGCCGATCTTCGATGCCGCGGCCGCGCCGGGCCAGGTTCCGGGCCTGGGCACCGCCGCGGTCAAGAGCTTTGCGCGCTTCATGGACACCATGGAGGGGTTACGGGAGCGGGCCGCGCAGCAGATCCCGGTCGGCGACCTGCTGGAGGTGGTGCTGCACGAGTCGGGCTACCTGGAGGCGCTAGAGGCCGAGCGCACGATCGAGGCTCAGGGCCGGATCGAGAACCTGAAGGAGCTGGTGGAAGTCGCCCGGGAGTTCGATGCCAGCGCGGAGGTGCAAGAGGACACTCTCGACGTCTTTCTCCAGCAGCTGGCGCTGGTCTCCGACGCCGACACCCGCCAGGATGACGAGGGTCTGGTGACCCTGATGACCCTGCACAACGCCAAGGGCCTGGAGTATCCGATCGTGTTCATCATCGGCTGCGAGGAGGGCGTCTTCCCGCATTCACGGGCTCTGGACGAGGGCGGACTGGAGGAGGAGCGCCGGCTGTGTTACGTGGGCATCACGCGCGCCATGCGCGACCTGTATCTGACCCACGCCCGCCGCCGCGCGGTGTTCGGCGCCCAGGCCTACGGCCTGCCCAGCCGCTTTCTGGCCGAGATCCCGTCTGAGCTCACCGACCAGGCCGAGCAGCAGCCCGTGGTGCGTCGCGCGCTCTCGGGACTGGCCGCCGCCGCCGGACGCTGGGCCGACTCGCCGCCCGCCGACCGGGGGATGTCTGCCGCCGTCGACTACCGCCTCGGCGACGACGTGGTGCACGCGGCCTTCGGCGAGGGCGTGGTCACCGGCGTCGAGGCCGGGGGGATCGTCGTCGTGCGCTTTGCCTCCGACGGCTCTGAGCGCAAGCTGATGGCGGAGTACGCGCCGGTGAGCCGGCGCTGACCGTGAGCGCCTCGGTCATCGACGGCCGCGCCGCAGCGGCCGAGCTGCGCTCCGAGGTGGCCGCCGAGGTGGCGCGCCTGACGGCCGAGCTGGGGCGGGCGCCCGGCCTGGCCACCGTGCTGGTGGGCAGTGACCCGGCCTCCGAGGTCTACGTAGGGGGTAAGCAGCGGGCCTGTGAGGAGGTCGGGATCCGGGGGTTCGACCACCGGCTGGACGCCTCCGCCACCGAGGCGGAGGTGGTCGAGCTGCTGGAGGCGCTCAACGAGGACGACCGGGTCAGCGGCATCCTGCTTCAGCTTCCGGTTCCCGCCGGTCTGGATGGTCCGTCGCTCACCGCTCGCATCCGGGCCGCCAAGGATGTGGACGGCCTGACGCCGGTATCCGCCGGCCTGCTCGCGCTGGGAGAGCCGGGGTTGCGCCCGTGCACGCCGACGGGAGTCATGGAGCTGCTCGCCCGTCAGGGCGTGGACCTGGAGGGCGCCGAGGCCGTCGTGCTGGGACGTTCGAACCTGTTCGGCAAGCCGATGGCCCAGCTGCTGCTAGGCGCCAACGCCACCGTCACCACCTGCCACTCCCGGACCCGTGACCTGGCGGCGGTATGCGCCCGGGCCGACGTGCTGGTGGCGGCGGTGGGACGCCCCCGCCTGGTGCGGGCGGAGTGGATTGCGCCCGGTGCCGTGGTCATCGACGTGGGCATCAACCGTCTCCCCGAGGGCCTGGTCGGCGACGTGGACTTCGAGGGCGCCCGGGACGTGGCGGGGGCGATCACCCCCGTACCGGGTGGGGTGGGGCCAATGACGATCGCCTGCCTGTTGCGCAACACCCTGCTCGCCGCCCGCGCGCTGGCTGCCTGAGGGGCTCGCGCTCTTGCACCGCAGGGTACGGCAGGCGTAGGTTTGCAGGCACTCGCCGCGCCGCGGCGAACTTCGAGGTGACTGCCCCGACCTGGAGGTCTAGAAGACCATGGAATTTGACTTCAACCGGCTGCGCCTCGGCGAGAGAATTGCCGCCGCTTCCGGCCTCGCGCTGTTCATCTTCATGTTCTTCTTCAAGTGGTTCGGGCTGAAGGGCCGGCTGGGAGACCTGGCCGCGGCCGGCGGCTACAACAGCGGCTTCAACGCCTGGCACGGACTGACGATCGTGCGCTGGTTTCTACTGCTGGCAGTGATCATCGCGATCGGCTCCGCCGTACTCACCGCCACCCAGCGGACGGTCGCTCTGCCGGTGGCCGGCAGCGTCCTGACCGCGGCGATCGGGATCCTGGTCAGCATCCTCGTGTTCATCCGGGTGATCGTCAACCATCCCTTTCCCCATGATCTGGTGGGCACCAAGGCGGGGGCCTATCTCGGGCTGCTGTCCTGCATTGGCATAGCCGTCGGGGGCTGGCTGGCGATGAGGGACGAGGGGGCGACCTTCTCGCAGGCGGGCGCGCAACTCGACCGCTCCCTGGGAAATGCCGGGCGCGGGCAGAGTCGTCCCGCTCCGCCGGCCCACGCCCCGGAGGAGTCTGATCTCAGCACGCCTGCCGCGCCGACGCCGCCCCCGGCTTCGCCATCTCCGCTACCACCGTCTAACCCGGCGACGCCGTCTGACCCGGCCGCGCCGGGGCCATCGGGCGAACCACCGCGCGGGGGGTAGGGGCCCCGCTGACCCGGCGGGGGCGCAGGCTCGGGGCCCGGGAGCCTGCGTAGACTCCGGCGTCGGTGATCGACTCCGACCAGGTTCTGCACGTCGCGCGCCTCGCGCGGCTCGAGCTCTCCGAGATGGAGGTGCAGCGCATGGCCTCCGAGCTTTCCCAGGTGCTCGATCATGTGGCCCGTATCGGGGAGCTCGACCTCGAGGGCGTCCCGCCCACCACCCACGTGACCGAGGTCGACAGTCCCCTGCGACCGGACGAGCCGCGCCCCTCGCTGTCGTCGGAGGCGGCGCTGGCCAGCGCCCCCGCCGTGGTGGCTGAGGGCTTTGCCGTTCCCAGCCCCCAGGCATGACCGAGGTCCTGTCCCTGTCGGCCCGCGAGGCAGGGCAGCGCGTCGCCGCGGGCGACCTGGGCGCCGAGGAGCTGTTCGAGGCCTACCGCGTGCGCGCCGCCGCGGACGAGCTCAACGCGTTCACCTGGGTGGCGGATGGTCCGCCCCCACGCGTCCAAGACGGCACCGCGCTCGAGCAGACGCCCCTGGCGGGCGTGCCCCTGGCGGTCAAGGACCTGTTCTGTACCGAGGGCGTGCCCAGCCAGGCCGGCTCGCGCATCCTCGAGGGCTACCGACCCCCTTATACGGCGACTGTGGTGGGGCGTCTGGGGCGCTCAGGCGCGCCGCTGCTGGCCAAGACCAATCAGGACGAGTTCGCGATGGGCTCCTCCAACGAGAACTCGGCCTTCGGGGCGGTCCTGAACCCGTGGGATCGCCAGCGGGTTCCGGGTGGCTCCTCGGGTGGAAGCGCTGCCGCCGTGGCTGCTGGGCTGACGCCATGGGCGCTGGGCACCGACACCGGGGGCTCGATCCGCCAGCCGGCCGCGCTGTGCGGGATCGTCGGGCTCAAGCCGACCTACGGGGCGGTCTCGCGCTACGGCATGATCGCCTTCGCCTCCTCCTTGGACCAGGCGGGCCCGCTGACCCGTGACGTCACCGACGCCGCGCTGCTGCTGCGCCACATGGTCGGGCGACGCGACAGCCGCGATGCCACCTCGCTGGAGTTTCCCGAATCGATCCAGGACCCCACCGCCGAACGGCTGGACGGTGTGCGCATCGGCGTCCCGCGGGAGCTGTCGGGCGAGGGCATCGAGGCCGGCGTCCTGGACGCCTTCCACGCCACCCTGACTCAGGCCGAGGAGCTGGGGGCGCGCGTGGAGGACTGCCGGCTGCCCCATGCGCCCCACGCCCTGTCGGCGTACTACCTGCTCGCTCCCGCCGAGTGCTCCTCGAACCTGGCCCGCTTTGACGGCGTGCGCTACGGCCACCGGGCGGCGGGAGCCGAGGACCTTCTCGGCATGTACACCCGCACACGCCACGACGGGTTCGGCCCCGAGGTCAAACGACGCATCATGCTCGGCACCTACGCCCTGTCCAGCGGTTACTACGACGCCTACTACGGGCGCGCGCAGCGGGTACGCACCAAGATCGCCCAGGACTTCCAAGAGGCCTTCGCGGAGCTCGACTTCATCGCCACCCCGACCAGCCCCTCCGTTGCCTTCCCGCTGGGCGCCAAGACCAACGACCCACTGTCGATGTACCTCAATGACTTCTGCACGGTGCCCATGTCGCTGGCCGGGATCCCGGCGATCTCGATCCCCAACGGGCTCAGCGACGGCCTTCCCACCGGCTTTCAGCTGGCCGGACCGGCGTTCAGCGAGAACCGGCTGCTCGATGCCGCGCACGCGCTCGAGCGCTCGATCGGCTTCGACGGGTCGCCGGCGCGGGCATGAGCGCCGAGGAGACCGCGATCGCGACTCCGGGCGGCGGAGATGGGGCCTGGGAACCGGTGATCGGACTGGAGATACACGTTCAGCTCTCGACCGCGACGAAGATGTTCTGCGGCTGTGAGCTGTCCTTCGGAGAGACTCCGAACACCCGCACCTGCCCGGTGTGCCTGGGACTGCCCGGCAGCCTTCCCGTTATCAATGCCCGGGCGATCCACTACGGCCTGATGATCGGCCTCGCGCTCGAGTGCGAGCTGGCGCCCGTGTCGATCTTTCACCGCAAGAACTACTTCTATCCGGACCTCCCCAAGGGCTATCAGATCTCCCAGTACGACGAGCCCCTGTGCCGCGGCGGGCGTCTGGGCGACGTCAGGATCCATCGGGTGCACCTGGAGGAGGACGCGGCAAAGCTCGTGCATGTGGGAAGTAGCGGACGGATCCACGGCTCGGACTCAAGCGTCGTGGACTTCAACCGTGGCGGTACGCCGCTGGTGGAGATCGTCACCGAGCCGGACCTGCGCAGTGCGCAGGACTGCCGTTCGTGGCTGGGGCTGCTGCGTACCACGCTGCGCCAGCTCGGTGTCTCCGACGTCGACATGTCACAGGGCTCACTGCGCTGTGACGCCAACATCTCCCTGCGCCCACGCGGCTCCGAGCAGCTCGGCACCAAGACCGAGCTCAAGAACATGAACTCCTTTCGCTTCCTGGAGCAGGGCGTGCGGGCCGAGATCGCCCGTCAGCGCGAGCGCTTGGCAGGGGGCGCCACGGTGGTGCAGGAGACGCTGCACTTCGACCCGTCCTCGGGCTCGCTCAGCGCGCTGCGCTCCAAGGAGGAGGCCCACGACTACCGCTACTTTCCCGAGCCCGACCTGGTCCCGGTGCGCGTCAGCGAGGAGATGCTCGCCGCCGCCCGCGCCGCCGTACCTGAGCTCCCCGCCGCCCGTGCGGCGCGCTATGAGACCGAGCTTGGGCTGAGCGCCGACAGCGCCCAGCGACTGGCCTTCCGGTCCGAGCTGGGAGATTACTTCGAGCTTTGCTTGCGGGCCGACCAGGACCCCGACGCGAGCGCCGACACCAGTCGCGCCCAGACGCTGGCCCACTGGGTGGGGGGGGACCTCGCCGGACGCCTGGGGGAGCAGGACCCGGCCGACTCCAAGGTGACCCCCGAAGCCCTGGCGCGCCTGGCCACGCTGGTGTCCACCCGTGAAGTCGCCGTGGGAGCGGCCCGAAAGGTTCTCGACCAGCTGGTCTCGGAGGGCGGAGATCCTGAGGTGATCGTCGAGCGTGAGGGCCTGCAGGCCCTCCCCGGGGGCGCTGACGAGCTGGCGGCGCTGGTGGCCGCCGCCATAGAGGCCAACCCGAAGGTCGTCGAGCAGCTTCGGGCGGGCCACGACCGGGCCATCGGGGCGCTCATCGGTCACGTCATGCGCGAAACCAACGGCCGCGCCGACGGGGCCGACGTGACCCGGCTGGTGCGCCAGCAGCTCGACCTCTGACGCGACCAGGGGCCATCAGGTCCCTCTGGGCCCTGGCTCCAGGTCCAACGGCGGCCTTCAGATGTTGGACCGCCGTCCAATGCGACGCGGGCCGGCGGTGGGCACCATGACGGTCATGACGCCACCTATCTCAACATCACGCTTTCTGCTGCTGCCCGAGGAACGCCTCACGGCCCACGACGAGCTCAAGCCCCGGATCCGCCGCTTCCGTCTGGCGCGCGTCGGGACCACGGGGCTCCCGGTGGGTCGCTCTAGCGGCTTTGCGCACCTGCGCGAGATGCACGACTGACAGACCCTCGGCCGGCCGCCGGGCGGGATCGGCACACCCGTCCGGCGGCCGAAGGAGGGTTCGGTGCGCTCGCCCGGCCACATCGACGCGCGGCGCTAGGCTACGGGCATGAAGGACTCGCGCTCGAGCTCGCTGCTGCGCCACGGTCTGGCCCTGGTGATCCTGCTGATCGCGGCCTGGGTCCTGCTTCACGTCATCATCCACGTGGCGGTCTTCGTGGCCACCATAGTCGTCGTCGTGGTGGCGATCGTCGCGGTCATCTGGGCCCTGCGCGTCCTCCTCTAGGGTCGGGCCCGGGCCTGGAAACAGTGGCCTACGTCGTCATCGCCCTGAGCTTTGGAATGGCCGGGGGGATCGTCGGCCGCTACAAGGGCAGCTCGTTTGCGCTGTGGTTTGCCATCTCGGCGATCGTGCCCTTCGTCGGGCTGCTCGCTGCCGCCTTGCAGCCTTCCCAGCGCGACGAGCCGCGCCGGCCCTGCCCGCGCTGCGGCCAGGAGGTCATGCTCCGCGACGCACTGTGTACGCGCTGCGGTCATGAGCTCGAGTTCCCTGACGCGAGCCACACTCAGGCTGCCTAAAGCGGCTTAAAGCCGCTGGTACACTGGGGTTTCTGGCTGCCGGCGTCCTTCGTGGGGGCCGCCGGGGAGCCTCCTCTGCCGCCGAGCCGCAAAGGAAAGGAGCAGCATGCGTGCTGTCGACGCCATCATGGAATGCCTCAAGGCTGAGGGCGTCGACGTGGTATTCGGCCTTCCTGGTGGTGCCAACCTGCCCACCTACGACGCCTTTGTGGACGGGGGGATCCGCCATGTCCTGGTCCGCCACGAGGCCGGTGGCGGGCACGCGGCTGAGGGCTATGCCAAGGCGACCGGCCGCGTCGGGGTGGCCTTTGCCACCAGCGGTCCGGGGGCGACCAACCTGATCACCCCCATCTGCGACGCGATGATGGACTCCGTGCCCGTGGTGTTCATCACCGGGCAGGTGCGCACCGAGCTGCTGGGGACAGACGGTTTCCAGGAAGCCGACACCCTGGGCATAACGCTTCCCGTGGTCAAGCACTCGTTCATGATCCAACACCCCCTGGAGATTCCGAGGGCCATTCACGAGGCGTTCTACATCGCCCGCACGGGCCGTCCCGGGCCCGTGGTCGTCGACATCCCCCAGGACCTCTCGCGGGCTGACATCCCCTACGAGCCGGTGACCGACGTGCACTTGCCCGGCTACCAGCCGACCATCGAGGGCAACCAGAAGCAGATTCGCCAGGCGGCCAAGGCTCTGGCCAGCGCGCGCCGCCCCGTGATCTACGCGGGCGGCGGCGTGATCAGCGCTGGCGCCGCCGCTGAGCTGACCGAGTTCGTCACCTCTGACCGCTTCCCCGTCACCTGCACGGTGATGGGACTCGGGGGCTTTCCGGCTCCGCACCCGCAATGGCTGGGAATGCTGGGAATGCACGGCACGCGCGCGGCCAACTACGCGATGGACGAGGCCGATCTGATCTGTGCGGTGGGAGCCCGCTTTGACGATCGCATCACCGGCAAGCTGTCGGAGTTCGCGCCGCGGGCCAAGTTCATCCATATCGACGTCGATCCGGCTGAGATCTCCAAGAACGTGCCCGCTCACATCCCGATCGTGGGCGATGCCCGCAACGTGCTGGCCAAGCTGCTGGTCGAGTACCGGGCGCTCGAGGCCGATCCGGGCCGCCTGGAGGAATGGTGGAGCCGGATCGAGGGCTGGCGCGAGAAGCATCGGCTGCGCTATGAGGATTCCACCGACGCCGAGATCAAGCCCCAGTACATGATCGAGGCGCTCTATGAGGCCACGGGTGGCGATGCGATCGTCACCTCCGATGTCGGCCAGCACCAGATGTGGACGGCCCAGTACTACCACTTCGCCAAGCCTCGCCGGTGGATCAACTCCGGTGGGCTGGGAACGATGGGCTTCGGGCTGCCCGCCGCGATGGGAGCGGCGGTCGGCTGCCCCGACCAGCTGGTGTGCTGCGTGGCCGGTGACGGCTCGATTCAGATGAACATCCAGGAACTGGCCACCTGCGCGCAGGACGGAATCCCGATCAAGGTGTTCATCATGAACAACGGCTACCTGGGCATGGTCCGTCAGTGGCAGGAGCTGTTCTGGGACGGTCGCTACAGCCATGTCGACATGGGCGAGCATCCCGACTTCGTCAAGCTGGCCGAGGCCTACGGGGCCACAGGCTTTCGCTTCGTGGACAAGCACACCCTGGTGGCCGACATGCGGCGGGCGATCGAGACGGAGGGCCCGGTGGTCGTCGATGTGCGTGTGACCCGTGAGGAGAACACCTACCCGATGATTCCCGCCGGCCAGGCCGCGCGCGACATGGTGGGCTGATCGATGGGTGAACCCGGGACCAAGGAACGGCTGAGCCTCGAGGAGCTCGAGGCCTCCAGCGGCCTGCGCACGGGCCGCAAGCACCTGCTGTCGATCCTGGTGGAGAACAAGCCGGGTGTGCTCACCCGCGTCGCCGGCCTGTTCGCGCGGCGGGGGTTCAACATCGACACGCTCACGGTGGGGCCCACCGACGACGAGCGGGTCTCGCGCATCACGCTGACCCTCGATGGGGCGCTTCACCCCATCGACCAGGTGACCAAGCAGCTGCACAAGCTGGTCAACGTCCTGAAGATCCGCGACCTCGAGCCCGAGGAGTCGGTGGCGCGTGAGCTGGCGCTGTTCAAGATCGCCTGCGACAGCGGGACGCGCGGCGAGGTGATGCAGATCGCCGGGATCTT
>DASYID010000041.1:0-3551 GCA_036252775.1 Solirubrobacteraceae bacterium
CCCGCCGAAGAACGGGATCTGCTCGGGGGTGAGAAAGACGTTCAGCGGCCACCCCCCGTGGCCCGTCATCGCCTGGACTGCCTCCATGTAGATGGCGTCCACGTCCGGGCGCTCCTCGCGGTCGACCTTGACGCATACGAACCGCTCGTTCATGAGCTGGGCGACCTCCGGGTCCTCGAAGGACTCGCGTTCCATCACATGGCACCAGTGACACGAGGAGTAGCCGATCGAGACCAGCAACGGCCGGTCCTCCTCGACCGCGCGCCGCAGGGCGCGGTCGCCCCACGGCAGCCAGTCCACCGGGTTGTCCTGGTGCTGGCGCAGGTAGGGCGAGGTCTCGGCGGCCAGGGCGTTGGGCATCTCGCTCGCCAGGCTAGCCGTCCCGGTAGCGTCCCCGGCGATGTCCAGGCGCCAATCCGTGACGGCCCTCGATGCTCCGGCGGCGATCGGGCCCTACAGCCACGCCGTCCGAGCGGGCGCGCTGCTGTTCTGCTCGGGCCAGATCGCGCTTGATCCCGACTCCGGTGAGCTGGTGGGTCAGACCGCGGGCGAGCAGGCCCGCCGCTGCCTGCAGAACCTGGCGGCGGTGGCGGGGGCGGCCGGTGCCTCGCTGCATGACGCGGTGCGTATGACCGTCTATCTCCTAGACATGGACGCCTTTGCCGAGGTCAACGAGGTCTACGCCGAGTTCTTCGATGCCGATCCCCCGGCTCGGGTGGCGGTGGGGGTGGACTCCCTGCCGCGCGGCGCGCTGGTGGAGCTAGACGCGATCCTGTCTTTGCCCGGCTCCTAGCCGCGCGGTCCGCCGTCGCGCAGTCGGGCGCGTTGGATCTTGCCGCTGGCCGTCTTGGGCAGGTCGGGGGCGAACTCGACGATTCGCGGGTACTTGTAGGGAGCGGTCTCAGCCCGGGTGTGGGCCTGAAGCTCCCGGGCCAGGTCCTCGCTGGGCGCGTACCCGTCGCGCAGAACGACGACCGCCCGGACCACCGCGCCGCGTTCCTCGTCAGCGGCCGCCACCACAGCCGCCTCGGCCACGGCGGGGTGTGAGACCAGGGCCGACTCAACCTCAAACGGGCCGATCCGGTAGCCGGAGGAGATGATCACGTCGTCGGCCCGGCCCTCGAAGTACAGGTAGCCGTCCTGCTCGCGCACTCGGTCCCCGGTGTGCCAGGGACCCTTGGGCAGGTCCTCGCTGAGGTATCGGAGGAAGAACGTCGGCACGGTGGCGGGATCCGCGACCAGCTCCCCGTCCTGGATGCGCAGCGAGATGCCGGGCAGCGGACGCCCCATCGAGCCCGGGATGACGGGTCCGCCCAGGGGCATGCCCGTGAGCTGGCCGGTCTCGGTCTGTCCGTACCCGTCGCGGATCTGAAGCCCGGTGGACTCCTCCCAGGCCCGTAGCACCTCGGGGTTCAGGGCCTCGCCCGCGGCCACCAGCCCGCGCAGCGCCGGCAGTGGGCGCAGCGTGGCGCGCTTGGCCATCACGCGGTACTCCGTGGGCGCCATGCACAGGACGTTGACCTGCTCGCGCTCCAGCAGATCCAGGCGCTCGTGGGGGTCAAAGCGCGCGTCGTGCACGACGGCCGCGGCGCCCCGCAGCCACGGTGCGATGAACACGTTGCGCGCCGATTTGGACCATCCGCTGGCCGCTGTGCACCAGACCAGCTCTCCCCGTCCGGGAGCCAGCCAGTGCTCGGCCTGTAGGGCCTGACCCGACAGGTAGCGCTGCCCGTGCAGGACGGGCTTGGGTGCCCCGGCCGTCCCGCTGGTGAAGGTGATCAGGCACGGATCCAGGGGCTCCAGCTCGGCCGCCGGTGGTGGCGTGGCGGCGTAGAGAGCCTCGTCGGGAACGACCACGATCGCCGGGTCCCGGTCGTGACCGGCCAGGGCGGCCTCGAGCTCGCCACGGTTGCGCTCGTCGACCACCACGGCCACCGGGCCGGTTACCCGCAGGCGCTCGAGCAGGTCCTTGGCGCGAAGCTGCTCGGTGCACGGCAGCACCACGGCCCCGAGGCGAAAGCACGCGAGCATGCTCAGGACCCACTCCGGCCGGTTGCCGATCAGGGTCATCACGACGTCCCCGCGTCCGACGCCGCGCTTGGCCAGATGACCAGCCAGCCCGCCGGCGCGCTCGGTGAGCTCACCGAAGCTCCACTCCCGCCGGCCGCCGTCATGGGCGAGCTCGACCAGGCCCCGCGCCGAGGCCGGCGCGGCCTCCAGCACATCGCGCGCGAAGTTCACCGTCGGGTGGCGGCCGGGCGGCGCACGACCGAGGTCTCGCCCGGGCGGCGCACCACCGAGGTCTCGCCCAGGCGGCGCACCACCGGCGTCCGGGCGCGGCGGCGCACGACCGAGGTCCCGGCCCCGCTCACACCACCATCTGGGTGCAGATGAAGTTGGCGGCCAGGCGGTCGCCCTTGTGGACCCGGACCTCCCACACCTGGGTGCGCCGCCCCCGATGCAGCGGCTCGCCGATGGCCAGCAGCTCGTCGCCCACCACGGCCGAGGCGAACACGTTGGTCTTCAGCTCAACGGTGGTGAAGCCGTGCTCCGGGGCCAGGTTGCGCATGGTCCCCCAGGCGGCGATGGTGTCGGCGAAGGCCACCCACACGCCGCCGTGGACGTAGCCGCCCGGGTGCAGATGCCGGCGGTCTACCACCAGGCGGCCGGTGACCTGTGCGTCCTGGACCTCAAGCAGCTCTATCCCCAGCTCCCCGGGAAAGGACCCGGCGATGGCCTGGACCGAGGCGGCTGCGGTGATGCTCGGGTTGGTAGGACCGGGCGAGCTCAAGCGGCAGGAAGTGTGCCATGTCCCCCCTCACCGGGCCCCAGCGGAGGCGGCGGTATCCTCCGTGGCCTCGCTGGCAGCCGTCAATGGGCGAACGCCGACCCTTAACCGACTGAGGAGCCCTCGAACGACATGGCCGTAGCCACCCCGCCGATGACCGACAAGACCGACGACCAGAAGGCCATCACCGAGATGGTGCGCCAGTTCGCCGACGAGCAGATCCTTCCCAACGCCGAGCACTACGACCACGAGGACGAGTTTCCCGGGCCGATCGTCGAGCAGATGAAGGAGCTCGGGCTCTTCGGGGTCACGATCCCCGACGAGTACGGCGGCATGGGCCTGGACCTCACGACCTACGCCATGATCGTCGAGGAGCTCTCGCGGGGCTGGATCTCGATTTCCGGCGTCATCAACACCCACTTCATCGGCTCCTACCTGCTGATGAAGTTCGGCTCCGAGGAGCAGAAGCAGCGCTACCTCCCGCGCATGGCCACCGGCGAGATCCGGGCCGCGTTCTCCTTGTCTGAGCCCGAGCTGGGCTCAGACGTGCAGGCGATCAAGACCTCGGCGCGCAAGGACGGCGAGCACTACGTCATCAACGGGCAGAAGATGTGGGTCACCAACGGCCTGCTCTCATCGCTCGTGTTCGTGCTCGTCAAGACCGACCCCGAGGCCGACCCTCGCCACCGGGGCTTCACCTGCTTCATCGCCGAGAAAGAGCCCGGCGTGGGCGAGAACACCGGCGACTACGCGGGTCTCGTCG
>DASYID010000042.1:0-5015 GCA_036252775.1 Solirubrobacteraceae bacterium
GGCCCGCATGCGCGCTCTTCTGCGACGCTCGACGGGAGAGGGCGACCCCGACTCCATCGCCTTCGAGGAGCTCAGCCTGGACAGCGCCCGTCACGGAGTCAGCGTCAACGGCACCTTCGTCGAGCTGACCCGCACCGAGTACCAGCTGCTCGAGCTGCTGATGCTCAACCCGCGGCGCCTGCTGCGTCACGACCTGATCTATGACCGCGTGTGGGGCTATGACTTCGGTCCGGCCTCCAACGCGCTGCGCGTATACATCGGATACCTGCGACGCAAGCTCGAGGAGGCCGGGGCCCGGCCGTTGCTGCACACCGTGCGCGGTGTGGGCTACGTTCTGCGCGAGCCGTGACCCTGCGCGCGCGGTTCTCGGCGATCGCCGGCGTCGCCGTCGCCGCCGCGATCCTGGTGGTGGCGCTGGTCGTCTACTTCGCGGTGCGCTCGGAGCTGTTTGGCCAGATCGACCAGACGCTCAACGACCGGGCCCGTCCGTTTGTGGAGCGGCCGTCTGGTGGCGCACCCGACGGCGGCCGTCGCTTCGGTGGCCGGCCCGATGGTGGCCCCCCGCCCGGGGGACCACCGGCGGGGCCAAGACCCCCGGTGCTCCCAGGCCCCTACGGGGCAGACCCGGGGCGTCGTCCCGGCCCGCCGGACGGGCGAGGCCGGGGGCGCCCGTCCGGACCCAGCGACCCCGGGGGCCCCCTGGGCGTCGCCGCCGCCGGCTCTCTTTCTCCTTACGGCGGTGCCGCCGGACATCTGCAGTTCGTCTCGCCGGCGGGGAGGGTGAGCGCTCCCCCCGACGAGAGCGGCTCGCCCCTGATCCCCGCCAGCGCGGCGGCGCGAGCGATTGCCGCGCGCGGGTCCGGGCGCGATGTGAGCGACGTGCATGTCGGGGGCGTGCACGTGCGGGTCCTGACCGTGGGGCGGCCGGGGGGCGGAGCGGTGCAGACGGCACGGCCGCTGAGCGAGGTGGACCGCGAGCTGGGCCGGATCGTGCTGATCCTCGTGCTCGTTGGGGTGGGCGGGAGCGTGCTCGCGGCGCTGCTGGGGGCCTTTGTCGGCCGGGCGGCACTGGCTCCGATCAACCGCTTCACGCGGCGGACCGAGAACCTGACCAGTGACCTGGACCTGTCCGAGCGCCTGGAGGTGGTGGGGCGCGACGAGCTCACCCGTCTGGCGCGCAGCTTCAACACCACCCTCGATGCCCTGGAGGGCTCGGTCGCCGCCCAGCGCCAGCTGGTGGCTGACGCCAGTCACGAGCTGCGCACCCCGATCGCCAGCCTACGCGCGAACATCCAGACCCTCGAGGACGCCGAACGTCTGCCCGAGTCCGAGCTGGCGAAGCTGCGCGAGGACATCGTCTCCGAGCTCGACGAGCTCACCGCCCTGGTCGGCGACGTGGTGGAGCTGGCGCGGGGAACCAAGCGCGGAGCTGCCCAGGACTTCGTGCGCATCGACGAGGTCGTCGCCGCCGCGGTGCGCCGCGCCGAGCGTCGTGCGCCCGAGCTGACCTTCGAGGTCGATCTGGTGTCAGTGGTGGTGCGGGGCGACCCCGAGCGCATCAGCCGGGCTGTTTCCAACGTCATAGACAACGCCCGTAAGTGGAGCCCCCCGGACGGTACGGTCGAGGTCGGCCTCCGCGACGGCGTACTCAGCGTGCGCGACCACGGCCCGGGATTCGACGAGGCCGACCTGCCCCACGTCTTCGACCGCTTCTTTCGCGCACCCGGGGCCCGCACCATGGAGGGCTCGGGACTCGGGCTGGCCATCGTGCGTCAGGCGGCGGAGGCGCACGGGGGGTTCGCGCGGGCCAGCAACGCCCGGGGCGGCGGGGCGCTGCTGGAATTGAGCTTCGGGGCCGTGCTGGAGGGCGAGTCCGAGCCCGAGCGCGCCGAGCCCGACCAGCAGCCCATCTCCCGCCCGCCTGAGTAGCTGCCCGTCAGGTGGTGAGCAGGCCCGAGACGGTGAGGATCAGGCCCACGACCCCCATCGTCGCGCCGCCGTAGAGCAGTGAGCGACGCCGGGCCAGAATCGAGATCGAGGACAGCACGATGGCGATCTGCAGGCCGACCTCGGAGAGTTCGAACATGAAATGCTGACGGTCGGCCTTGTCGCGCGCCCGGATGTCGTCGGTGATCTGAGCCGCGAGCTTCTTGTCCAGCGGGATCAGCTCGGTGTCCACGCGGTGCTCGAGTGCGATCGCCTTGGCCGCGGCGCGGCCCTCCTTGGCGTTGGTGCCGGCCACCACATGCAGCAGCACGGAGTTGGCGTCGGCGATCGTCTTCTTGGTGTCGTTGGCCTCCAGCCGGGCGCTGGTGTCCGCGGCCTTGGTCTCACCGGTGATGACCTCCTTGACCGCCTCGTTGGCCAGGAAGGTGGCGACGGCAAGCACGGCGGCGATGCAGGCCACCACGACTGCGGCCAGACGGCCGATGGCGGCCGTCTCGCGGTCTGAGTGGTGACCGCCGCCGTCGGCCAGCTCGTGGCCCTTCTCAAATCGCTCAAAGGCCTCGTGGGCTTCCATCGGCCGACCCTAGCGGCTGGGGGCCGCCGCGATCAAGGGGTGAAAGGAGCGTGTCAAGAAGCGAGGTAGACGCGACCCGCGGCCGAGCGGCGACCCTCCGCGCGGCGGCTTAGGAGATCGTGGCCATCCTGGTCATACCAGCGTGGGACCAGCTCACCGTGCTGCCACTGAGCCGAAGCGAGGCGGAGGGGATCTGTGCCGACGGCGCGGTGTCGAGAATGCGCCGCGTGCCGTGGGCGTTGAAGACGACGATCTCCGCGTGCCCGGGCCGAGGGTCTGAGTAGGTGCTCGGGCCGTTGCGGTCGGTGTTGACGTAGACGCCCGCCAGCTGCCCGCGGTCATTGAGCAGCACGCGTGCGGGCCGAGGCGGCCTCTTGGTCTTGCTGTCAGAACGGGTCCTGCTGTAGACGTAGCTGAACCCGGTGCGCACGTTGACCACGCGGAAGGCGTTGTCCTCGAAGTCCCCGGTCAGGTTGCCTGAGTGCGTCTGGACCTCCAGGAAAACCCCGGCGCTCTGGTGCAGGAAGACGAGGCCGCCGTCGAGCGCGGTCTGGCCCCGGACCTTGCCGGGGTAGCTGTACTCGCGGTAGCTCTGGGCGAGCTTGAGCACCCGCCCCCGAGGCCGGACGCAGGCCAGGTACTGCTTGCCCACCAGCTGGGTGTTGCCGGCCTTGAAGATGGTGTGAATGTGCTTGGTGACGACCTTGATCTGGGCGGTCTGCAGGACCCGCGTGCCGCGCAAGTGGTCACAGCGCTTCTGGGCCGCGGCACCGGTCGAGGCGCAGGCGGCCAAGAGAAGGGTGATGGCCACCAGAACGGCGAGGGCGAGGCGCGGCGAATGGCGAAGCGAAGCCGGGTTCATGAGCCCAGCTTAGCCCGAGATCTGCCGGGCCCGATAGGACGGCCCCGACATCGCGGCCTCTGCCCAGCAAGGCGCCTGGGTCGATCAGGCGATGTAGGCCAGCACGTAGTAGCCGAACCCGCCGAGCGCCAGGCCGAGGAGGATCGCGGCCGACAGAATGGTCGGAACCCAGTTTCCGGTCTTGGCGTCGATGGCTTGCACGGCCTCGGGGCTCATGTCGTTCATACGCGCACGAAAGTTCGGAAGGTCATACCAGCGTCGTGACCCGCCCAAGGCCAGCCGTCGGGCGGCGAAGTAGCCCTGAAGGTCATCGGCCACGCCTCGCATGACGCGGCGGGCCATGAACACCGAGGCGAAGAAGCCCACGAGCTTCTGGTCGTAGTTGCTGGTCCACAGCGTTCGTATGTGATCCCAGCGGGTGGGGCCGGGGCCCAGGCCATGCAGGAGCTCCGGATGGTTGAGGCCCTGCTTGATCAGCGCCACCACACCGGCGCCGACCAGGAACCCGGGAACCGCATAGATGACGACCAGGAACGGCAACGCGAACAGCTGACCGGACTTCAGCCCGCGCGCGTCCTTGACGTTGGGGACGTGAAGCTTGATCTCCAGTCGGTCCAGCCAGGTCGGTGGCCGGCGTACCCCTCGGCGGAAGTGATTCCACACGACGAGCTGGACCAACGTACCGCCGAGTACACCTTCGTAGACGTTGCGGAGCAGGTGGCGCCAGCTGGACCAGTCGTGCGCCGAGAGCAGCCCCACGTCGTGGGAGAACAGGTTGTCCCAGTGGTACTTGACCGGTCCTATCGTCTGAAACAGCAGGTAGTAGCCGCCGACCACGATCAGGGTTCCGATGTGCGCGAGCACCAGCGCGGCCACGATCAGCTGCAGGTGGTTCCAAGCCCACTTCAACGGATGGCGGGTCGGGCGCACCAACGGAGGCGGCAGGGCCATGTTCGGTGCGCTCACCGGTGGCCCTCAGATCGAGGGCGAGCGCGGGTGCTGATCCTGAGCGCAGACGTGGGGCGGCGTGGGCGCACCGGCAAATTCTGCCATCAGCAAACCTAACGGGCTTAGACCACCTCAGTCGGTTTCCGCACTTGCCCTGCGCCCACCTCACCCCCTAGCATGGCGTGGATGCAGGCAGGGGAGCCCAACCCGCAGTCGGGCACGCGGACGATGCGCTACTGCGTCGTCCCGCCTGACCTCGCGCCAGCGCTCCACGCACTGCTCAAGCGCCGCTTCGTCGCCGACCCCAACGTCGAAGTCGTCATCGAGGCACGCGACCACGTGCGCCGCCAGCTCGCTGACCGGCGTGCAAGCGCCACGAGCACCCAGACCCCCGATGCTCCCTCGCCTGACCGGCGGCGCATACGTGCGCAAGACGGCCGCCGCGCCGGCGAGCGCCGCGCCGCACTACTTGATGTCGACCCGCTTCCCCTGCCGCGCAAGGCCTCCCACTTCGCCGCGCGACTCAAGTTCTTCGAGCGTCTAGAACCATCGGGCCAACAGCGCGAGGATCTCGACACCGCACGACTCGTGGCCCGCATCCAGAGCGGCGAGAGCGACTCCTTCCCGCTCCTCTACCTGCGCTACTTCGATCGCGTCTACACGTATCTGGTGATCGCACTCACA
>DASYID010000043.1:0-6431 GCA_036252775.1 Solirubrobacteraceae bacterium
GCCAGCCACATCCTGATCGTCTGTCGCAGCGAGGCGGGCTCAGACAAGCACACGGGCCTGTCGATGATCCTCGTCCCGCGCGAGGCCGAGGGCATGACCATCTCGCCGATCACCACCATGGGGGGCACCGAGGTCAACGAGCTCGCGCTGGAAGGTTGCCGCGTGCCGGGCGATGCGGTCGTGGGCGAGCCGGGGGACGGTTGGCGCCAGCTGATGGCGGGTCTGAACGTCGAGCGGGTGATCCTGGCCGCCAGCGCGCTGGGCCTGGCCCAGCGCGCCTTTGACGACGCGCTGGCCTACGTCAAGGAGCGCGAGCAGTTCGGCCGGCCGGTCGGGACCTTCCAGAGCCTGCAGCACCGTTTCGCCGACCTGGCGACCGCCCTGCTCCAGGCCCGCCTGCTGCTGCGCCACGCCGCTGCGCAGGTCGACGATGACCCCGGGGCGATGACGCTCGCCCAGGAGGCCTCGATGGCCAAGCTGGCCTGCACCGAGCTGGCCAAGCGCTGCGCGCTGGAGGGGATGCAGGCGATGGGCGGCTACGGCTACGCCGTGGAGTATCCGATGGAGGGTTACCTGCGCTCGGCGCTGGTGACGACGATCTTCGGCGGCACGTCTGAGATCCAGCGCAACATCATCGCCCGGACGCTCGGCCTGTGACGGTGCCACCGCGGTGGGGAGCGCCGGAGCCGCTCAGCGCCACCGACGGGACCAGCGCGCCGGCGATCAGGAGGGCCACCGTCACGCGGTGAAGGCGCCGCGGGGTCAGCCAGGTGTAGTGGCGCGTCTGCAGCCAGGTGCGCACTCCGGTCGCACCGGTGGCGGCGGCCATCGCGCATCCCACGCACATGGGGCGAGCCTAATGGAATAATCCGAGCCCACTGCTCGCCGGCGGGACCCGGCGAAAGCGGAGGACCAGGCTCGCGACCGTCCCCACCCAGACACGGACGTGCCCCCGAACACTCCCAAAGACCCGATCAGCGTCTTTCTCTGCGACGACGTTCCGGAGTTCCGTGCCCTGATGCGCTTGGCGCTCGAGGACGACCCCTCGCTGGAGGTCGTGGGGGAGGCCGATGACGGGCGCACGTGCGTGGACTGCGTCAGTCAGGACGCTCCCGATGTCATCCTGCTTGACCTGTCGATGCCCAACTGGGATGGCCTGGAGGCGATCCCGCTCATCCGCCAAAGCGCGCCCCAGACGGCGATCGTCGTGCTGTCCTCGCACTCCAAGGCCCGCATGGGGGCCAAGGCGATGGCGGCCGGGGCGACCGCCTACGTGGAGAAGGGCTCTTCGTTCGCGGAGATCCGCTCAGCCGTGCGCGCGGCCGCCGCCTAGGCTCAGGCCATAGGGCCCCCCCGCGACGTGCCCTCGTCTTCGCCCCCGCGCGAGGCCCCTCCCCTAGAGCAGGCGGGGATAGTGCTGGCCCGCCACGGTGAGACCGACTACAACCGGGAGCGCCGCTTTCAGGGCTGGTCGCCGGTGGCGCTCAACGAGCTGGGCCGTCGCCAGGCGGCTGAGCTGGCCGAGCGCGCGGCCCAGCTGTCGTTCGCTTCCCTGTGGTGCAGCCCCCTGCTGCGGGCCCGCGAGACGGCCGCCGTGGTGGGTGGGCGGCTGGGCCTCGCACCGCGAGAGGACTCACGCCTGGCCGAGACCGAGACCGGGGACTGGACGGGACGCCTGTTCGCCGAGGTGGAGGAGGAGGATCCGGTCCGCCTGCGGGCGTTCCTGGGTGGAGATCCGGATTTCGCGTTTCCCGGCGGTGAGTCCTTCCGTGACCAGGCGGATCGCGTGATGCGGGCGCTGGCCGACATCGCCCGGGGCCCGCGGCCGGCGCTGGTGGTCTGCCACGGCGTGGTCATCCGCCTGGCGCTGGCCCGGACCGGGACGGTCATCGGCGACGCTCTAGCCGCTCCGGTAGCCAACGCCGCGCTGGTGCCCCTGCCCTCCCCGCTACTGGCGCTCTAATCCCCGCATCAACCAGGGGCCTGGGCGGAATCGCTCCAGCGCGTCCAGGGTGCGGTTGAAGCTTTCGGCTAAGGAAGATATGGGCGCGGCGCCTACTCGTCCAGGCGGTCGCGCTCCGGACCCTCGACGTAGGGAGCCTCGATGTCCTGGTCGGGATGGGGCTGGCTGGTGCTCTGGGCGCCGGCGCGGCTGTTGTCGTCATCGTCGGCCCAGGGATCGGCGGGCGGCGCCAGCGGGTCCTCGCGGCGGTCGTAGGGATCGGGCCACTCGGTGGGGTCGGGTTCGCCTACGGGCGTGTTGAGCGCGTGGTGGGGTGACTCGGGTACGGGTGGGGGCTCGTCGCGGCCTTTCATCGACAGTCGGGCTACCCGCCCGCCCGCATCGCCTAACCGGCCACGGCGCCCACCCCGACCCGCCGAGGCCTAATTCGGGCCCGACCCGGGTAGCACTCGCCCATGACCACTGAAGACACTCAGTCCGGCGCCGGCGGGGCGGCGGACAACAGTCCCGAGGCCCACGACGAGATCTCCCCCCACGACCTTCCCCCCGACCACCCGGCCCGTCCCGAGGTCATAGAGCAGGCGGGCGGGATGGACGGCACGGCCGCCGGCCCGCACTCCGAGCCCAACTTGCCAGAGGGCGAGCAGGACCCCAACCTGACGGGCGGGTAAGGGCCCAGCGGGCGCCCCGGGAACCGAACGGCTCACCGGCGCGCGCGGTCAGCGCGCCCTAGACTCATCCGCGCAATGGATGTGATGAGCCTCAGCAGCGCACCTCGCGCGAGATTCCCATGATCGTGCTGGAGCCACGCTCGCCGGGCCCGCGGGCGTAGGATCCGCGCGTGGCCACCGTCCGCGAGGTCAGCTTTCAGTTCCTGCGCGAGCGGGAGATGACGACGGTGTTCGGCAACCCGGGCTCGACCGAGCTGCCGATGCTGCGCGACTTTCCCGAGGACTTCCGCTACGTGCTGGGCCTGCAGGAGGCGGTGGTGGTCGGCATGGCCGACGGCTACGCCCAGGCCAGCGGGCGCCCCACTCTGGTCAACCTGCACACCGCGCCGGGCATGGGCAACGCGATGGGTGCGATCTTCAACGCCCAGGCCAACAAGGCTCCGCTGGTCATCACCGCCGGTCAGCAGACGCGCTCGCTGATGACCCTGCAGGCCAACCTGACCAACCGCGACGCGGTGCGCATGCCCCACCCGCTGGTCAAGTGGAGCTATGAGCCCCCGCGCGCCCAGGACGTGCCCCACGCGCTCGCTCGCGCCACGCACCTGGCGTCGCTGGCCCCCCAGGGCCCTGTGTTCGTGTCGATCCCGATGGACGACTGGGACGCCGAGGTCGATGAGGATGCCGCCCGCCATGCCGTCACCCGCCGGGTGGATGGACGCGCCGGCGCCGACCCCGAGTCGATCGCCGCGCTGGCCCGGCGCCTGAACCGGGCCGCCACCCCGGTCCTGATCGCCGGCCCGGACCTCGACGCCACCGGCGCCACCGGTGCGGCCGTGGCCGTGGTCGAGCGTCTGCGGCTGCCCGTCTGGGCCAGCCCCGCGCCCGGGGGCGGAAGGATCGGCTTTCCCGAGGCCCACCCGAGCTTCCGCGGCATCCTGCCGCCGGCGATCGGCCCGGCGTCAGAGACGCTGGCCGGACACGACCTGATCCTGGTGGTGGGCGCGTCGGTGTTCGCCTACTACCCCAACATCCCCGGACCCCTGCTGCCCGAGGGTGCCGCGCTGGTCGCCATCACCTCCGATCACGACGAGGCCGCCCGCGCGCCGATGGGCGACGCGATCGTCGCCGATCCGCGCCTGGCCCTCGAGGCGCTGCTGCCGGCGCTGGAGGAGCCCAGCCAGCGCGACGCACCCGAGCCCCGCTGGCCGCCCGACAGTCCTGAGGAGTCTGACCCGATGAGCCCGTCGACCGCCGTGCAGGCGCTCGCCGACGTGTTCCCCGAGGACGGCATCGTGGTGCTGGAGGCCCCGTCGGCCACCCTGGCCGTGCGCAACCGGCTGCGGCTCTCGCGTCCCGGCAGCTATTACTTCGGCGCGGGGGGTGGCCTAGGCTTCGGACTGTCGGCAGCGGTCGGAGTGGCGCTGGCCGAGCCCCAGCGCCCCGTGGTCTGCGTGGTGGGGGAGGGCTCGGCGCAGTACGCCATCCAGGCGCTCTGGAGTGCGGTCGCCTACGACGTGCCGCTGACCGTGCTCGTCCTGCGCAACCAGGAGTACGCGATCCTGAAGTGGTTCGCCGCGCTGGAGGACGTGACCGGGGCGCCCGGCCTGGACCTGCCCGCGCTCGACGTGGCGGCGGTGGCCCGCGGCTACGGACTTTCCGCCGAGGTGGCCTCCGAGGCCGACGGGTTACGTGAGCAGCTGCGCGAGGCGATCGCCGCCGACGGCCCGCGCCTGGTCGAGGTGCGCGTCGCCCCGGGCATGGCGCTGGCCTAGTGGGCCGCTAGGGCGGGCCATGGCGCTGCTCTCTCCCGCCGTCGCGCGCATCGCTCCCCACGCCCCGACGCCCACCCCGGATCGCCTGCCCGATGCCCTGGCCGCGGGCACGCCCGAGCCGCTGCGCAGCGAGCTTGAGGCGTTGCTGGGTCCCGAGCCGCTGCTGACGCGCGCCATCGACCTGGTGCGCTACGCCTCAGACGCCAGCCCCTACCGCCTGGTTCCCCAGGCGGTAGTCATGGCCCGTGACGTCAACGACGTCTCGCGCGTGCTCGACTACGGCCGGCGCTCGGGCGTGGCGGTCACCTTCCGGGCGGCGGGCACGAGCCTCAACGGCCAGGCCCAGGGGGCGGGCATTCTCGTCGACGTGCGTCGCCACTGGCGCGGCGTGGAGGTGCTCGACGGGGGTGAGCGGGTGCGCGTCGGTCCCGGCACGGCGCTGGGCTACGTCAACCGCGTGCTGGCCCGCCACGGCCGGCGCCTGGGACCCGACCCGGCCAGCACCGATACCGCCACCGTCGGGGGGGTGATCGCCAACAACTCGGGCGGCATGCGCTGCGGGGTGATCGCCGACAGCTACCGCACAGTGGCCTCGCTGACCTTCACCCTGGCGTCGGGAACGACGATCGACACGGCCGCTCCCCAGGCGGCTGAGCGCTTCGCCCGCGTCGAGCCGGAGCTGGCCGCCGGCCTGATCGCCATCCGCGACGAGATTCGCGCCGACCCAGGCCTGGCCGAGCGCATTCGGCGCAAGTTCGAGATCAAGAACACCGTCGGCTACCGGCTGTGCGCCTTCTTAGACGCCGACGAGCCGCTGGAGATCTTCCGCCGGCTGCTGGTCGGCTCGGAGGGAACGCTGGCCTTCATCGCCGAGGCGGTGTTCGACACGGTCCCTCGGCCGCGGGTGACGACCGTCTCCTGGCTTCACTTCGCCGACATCGACGCCGCCGTCGCGCCGGTGACCGAGCTGGTGGCGGCGGGCGCCTCGGCGGTCGAGCTGATGGTGGCGCCGGCGTTGATCTCGGCGGCGTACTCGATGCCGGGGACGCCCGAGCACTGGCGCGAGCTGCCGGGGGAGTCGGCCGCCCTGCTGGTGGAGTTCGGCGGCGCGGACGAGGCCGAGCTCGACGACTGCGTGCGCCGCGCTGAGCAGGTGCTGGGCGACCACGAGCTGCTGCGCCCGTCGGAGTTCACCCGCGACGCGCACGCCATCGAGATGGCCTGGACGGTGCGCGAGGGTCTGTTTGGCCTGGTGGGCAAGCTGCGGCCGGCCGGCACCTCGCTGATCACCGAGGACGTGTGCGTGCCCCCGGAGCGAATCGCGGAATCCGCGCGTGACATCCGCGAGCTGCTGGGCAAGCACGGCTTTCTCACCGGCGTGGCCGGCCATGCCTCAGCCGGCAACCTGCACTTCATGCTCACGCCGGCCCTAGGCGAGGAGGCCGACCGCCAGCGCTACGACGCGTTCATTGCCGAGCTCGTCGAGCTGGTCGTCGATCGCTACGACGGTTCGCTGAAGGCCGAGCACGGCACCGGGCTGAACATGGCGCCGTTCGTCGAGCGCGAATGGGGAACGCGGGCCACCGAGCTGATGTGGCAGATCAAGGCCCTGGCCGACCCCCGTGGGGTTCTGTCGCCCGGCGTGCTGCTCAACCGCGACCCGGGCGTGCATTTGCGTCATCTGCAGTCCACCCCACCGATCGAGGAGGAGGTCACCACGTGCGTGGAATGCGGCTTCTGTGAGCCGGTGTGCCCCAGCCGTCACCTGACCACCACTCCCCGCCAGCGCATCGTGGTGCGTCGCGAGATGGCGCGCCAGCCCGCCGGCTCGCCGCTGGCGCGTGCCCTGATCGACCAGTACGAGTACGACGCCCTGCAGACCTGCGCCACCGACGGCAGCTGTCGCCTGGCCTGCCCGGTGGACATCGACACCGGCGCGCTGGTCAAGCGTCTGCGCGCACAGGAGCACACAGCGCGCGGCGAGCGCGTGGCGGTGGCCGCCGCCCGCAACTGGGAGCACCTGCA
>DASYID010000044.1:0-11175 GCA_036252775.1 Solirubrobacteraceae bacterium
ACCCACGCAGGCTCCTGTCGTGCCCGAGATGCCGCGCTTTCCCAGCCGGCGGCTGCGGCGCCTGCGCGAGGCCTACGCCGGCTTCGTCGTGGGCGACGTCCACGGGCTGCTCGACGAGCTTCACCACACCACGGACTGGATGCCCGAGACCGTGGGGTCCGAGCGCTCGGTGTACCGCGGCGAGCTGGCGGTAATCGAATACCTGCACGGCCTGGCGGGCGACTGCGAGGACCTGCTCTTCGAGCCCGAGCGCTTTCGTGAGCCCGAGCCCGGCCGCGCGCTGGTGACGGGGCACTTCTACGGGCGCGCCTGCGGCCAGCGCGAGCTCGTCAGCGGGGCCTTTCGCCACGAGATCCGGTTTGAGAACGAGCAGATCGCCGAGCTGCACGTGACCCACGAGCGCCAGTACCGCAGTGCCGACAGGGCCCCGGTGGCCCCGCCCCTGCGCGCGATCTAGGGCCGTCACGAGATCCCGGGTCGGCCGGGTCGTCACCAGCTGGGTGCATACTCCCGGGCGATGGTCGCCCCGTGGCGCATGCTGGAGGAGTTCGCAGAGCCGGTGGCGCGGCTGATGCAGACCCCCGGCTACCTGATGCCCCGCCGGGGCACCACGCTGGACCGGCCGCGTCCGCTTCTGCCCCCCGGCCACGTGCAGTGGGTGCCCGGCGCCGGCGAGCTGTTCTACCGCGACACCGGGCCGCCCCGGCGCCGCGCGGCCCGCGGCACGATCCTGCTCCTGCACGGCTGGATGGTTCCCACCGACGCGCACTGGTTTCGCACCTTCGACGCCCTGCACCGTCAGGGCTGGCGGGTGATCGCGCTCGACGCGCGCGGTCACGGGCGCGGCCTGCGAACGATCCGCACCTTTCGCTTCTCAGACTGCGCGGCCGACGCGGCCGCTCTGATCGAGCACCTCGACTGCGGCCCGGTCACGCTGGTGGGCTACTCGATGGGCGGCATCATCGCCCAGCTGATCGCGCGCAACTGGCCCGAGCGGGTCGCCGGCGCGCTGCTGTGCGCCACCGGGTGTGAGTTTCGCACCAGCCTGGCCATGCGGGCGGTGTGGTCGAGCATGGGCCTGCTGCAGGTGGGCTGGCGCCTGGCGCCGCGCGGCTACTGGAGCGCGCTGACCAAGGTCATGACGGTGGCCGACCCGGCCGTGGCCGAGTGGTTCGTGGCCGAGCTGGCCCGGGGCGCGGCCTGGGACATCGCCGAGGCGGGCCGGGAGATCGGCCGTTTCGATTCGCGCCCGTGGCTAGAGGAGATCCAGGTGCCCACGGTGGTGCTGGTCACGCTGCTCGACGTGCTCGTGCCTCCGGGTCGCCAACGTGACCTGGCGGGGCGCCTGGGCGCCCCGATCGTCACGCTGCGAGCCGACCATCTGGCGCCCGGAACCGCGCCCGACCGATTCCATCGGGCACTGACGCGCGGGCTGGCACGCCTGGCCGAGGAGCAGGACCAGGCCCGCGTGGCCGCCTGAGCTGCGGGTTCGTACATTCGTCCGTTTGCGGGTCGATTCCGTTTGACCGGCGAGCCGACCAGGTAGGCCTTAGGTGTGAGCCACTTTCTGCCCACCCCGGTCCGCTTCGGGCTGACGATGGGCGGCGCCTCGCTGGTGCTCGTCGCGTTGTCCATCGCGCTGGTCCTGGTGGGTGCCCGGTTCGGCGTCAGCGGCTGGCCCCAGTTCGGCGCCAGCACCAACCAGGGCACGGTGGTCCTGGCCCCCGCGCGGGCGCCGACGGCCCCCGCCCAGCCGAGCCCCGGCCCCGTGGTCTCCGCCGCCTCCGTGTTCGCCGTGGGCCTCGCGGGCGGGCTGGCGGGCGGCGGGCTGCTGGGTACGCCGGCGGCGCCGGCACCCTTGCCCGCGGCCGGGCAGACCCCGGCGGGCACTCCCGGGCGCACGGCGCCGGTGTCGGCTGGGCTGCGCGCCCCGACGGCCTCTGGGGTGACCCCCGCGACCAGCGTCACCGCGCCGGCCGCGGTCGCCCCGGCGCCAGCGGTCACCGCGCCGGCCGCGGCCACCCCGCCGGTGGCCACCACGCCCGCGGCTACCCCCGCGAAGGCCGCACCCATTCCCGCGAAGGCCCCTGCCACGGCTCCGGGCGCTGACTCCTCGCGTCCTGGCGGCGCGACGGCATCCCATGGTCAGAGCCACTCCGGAGGTCAGTCCGGCCCGGGCGGCCAGTCCAACACCCACCAGGGCGGCCAGGGTGCGGGGGCGGCCCAGCAGGGGACGGCAAAGGCCGATCGCGCCAGCCACGGTCACCAGAGCTCCGGGGGCAACGACACGTCGGGAGCCAGCGCGTCCGCCGGCGAGCAGTCCGGACAGGGCGCCCACTCGGCCCGGAGTGCCGGCTCCGCCCGTGGCGAGAACCATGCTGCCGCCACCCCAACCGCGCACGGCCGCGGCGAGCCCGGCGCGGCTAGCTCGTCAGCAGGCGATCCAGGCGCAGCGTCCCCTGGGCGCACAGCGTCACCCGACCGCCCACCTGGGGCTGGCGACCAGCAAGGCTGACCTCGAGTAGACACGGGCGCCCGATCTCGGCCCCCTGCTCGATGACCAGCTCGGTGTCCAGGTCCCACAGGCGCCCGGCCAGCACCCCGATGGAACCGGCGGCCGAGCCCGTGCCCGGATCCTCGCTCACACCCGCGGCGGGCGCGAACACCCGCGCGTGAAGGCGCGCCGTCCCGCGGCGCGCGAAGGGCGCGATGCTCATGGCTTCGGCGGCGATGCTGGCGCGGCGAACGCGGTCGGGTGAGGGGGCGAGCCCGCCGATGGCCTGGGTCGTGGCCACCAGCAAGTGGCTGATCCCGCCCGCCGTGGCGCGCACGACGGCCTCCACCGACTTCGGCTCGAGGCCCACCGCGGCGACGGCCTGCTCGGCCACTGCTCCGCTGAGCTCCGCCAGCTCCGGCTCGGGGGCGAGCAGGCGCGCGCCGTCGGCCTCGGCGGTGACGGCGACCCTCGCGCCGGAGGTGGTCTGAGTCCACGCGCCCGGGCCCAGCGCCCAAGCGCTGCCCAGGGACGGATGGCCGGCGAACGGCAGCTCGGTCGACGGCGTGAAGATCCGCATCTCATAGGCGCCCGGCCCCGTGACCTGCGGGAATGTGGTCTCGCTCAGGTTCATCTCGCGCGCGATCGAGGCCATCAGCTCCGGCGGACAGCGATCGAGCACCACGCACAGCGCGTTGCCGGCCAGCGGCGTGGCGCTGAACACGTCGACGATCGCGAAGCGCAAACCGGTCATGGGGCGGCAGCCTAGGCGGAGCCGCGCAGGCTCGTGTGTCGCGCGTCGCCCATCCGCGGCCGGACGCAATCTATGCTCGCGGCCAAGAGTGGAGCCGCGGGGGCTCTGCACCGATAGGGAGGCGAGACATGCAACGGCGCGCGCTGGGGGCGGCAGATCTGTCTTGGGCTGGGGCGAGGCGCTCCGCTACCGGACTGGTGGTGATCGGGGCCCTGGTCGGGGCGGTGCTGCTGGCCTGGAGCTCGATGGCCGACGCCCACGGCGGTCGTGGGCATCCAAGCGCCGCCTGCGGCCAACTGCACGTGCACGGTCACACCTATAGCGTCGAGACGAGGGGGCCGACGTCCTATCACCCCAGCCGGTCCGGGGCACCGAGCTGCGTGGTGGGCCGATCGGTGGTCCGCCACTATCTGCGATCGCGCCGCTCCACACAGGGCTACACGTGCCAGCACTATGGGCCCGACGTGACGTGCCGGAAGGGCTCAGTCAAGGTGTTTGGCACCCAGATCAAGAAGGCGTAGGGAGGCGAGAGCGCCGGGGGCGAGTGCAATCCCCGGACAGGGCCCTCGACTAAGTCGAGGGATGCTCGGGGTGTCCGATGGGCGCTCACGGTGGGTAAGTCGACTATCCACCTAATACGCTGCTAGGCGTGCGCTCTCCTCGTAGCTCCCTCGTGATCCTCGTCGCCGCCGTCGGCTGCTCGGCCGCCGTGGCCCCGGCTGCCCACGCCGCTCCGAGGACGGTGATCTTCGACCTCTTCCCAAGCCCGGTGGAAACGCCCGACAGCATCTTCCTCACGGCGAATTCCGGGCCCTACATCGAGAAGGTCTCGTGGGCCGGTTGGGGTACGGCGAAAGCGGTCGGCACCGGTACCTTCGTCGACAACAGCGGCGCCCCCGCGCCCGTGCCCAAGTACCCGGCGACCTACACGCTGACCGACCCTGGGCCGTGCCCGCGCTTGGGCTCGGACGTGACGAGCTACCGCGGCGGGGTCATCTCCTACAAGCTGCCCGACGGCACGAAAAGGACGATCAACTTCCCCTCCGACTACGACTTCTGCGCCAAGCGCCCGACCGTCGCGGCGGCCACGAAGGCCATCAAGGTGAGGGTCGGCAAGCGCGGCGCCGTGACGAGGTTCTCCGTCAAGTGCAAGAACGGCTACGACGGCACGTACCTGGACTGCACCGCCCGCTTCACCCAAAAGGGCAAGCGCCGTGCGCGGTCCTTCACCGTCTTCGGCCGCATGAACAAGGGCCCGGGCCTGGTGGGGTGACCTCGTCCGCTTGATCACACCAGTCACCGCGGTCGTGGCCGAACGTGCGCTGTCGGTGTCGCGAGTTCTGGCCCTCTAGCGGCGGAGCTCGGCCTTTAGCCGGGCGGCGAGCCGCACGGAGGCTTCGATCTCGACTTTGCGTATCGAGACGCTTTCGACGTTCAGTCCGAAGGGGACGCCGACGCGTCGACAGAAGGCGATCAGCTCGATCGCCGTTGCGACTGCTTGATCGTAGGAGGCGTCGAGGGTGTCGTCAGCGTGGCGCAGATCGTTGGCGATCCAGCGGGGTACGTCGACGCCGAGCCACTGGAGGAACTCCAGTGTCTTCATTGAGCCACAGACTGAGAATGTGAAGACGATCGGCGAGGGCTGCAGGTTCTGGGCGTCGCACTCGTAGCGATAGTCAGAAACCAGGTCCTTGGCGGCGTTGACGTCGTAGACGACCTGGGTGACAAAGAACGAGCAGCCGGCCGCCTGTTTGGCGATGAGCCGGAGGTGCTCATCACCCCCGCGCGCGTGGCGCTCGGGGATCGCGACTCCGCCTAGCGGCAGGTCTGGCCGGACCTCGGTCCGCAGCTCGTAGGCCCGCGAGAGCGAGGTGGCGACCGTCTTCTCGCGCGATGAGGCCCCGACGAACACCGACAGCACTCGAGCCGGATGCTGGTCGCGCAGCCATACACGGAGGCTGTCCTCGGCGTACTTGGAGACCGCGCGGTAAACGATGGCAGGCACGTCCAAGCCCACGAGGTCACGAGCGAGGTACTCGGCCGGGTCCATTGTGGGCAGGAACGGGAACGGCCGCTCGTTGGGATTACGGTCGCTCTCGTCATCGATGTCGTAGAGAACGAGGCCATCTATCCCCACCGACCGCAGGCGCGCCAGTGTGACCTCAGCGATCTGCCTGGTCTGCTCGGGTCCGGTCGTCAGCTTCGGTGGCGTCACCGCGAAGCACAAGAACTCACCCTTCCGATCGGCAATGCGCTGCTGCAGCTCCACGCGCGCAACCGTAGCCAACCGCCGACGCTTGCCGGCACGACTTCATGCATCTGCTCGTCGCCAATCTCGAGTTTCGCGAGCCATCAGATCTCGACGAAGGCGATGTGCGCTCCCGGACCGGCAGGCTTGGACCGGCGCGATCGAGTGGTGGCCGAAGGGGTCGCCGCTGCGACCGGACCCTCTCAGTGAAACCGATCGTCGCTCCTCGGGCCTGCCGACGCCCTCGGATCCGTGGCTTGGCGAGCGTCCGGATCTGTCCTTCGCGGGTGGTAGAAGGCTGGCCCGTGCCGCCGATCCTGTGACACAGGTGACCGGGGGGCGCCAGCCCGTCCCGATCACGTCGGCAGCGAGGGCGGCGCGTCCCATCGCTCGAGTTGCTCGTGGCTCAGTTGCGTGCCCGGACCGAGGCGGCCGATGTAGAGGGCCAACACGTCCCCGAGCCCTGTCGCGCTCGGCGCGAGGATCGCCTCGCGCCCACAGGTGACCGTCGCATCGCCGATCTGCTGACAGAGCGAGGGCGGGTCGGCGGACAGGGCGCGGTCGTCGAGCCCGAGCGCCTCGCGGGCGTCGGCGACACGGAGGTCGAGCGCGTCGTTGATCAGTAGGTCGTAGCTGTAGAGCACGCGGGGGAGGAACGCCGAAGTGGCGAGGCCGAATTTCGTGGCGAGGCGGTCGAACTCGGCCACAACTGTCACGCGACTTAGCCCGAAATAGAGCGTCGCGAATGAGTTGGGCGGATTCCAGCGGCCGCCGTTGATCCGCGCGCCTTCACCCGAGGACGGCGGGTACGGCAGGGCGACGTGCCGAAACGCGCGTCCTGACCAGGCAATGTGGGGCAGCCTGTCGATCGCCGCGACGAGCTCGGCAATCGTGGGACTCAGACGAAGACGCCTTCGGCCATCGCGGTAATCATGCCCAACACCTTGCGCCACTCACCCTCGGCGAGCAGATCTATCGGCTTCTCGTGCCCGATCATCGGATTGGGCGAGAACAGCCAGTCGTGGCCGGCCTGCGGCGTGAGCACCCCGGACAGCTGCTCGAGCACGGCGATGATCTCGAGCGCCTTACGACGCACCTCGGTCCGCGGTGCGGACCCGTCGTCGGCCAGCCAGCGTGCGACCGTGCGCGGGTTGGCGCCCACCAGGTAGGCGATGTCGCCTTGATCTAACTCGGTGTGCGCGGCGGCCGCTCGGAGGCGTTCAGGGAATGTCGGTGCGATTGCCATCTTTAGTGTCGTCTATTATGCCAGGTCCAATGGAGCGCAAACCGCTGCTCGCCTACGTCGCCCCCGGCGCCGCCGCCCTGGCCAACCCAGAGCCGATCGTCGCCAGCCTGCTCGACTGCGACGCTCCGCTAGGTGCTAGCCGGTGTAAATGGCGAGCCGTAGTCGTGCGCTGCCGTTGAAGGCGTACCAGGCGGCCACGGCGTGCTTGCCAGCGGTTACGAGGGAGATGGTCGTCAGACCGGATGCCGGGAGGTAGCGGGGCTCAGGGAATCTCGTGCCCCCGTTGAGGATGCTGTAGCCGACCCGCACCGGGAAATGCGGGTAGCGGTCCTCTCGGGCGCTGTTGCGCCACATCACGATGGTGGTGGTGCCAACCGTCCCAATTACGGGGTAGGCGGAGACAGGCAACGGTGACCGCGAGAGGGTTTGGACAGGGCCGAAGCGACCGCTGGGGCCCTTGACTGCCGCCTGAATCTTTGACCTAGCAAGCACGTCATCGTTGTCACCGCTGGGGCTTTGACCCAGGTCCCACGCGGCGACCGTCGTCCCGTTGGCGGGCAGCGAGAGCAGGGGACCACCCAGGCGGCCCACGCCGCGAATGCGGACGCGCGCGATGGGCTCAACGGCGCCGAAGGATCCATCGGGGTTCAAGGAGGCGGCTCTCAGGTCGGCCTCGCGATCAGGCGCTTTGTCTGTCCTCGTCCTGAAACCGACCGCCCGACCCCCCGGACCCACCCACACCTCGGGATCAAGCTCACCCCGGCGTTCTAACGCGAACGGCGGGCCAAACGTCGCTGCGTCAGGCTCCAGGGACGCGATGAACCTCGTCGGTGGTCCAAGCGATGAGGAACTGGGCCAAGTGACTAGTGCTTGCCCGCTGGGGCCTACCACAACGTGCGACTGCCCGGTCTCGGCGACCCCTCGCGCCAGGGTCTGCACAGGACCGAAACCTCCGGCCCGTTGACGAAACGCAAATCTCAGCCACAGATCGCCCGTGCTACGGATCGGATCCTCCCAGATCAGTACCGCGCGGCCACGCGCGTTGAACCCCAGCGCAAGCGGGACACCCCGTGAGCCCCGCACGAGCCGGGGCGCACCGAACCGCCGTCCAGGCGGTGCGAGCGCCATCCGAATCCGGTTTATCCCTCGACCGCGCAGGCCCGACCCCGAAAGAGACGTCTCTTGCCACGCAACGATGGTGGTTCCATCCCGGTCTACCGCGATGACCGGCTTTCCTTCCGCGACACCACGACCAGATAACACCTGTTCCCCGCCGAAACGCCCATTCACCCGACCAAGCCGGGCTTTCAGCGTGACCCGAACCTGAGCGCCGTGTCGGTCGACGACCGTCGCCACCCAGGTGACCGCGACACGCCCGCGAGGACTCAACGCGACCGCCGCCCCGTTATCGACGGGACTGCGCGACAGCACCAGCGGCTTCCCGAAGCCACTGGCCAAAGCCGCTGCCGGTGGGGACACCGCCACGCCGACAATCGCCGCCAACCACAGCACCAGTACCTGACATATCCAGCGCCCCGGCATCTCGACAACCGTAACCCCGGCGACAAGGCAGAGTCGTGGCCGAGACGCAATGACCAACCCGAACCCGAACCCTGCGCCCGGTCCCTGACCTCGGTGCGTCAGACCAGCGAGGCGGGGCCCCAGCTCCCGCCCCTACAGGCACCTGCCGCCGCGGCACGAACTCGCCATCCACCCCGGCCAAATCAAACCTCACCACCGGCCAAGCCGTTCTCATCATTCCCGGATAACCACAACCCCCTCCCATTCCCCGCTACTCCTCCAGCGCCCCCGGTCGGTCTCGCACACACGAGCCGGCATCAGGAAGACGTGGGCTGTGATGAGTCGTTTGGCAGGTGCTCAGACTGGCGAGCCCTGCCCGACCTGGCCATCAGAGGGTTGACGCGCCGACCTCGTAAACCAGAAAAGCCCCGCCTTAGCAGGGCTTTTGCTAGTGCGCCCGAGAGGACTCGAACCTCCACGGGGGAATCCCCCCACAAGGCCCTCAACTAAGTCGAGGGATGTTCGTAGTGTCCGACGGGTCCAGATCGCCCGCCGTTGCTGACGTCACGGACGGGCTGGACGGTGGCAGTCACGGTGGATGTTGCCACGGGTGTTGCCACGGACCTGGCCATGGGCGCCGATACGCAGTCCGGAGCTTGGGCTGGAGGGGTTTCGGCGAATCTGCCCCTCCAGCCCCGTCCGGCGCGGCTAGGGCCCGCTGGTGTCCACGCGGACGTCGATCTCGCCAGTCATCCACCACCAGCCGTTGGGGTTGTTCCCCTCCAGCCTGACCATTCCGCCCCCGACGGTCGTCCCGTCGCTGCCATACGCGACGACCGGAAAGAGCTGCGCGCCGGTTCGGTTTCCGACAAGGCGAACGTATCCGTAGGGCCCGGGGCCCGTGCGTGAACTCAGCCCCACCGTGAGATCGAGGCTTCCAAAACCCGGAGCCAAATCGCCGATGGTGCCGAAGTACGTACCCTCGACCCTATCCACCCGATAGAACGGACTTTGCGCAGGCACTTCCGTACCGAGACACTTTCCCCCGTCACTGAGCAGCTCGGGGATGAGATATGACTCAGGCCCAGTCTGATTGACAACGATCTTCTCGTCGAGGTGACAATGGATGGTGGTCTTGAGGTTAGTCCCAGCGGTTGCTGCCGGGACGCCGGTTGTCATGGCCGCGAGGACGGCGGCGACTAGCACTAGTGAGCGTTTCATAGAACCCCCTGTCGTCGTGTTGCGTTGGTGAGTAAACGTCAGATCGAACACACTCACCGTCGCAGCGCTGGACCAGGATCGCCTTACCGCTTCCGCCCATGGGGCCGGTTAGGAGGGGCGGATTGCGAACGCCCACTTCAGCCCGCGATCGGACGCAGCAGCTCCTCGACGCGCAGAGCGGTCTCGAGCTCGGCCCGACGGGCGTAGACCGGAGACCCCATCAGCTCCTCCACCGCGCGCAGGCGGTGGGTGACCGTGCGCTCGTGCACGCCGAGCGCGGCTGCGGCGGACGCACCGTTCTGACCGCTGGCGAAGTACGCGCGCAGCGTCTCGCGCAGCGCGGCCTGTCGCCGGTCGACGGCACCGAGTGGACCGAGGTACAGATCGACGAACGCCGCGCCCAGCTGCTCGTCACGCAAGGCCCACGCGACGAGGGCCACGTCGGCGTAGCGTGTCCATGGCTGACCCGAGCGCTGCGCCACCGCGTACGCCGCGACCGCCTGATGGTGGGTGAGCCGGAAGCCGTCCACCCCATGCGCCGGCTCGCCCGCCGCCGCAATGGCTTCCTCGCCCGCGTCGCCCAGCGCTCTCGAGAGCCGCGCCAGGTCGAGCGGCTGCTCCCCGCCCAACCACACCCAGAGGGTTCGTTCACTTCTCGACACGTACAGCCATTGACGGTCCAACTCGCAGGCCACGCGCCGGACGACCTCGTCCGGCGCGCCCCCCGAGACCACCAGCCCCACGTGATGGCCGCTGAGGGCGTAGCCCGGATCGAGCTCCGACCCGTCCCCGCCGGCCAACACCTCGCCAATCGCCTGGGCGACCCGCTGCTCATGCGTGCGCGTCAATCGCTCGCGCTCGCGCAAGTAGGCTTCGGAGACAAGTGCGATGAGCTCGTTGAAGTAGCTCGTCTCCAGCAGCGAGATCCGCTTGAGCAGAGCGACACGCTCGGTCTCCTCGAGGTCCATCGACTCGACTTCCTCAACGATGAACTCCCAGCTGACCAGATGTCCGGTGACGTAGCTCTGGAGCGTCGCGCTGAGAGTCGTGCCGTGCCGGGCCGCCAGCCGCACGTTCTCCCAGGATCCGGAGGGCAGTCCCACGACCCCGGCCTCGCCTCGGGCCACCCGCTTGAGCCATGAGCCGACGGCCGCCTGGATCGTCGCCCGCATGGCATCCACGCGTGTCGGATCGTGGTCCCGGTCGGCGTCGGGCGCCAGGTGACGAACACGGACCATGATCGCCTGGCAGAGCTCCGCTTCCCGAGCCTGTAGCCCTGCGGCGAGCCTTGCCGCGTGGTCCTGCAACATCTCGCGGTCGAGGCGGTGGCCGGCGTCCTTGGTCTTCAAGCGGCTGCCCGTAGAACGCTAGCCGCGGCGTCGCTGGTAGCTGGGGGCCGGCAGATGCGGTGTCCTGCGGCGCGGTGTCGGGCGAACGGTGGTGTAGGCGAGCGCGAGGACTGCGGCCATCAGTAGGAGCCCGCCGCCGTAGAGCGCGTCGCGGGACCAGGCTGAGGGCTGAACGCGGTGGGCGATCGGGGTGAACGACACACTGGGCTTGACCTGGTCGCGGCGGGTCATGGCGCCCCCGCCGGGCGGGGTGAGGGGCTGGCTTGCGGTATCGACGCCGGCATCCTCGCCGCTGGCCTCTGATGATCCCTCCTGGGATTTGGCGGCCGCGGGCTGCTTGGC
>DASYID010000045.1:0-11424 GCA_036252775.1 Solirubrobacteraceae bacterium
ATCTGCATGATCCGCTCGATCTCGGTCTCGCGGCCCACGACCGGGTCGAGCTTGCCGTCGGAGGCGAGCTTGGTCAGGTTGCGCCCGAACTGGTCGAGCAGCTTCGAGGACTTCTTCTCGCCGCTCTGGCCCGCCGCGCCCGCGCCGGCACCGGCACCGGCCTGGCCGCCGCTCGAGCGCCGGCCGCCCGGACCGGAGAGCATGCGGATGACCTCGTTGCGGATCTTCTCCGAGTCGGCGTCGAAGTCGAGCAGGATGCGCGCCGCCACGCCCTCGTTCTCGCGGACGAGGCCGAGCAGGATGTGCTCCGTGCCGATGTAGTTGTGGCCGAGCGACAGCGCCTCGCGCAGCGCCAGCTCGAGGACCTTCTTGGCCCGGGGGGTGAACGGGATCTGGCCGGAGGTGACCTCCTCGCCGGATCCGACGATGCGAACGACCTGGGCGCGAACGCGCTCGACCGTGATGTCGAGCGACTCCAGGACGCGGGCCGCGAGGCCCTCAGCCTGGGCCACAACTACATCGGCACCGAGCACATCCTGCTCGGACTGGTACGTGAGAACGAGGGCGTCGCCGCGCGCATCCTGCTGGACTTCGACGCCGACTCAGAGAAGATCCGCAACGAGGTCATCCGCATGCTCTCCGGCCCGGGCGGCCGCCGCCAGGGTCAGAGTGGCGCCGGGGCCGGCGCCGGTGCCAGCGCAGAGGGCAAGAAGTCCTCCAAGCTGCTGGACCAGTTCGGGCGCAACCTGACCAAGCTGGCCTCCGAGGGCAAGCTGGACCCGGTGGTCGGGCGCGAGGTGGAGATCGAGCGCATCATGCAGATCCTCTCGCGCCGCACCAAGAACAACCCGGTGCTGATCGGCGAGCCGGGCGTGGGCAAGACCGCAGTGGTCGAGGGCCTGGCCCAGCGCATCACCGCCTCCGACGTCCCCGAGCTGCTCAAGAACAAGCAGATCTACACGCTCGACCTCGCCGCCCTGGTGGCGGGCTCGAAGTACCGGGGCGAATTCGAGGAGCGCCTGAAGAAGGTGATGAAGGAGATCACCCAGCGCGGGGACATCATCCTGTTCATCGACGAGCTGCACAACCTGGTGGGAGCCGGGGCGGCCGAGGGCGCCATCGACGCCGCCTCGATTCTCAAGCCAGCGCTGGCCCGCGGCGAGCTGCAGACCATCGGCGCCACCACCCTGGACGAGTACCGCAAGTACCTGGAGCGTGACTCGGCGCTGGAGCGACGCTTTCAGCAGATCCGCGTGGACGAACCGTCGGTCGAGCAGTCGGTCGAGATCCTCAAGGGCTTGCGTGACCGCTACGAGCAGCACCACAAGGTCAACATCTCCGACGAGGCCCTAGCCGCCGCGGGCGAGCTCGCCGATCGCTACATCTCCGACCGCTTCCTGCCCGACAAGGCGATCGACCTCATCGACGAGGCGGCCTCGCGCATGCGCATCAAGTCGATGACGGCTCCCCCCGCCAACCGCGAGCTCGAGGAGGAGATCGAGACCACCCGACGCGAGAAGGAGGCGGCGATCGAGGCCCAGGAGTTCGAGAAGGCCGCCAACCTGCGCGACAAGGAGCGCCGCCTGACCAACTCCAAGCGTGAGCTTGAGGAGAAGTGGGAGGAGGGCGATGAGACCGAGCGCCCGACCATCGGCGAGGAGGAGATCGCCGACATCGTCTCGATGTGGACGGGCATCCCCGTGTTCAAGCTCACCGAGGCCGAGACGGCCAAGCTCATGCGCATGGAGGACGAGCTGCACAAGCGTGTGATCGGCCAGCACCCCGCCATCGAGGTCATCTCCAAGGCCATCCGCCGTTCGCGCGCGGGTCTGAAGGACCCCAAGCGCCCGACCGGCTCGTTCATCTTCCTGGGGCCCTCCGGCGTGGGCAAGACCGAGCTCGCCCGCACCCTGGCCGAGTTTCTGTTCGGTGACGAGGACGCCATGATCCGCATCGACATGTCCGAGTACATGGAGAAGCACGCGGTCTCGCGCCTGGTCGGCTCGCCCCCGGGCTACATCGGCTACGACGAGGGCGGTCAGCTGACCGAGGCGGTGCGCCGCAAGCCCTACAGCGTGCTGCTGCTCGACGAGATCGAGAAGGCCCACTCCGACGTGTTCAACATCCTGCTGCAGATCCTCGAGGACGGAAGGCTCACCGATGCCCAGGGCCGCACGGTCGACTTCCGCCACGCGATCGTGATCATGACCTCCAACATCGGCGCCTCGGAGATCGCGCGCAACACGCCGCTGGGCTTCGCGGTCTCCGACGACGAGACCGGCATCACCTACGACGACATGAAGAACCGGATCATGGGCGAGCTCAAGAAGGTCTTCCGCCCGGAGTTCCTCAACCGCATCGACGACGTGATCGTCTTCCACAAGCTCCAGAAGGACGAAATCAAGCAGATCGTCGAGCTGCTGCTGCTGCGTATCCGCCAGTCGATGGCCGATCGTGAGCTCCAGCTGGACCTCACCGACGGCGCCAAGGACCTGCTCGTGGAGAAGGGTTGGGATCCCTCAATGGGTGCCCGCCCCCTGCGCCGGGCCATCCAGCGCTACATCGAGGACCCGCTGGCGGACTTCGTCCTGCGCTCCGAGCTTCCGCCCGGCGCCACCGTCGTAGTCGACCAGGATCCCGAGGAGCAAACCACCGACGAGGGCGGCGTGCGCCTGACCGTGGTCAAGCCCAAGAAGGCCAAGACCCCCGTCGGTGTGGGCGCCGAGGGTGGCGAAGACGCTCCTGAGGAGGAACCGGCCCCACCCCCGGCTGAGGCGGGCGACGACGACAAATAGGGCTCCCGCGGCCGATGGCCCGGCGGACCCGAGGCCAGGAACGCCGGCGGAGATCAAGCTGCGCGACGATGGGCCCTACAAGGTCACGGGGCCGGTGCGGCTGATCGACGCGATGGGGGCGGAGTTCGAGCTGCCCGCGGGCGAGTCGGTGGCCCTGTGCCGGTGCGGCCAGTCACGTCAGAAGCCGTTCTGTGACGCGTCGCATCGGACGGCCGGATTCAGCTGCCGCGCCCGCGCGGGCTAGGGAGGGGACGTCGGGGGCCGCGCGTAGCCTTGCGCGTCGATGGCCCGGCCCACCACCGTCCACGTCTGCTCGGAGTGCGCGCATCAGGACGCTCGCTGGCATGGGCGCTGCCCGAGCTGCGGCGCCTGGAACACGCTCGTCGAAGAGCGCGCCCCCGCTTCGGGCGCGACCGGTGCGGGGGGCCGACCGGGCGCGAAGGTGGCGCCGGTCAGGCCGGTGGCGCTGGCCGAGGTGCGGGCCTCCGAGCAGCCGCGCCTGAGCACGGGGCTGGCGGAGTTTGACCGCGTGCTGGGCGGGGGCCTGGTCCCCGGCTCGCTGGTGCTGCTCGGTGGCTCACCGGGAATCGGGAAGTCGACGCTGACCAACATGGCCCTCGGCCACCTGGCCGCCGCGGGGGCGCGCACGTTGTACCTGAGCGGCGAGGAGTCACCCCAGCAGATCCGGCTGCGCGCCGAGCGCCTGGGTCCCCAGGCCCTGGCTGTACCGGTGGTGACCGAGACCGACCTGGACACCGTCCTGGCCACGCTCGCCCAGGAGCGACCCGACGTGTGCGTGATCGACTCGATTCAGACCATGGTCGCCTCCGAGCTGGCCGGCGCGCCGGGCTCGGTGGGCCAGGTGCGCGAGGCGGCCTCCCGGCTGATGCGGGTGGCCAAGGGCGCCGGGGTGGCCATGCTGCTCGTCGGCCACGTGACCAAGGAGGGCTCGCTGGCTGGTCCCCGCGTGCTGGAGCACCTGGTCGACTGTGTGCTGCAATTCGAGGGCGAGCGGGAGCGCACCTACCGCACCCTGCGGTCCTCCAAGAACCGCTTCGGGTCCACCAACGAAGCCGGCGTCTTCGAGATGCGTCCAAGCGGTCTGGTCGAAGTGCTCGACGCCTCGGCGCGCTTCGTGGGCCAGGCCACCAAGGCGCCCGGCAGCGTGGTGCTCGCCTCCATGGAGGGGTCGCGTCCGCTGCTGGTCGAGGTGCAGGCGCTGGTCTCGTCCTCGGAGCTGGTTCCGCCGCGTCGGGTGGTCAACGGGCTGGACCGCAACCGGCTGGCGCTGGTGCTCGCCGTGCTCGGACGCCACTTCCGGCTCGGACTGGGCACGAGTGACGTGTTCGTCAACGTCGTCGGCGGGGTCAGGGTCGAGGAACCCGGGGCCGACCTGGCCGTGGCCGTGGCGGTGGCCAGTGCCGCCCGCGGGGTTATCGCCGGCTCGGGCGCCACGCCCCTGGCCTGCTTCGGGGAGCTCGGCCTCACCGGGGAGCTGCGCTCAGTGGCCCACGGGGAGCGCCGGCTGGCCGAGGCCGCCAAGTTCGGCCTGACCCCCTGCCTGTGCCCGGTGGGCAGCGGGGGCGGGGAGGAGCGGCCGACGCTCGCCGCGGCACTCTCGGGTGCCCTGGGCCAGACCGCCGCCCGGCGCCCGCGCGCCGCCTAGCCGCCAGCCCTCTACATCGGGTCGGCGCCCATCCGTTTGCTCGTCGAACGCCGTCCCGCGGGCCAGGCTCCTTTAGGCTGGCCTTAAACGGCTCCAAATCCCGCTAGAATGGGGGGCGATGGCGCCGCGATCCGGGGATGAAGCAGAGCTTGAGCCCCGGCAGGAGCCGGGGCTGGTCAAGGCTCTGGAGATGGTCGCTCCGGGCACCGCGCTGCGCGAGGGGATCGAGAACATCCTCAACGCCCACACGGGCGGACTGATCGTCATCGGGGAGCACGACGACCTCGGGTTTCTGTACTCGGGCGGGATCAAGCTCGACGTCGACTACACCCCGGCGCTGCTCTACCAGGTGGCCAAGATGGACGGGGCCATCACGCTCAGCGCCAACGCCACCAAGATCGTCATGGCCAACGTGCAGCTGATGCCCGATCCGACGATTCTCTCCACCGAGACCGGTACCCGCCACCGCACGGCCGAGCGTGTCTCCAAGCAGACCCAGGCGCTGGTGGTGGCCATCTCCCAGCGTCGCGAGGTCGTCTCGCTCTACGTCGACGGCACGCGCTACATGCTGGAGGACATCCCGGTGGTGCTGGCCAAGGCCAACCAGGCTCTGGCCACCCTGGACAAGTACCGGACCCGTCTGGACCAGGTCTCCACCCGCCTGACCGCTCTGGAGTTCGAGGGCGGGGCGACGCTGCACGACGTGCTGACCGTCCTGCAGCGCTCGGAGATGGTGACCCGCATGGCCGTCGAGATCGAGCGCTACATCGTCGAGCTCGGCACCGAGGGTCGCCTGATCGAGATGCAGCTGGAGGAAACGATGGTCGGCACCGCCGCCGAGAAGTCCGCGCTGCTGCACGACTATCTCGCCGAGCACTCAGACGACGGCTTTGCCGCCACGCTGGATGCCATCGGCCGCCTGGCCCACCAGGACCTGCTGGACTTCGGTCGCCTGGCCGAGTTGCTCGGCTATGACCGCAAGCTCAACACCCTCGACTACCCCGTGTCCCCGCGGGGCTACCGCGTGCTGGGACGGATCCCGCGCCTGCCGCGGCTGGTGGTGACCGAGATCGTCACCGAGTTCGGCGGCCTCGAGGAGCTCCTGGCGGCCACCGACGCTGAGCTCGAGTCGATTGAGGGCGTCGGGGAGATCCGCGCCAAGGACATCCGTGAGGGCCTGCGCCGCCTGCAGGAGATCAACCTCGTGGACCGCTACCTACAAACTTAAAACCAAGGATCCGGCCCGCATGCCGGAGCGCTGAGACCAAGGAGGACATCATTCCGCAAGTAGCCGAAGAGCACCTGGAGGATCTGGAGGTCACCCGCGAGGTCGAGTTCATCGAGTTCGAGCTGGGCGACAACGTGGTCTACCCCCATCATGGGGCGGGCAAGGTGCTCAAGAAGGAGCAGAAGGAGATCTTCGGTGAGAAGCGCGAGTACCTCACGATCAAGATTCTCCACAACGACATGACCGTCATGGTTCCGACCGAGAACGCCGCGATTGCCGGTCTGCGCCGCGTGATCGACGAGGAGACGGTGAAGAAGGTTCTCGACGTGCTTCGCGACGACGTTTCGGAGATGCCCAAGAACTGGAACCGGCGCTTCAAGCACAACCGCGACAAGATCAAGACCGGCGACATCTATGAGCTGGCCGAGGTCGTACGCAACCTCGCCCTGCGCGAGAGCGAGAAGGGCTTGTCCACCGGCGAGAAGCAGATGTTCACGCGGGCCAAGAAGATCCTCGCCTCCGAGCTGATGTACGCGCTCGACAAGGACGAGGAGGAGGCCGAGGCCTACCTCGACGATCTCCTGGCCACGTCGGCCAGCGGCAAGGTCGCCGTCGCCAAGTAGTGCTCCGGGCGCACGCAGCCTCCTGACCACGGGAAGCTGCGTGCGCCCGACCCTGACCCCGCTGCCGGCGCCGTGAGCGCCCTGGCGCTGATCGTGGCGGCCGGCCGGGGTGAGCGCCTGGGTGGCGCGATCCCCAAGGCGTTCGTGGATCTCGGCGGCCGGCCGATGCTCGAGTGGAGCGTGAGAACCGTGCAGGCGGTGGCCGAGGTCGGGCAGGTGGTGGTGGCGCTGCCCGAGGGCCGGCGGGCACCGGAGGGGACGCTCGGCGTGGCGGGCGGTGCCACGCGCTCGGAGTCGGTGCGGGCTGCCCTGGCCGCGGGCACGGGCGACCCGGTCATCGTCCACGACGCCGCCCGTCCACTGGTGACCCCCGAGCTGGTGCGGGCCACGCTGGCCGCCCTGGATGAGAACACCGACGCGGCCATCGCCGCCGCGCCGGTCACCGACACGATCAAGCGCGTGGACAGCGATGGGCGGGTGGCCGAGACGCTTGACCGGGCGGGTCTGTGGGCGGTGCAGACGCCCCAGGTATTCCGTCGGCAGATCCTCACCCAGGCGCTCGACGTCGACGCCACCACGGTGGCCAGCGCTACCGATGATGCGTGGCTGGTCGAGCGGGCGGGCGGGCGGGTGCGGGTGGTGGCCGCGTCGCCCGAGAACATCAAGGTCACGACCGCGCTTGACCTCCGGTTGGCCGAGCAGCTGCTGTCCGCGCGATGATCACCGACCTGCATGTCCATCTGCGACCCGACGAGCCCTCGGCCACGGCTGCACGGTATTTCACCCCGTCCAACGCGGAGCGCTACCGCGAGGCGGCCGAGGCGGCCGGCATCGATGAGCTCGGGGTCTCCGAGCACGTGCATCGCTTCCGCCAGGCACTCGACGTCTGGCAGCACCCGTTCTGGCGGCAGAACGCCACCGACGACCTCGGCGCCTACTGTGACTTCGTGCGCGAGCGCACCGACCTGCGGCTGGGGATCGAGGCCGACTTCGTCCCCGGTCGCGAAGACCGCATGGGCACGCTGCTGGGTGCCCACCCGTTCGACTACGTGGTCGGCTCGGTCCATTTCCTGGGAGACCGCGCGGTCGACCACGACGGCTATGACGTGTGGCAGGGCGCCCGCAGCGTCGAGGACGTTTGGCGGCGCTACTTCCAGACCCTGGGCGAGGCGGCGCGCAGCGGGCTGTTCGACATACTCGCCCACCCCGACCTGGTCAAGGTGTGGGGGTCCCGACGCCCCCGCCCCGAGGGCGACCTGCGCCGCTACTACGAGCTGGCCATGAGCGGGATCGCCGAGTCCGGCATCTGCGTGGAGGTATCGACCGCCGGGCTGCGCAAGGATGTGGGGGAGACCTACCCGGCGCCGACGCTGCTGGAGATGTGCCTGGAGGCCGGCTGCCCGGTGACATTGTCCTCAGACGCGCACGTTCCCGAGGACCTCGGTCATCGCTACCCGGAGACGATTGAGTGGCTGCAGGGGATGGGTGTCACCGAGCTGTGCACGTTCGCCGAGCGCCGGCCCCGGCTGGAGGCGATCGGATGATCGGCGCGACGACACGCGGACGGGGCCGATGATCGGGATCGGCTGGGACTCCCATCGCCTCACGGCCGGTCGGCCGCTGATCCTCGGCGGCGTAGAGCTGGATGCCGATCACGGCCTGGCGGGCCACTCCGACGCCGACGTCCTCGCCCACGCGGTGATCGACGCGCTGCTCGGCGCCGCCGGCCTCGGCGACATCGGTCAGCGCTTCCCCGACACCGACGAGCGCTACCGGGATGCCGACTCGATGGGGCTGCTGGCCGAGGTGGTGGCTGAGCTCCGGGCCCGTGCGCTGGTGATCGAGCACGTCGACACGACGGTGCTGATGGAGCAGCCCAAGCTCGGCGACGCGCGTGAGCGCATCCGTGGCTGCCTGGCGGGGCGCCTCGGAGTGGATCTCGAGCGCGTCAACGTCAAGGCGTCCACGGGCGAGGGGATGGGGTTCGTCGGTCGCCAGGAGGGAGTGGCGGCGCTGGCGGTGGCGCTGCTCGGGCGAGCTGGGGCTAGGCCGTAGGGGCGAGCTGGGGCTAGGCCGTAGGGGTCCGGTTGGGCGCGAGCGCCGCTTACAGCGCCAGCGCCCGCTGCACGATCTCCGAGCCCGCCGTCCCGGAGGGAAGCGTGCCGAAGGCGTGGCTGCCGACCCCACCCAGACGCGAGGCGCAGAAGGCGTCGGCGATCATGGGCGGCGAGTGGCGTACGAGCAGGCTCGCCTGAAGGGCCAGCGCCAGGTCCTCGACCACGGCCCGCGCGTGCCACTGGGGCTGCTCGCCTCCCAGGCGGGCCAGGCCGTCTCTAACCCGTTGCAGGTGTGCATCCAGGCGGACATCGGCGCCGGCGGCCAGCTCGCACTCACCCACCAGGGCACTGAGTCCCTCGGGCTCCTTGCGCAGCGCGCGCAGCACGTCCAGGGCGATCACGTTGCCCGAGCCCTCCCAGACCGTGTTGATCTGAATGTCGCGGTAGAACTGGGCCATGGGCGCTTCCTCGATGTAGCCGTTGCCGCCCAGGCATTCCAGGGCCTCGGCGGCGAAGGGGGCACCGCGCTTGCACACCCAGTACTTCATGACCGCCAGCGCGAAGCGCCGGAAGGCGACCTCCTCGGGCCGGTCTGAGTCAAACGCGCGGGCGATGCGCAGCGAGGCGGTCATCGCCGCCTCGGACTCGACGGCCAGGTCGGCGAGCACGTTGACCATCGCCGGCTGGTCGGCCAGGGCGGCACCGAACGCGCTGCGCTGGCGGGTGTGCCAGATCGCCTCGGCCAGCAGGCGGCGCATCATGCCCGCCGTGCCGTTGACGGCGTCCATGCGGGTCCAGATGATCTGCTCGATCATGTGGGCGGTTCCGCGGCCCTCCTCGCCCAGGATGCGCGCCGGCAGGCGCAGGTACTCGACTTCCGAGGAGGCCAGGCAGCGCCCGCCGAGCTTGTCCTTGAGGCGCTGAAGGCGAAATCCCGGATCGGGGCGCTCGGCCACGAAGCAGGTGATGCCCGCCGGGGTCTGGGCGAGCGTGAAGAACACGTCGAAGATCGGGTGGGTGCAGAACCACTTGTGCCCGGTGAGCTCGTAGTGGCCATCCCCGACCGGCTCGGCGATCGTGCTGTTGGCTCGCAGATCAGAGCCGCCCTGCTTCTCGGTCATCACCATTCCCGCCTGGGCGAAGCCGTCGTAGTCCGGCAGGGTCAGGCGGGGCTCCCACTGGGCGGCCAGGGCGGCGTCCTGGCGCATGGTGGGCACAGCGGCGTAGTTGATCGACATCGGGCAGCAGGGGCCAGTATCGAGCTGGTTGAAGAGGTAGAACAGGCCGGCTCGCACCACGTGGGCACCGGGCCGGGGGTCTCGCCAGGGCAGCGAGTTGACCTCACGCTCTACCCCCAGGCGCAGCATCCAGTGCATGCTCGGGTCGTACTCCACCTCATCGATGCGATGTCCGAAGCGGTCATGGGTGTGCAGCACCGGGATGTTTCGCTGGGCGCGGCGCGAGTGCTCCTGGGCCTCGGCGGAGGCGACCACACCGCCGAAGTCGCGAACGCGGTCCATCCCCCAGCCGCCCCCCTCGCGCTCGAGCGCGGCAACGAGCGCAGGGTCGGCCTCCAGAGCGTTGTAGTCCGTCAGCGCCGAGGACTGGTTGATGACCTCGTGGGTGGCGTGGGGCACATGCGCGGCCGGAGTGGTGGGGTGGGTGGTCATGGTCTCGCCGTGTTGGATGCTAAGCCACGCCGCTCTTGCTGCGGCGCTGGACGGCTAGCGCGCGCAGCTGCTCGTTTTCCACCTGGCGCTTGAGCTGCTGAAGGGTTCGCCGCAGATGCCCTCGGACCGTGGGCGCCGCCGCGCGCTCGGCCAGCCACCCGCCCAGGCCCGCTCCGGCGATGCCGTAGGACAGGCGGAACTCGACGTGGGTGCGACCGTGCGGGCGCTCGCGCAGGCGCCAGCGCCCCCGCTGGTCCATCCCCAGCACCGAGCTCCAAGCCATGTCGCCCGGCTCGGTGAACTCGACGACCTCCACCAGGCCGCCCACCTCGGCGGAGCCGACGCGCATCAGCATGCGATAACGCGCGCCCAGGCCGCGATCGGGCTTGCCGACGACCTCCCAGCGGGTCAGCCCGCCCACGAAGTGCAGGTAGCGCGCCGGATCGGTGATCGTCTCCCACACCTTCTCCCGGGGAGCCGAGACGTCGATCTGGGCCTGGACCCTCATCGTCGGACGCCGGGGCTGGTCATCCGATCACCGGCAGATGGCGCTCGGAGGCCAGCGCGTCCAGGGTCTCCTGCATCGTACGCATCACGTGGTCATACACCTCGTCGAGATCGGGGTTGGGGCCGAATTCCTCGCGCAGGTGAATCGGAGGCAGGACCTCGACGGTGATCTTGGCGGGCAGCGGAATGTGGCCGAGCATGTCGCCCACGTTCAGCCCCCACGGCAGGGCAAGCGAGATCGGCAGCACCTTCAGCCGGAACAGACGGTCGAGCATCAGCACGCGGGCCAGGGTCTCACCCCGGGACAGAAACAGCGCCGTCTCGTGCCCGCCGATGGCCACCACGGGCACGATCGGGACCTTCTCCTTGAGCGCTAGTCGGATGAAGCCCTTACGGCCGTCGAAGTCCACCTTGTTGCGCTCCCAGAACGGGCGGTGGACCTCATAGTCGCCCCCCGGGTAGACGAGCAGCGCGGCTCCCGCGCGCAGTGCCTTGTCGGCGTTCTCGGGCGACGCGGCGACGGTGCCGAACTTGCGCAGGAAGCCCAGGCCGGGCATCGACAGCACCAGGTTGTGGGCGAGCTGGTAGAAGGCGCGCTCCACTCCGAAATAGGCGTGGAAGGCGAGCGTGAGCACCCCGGTATCGGGGGTCCCGTTGCCGCCGGAGTGGTTGCCCACCAGCAGCACCGGCCCCTCCTCGGGAATGTTGCCGAGCCCGCGGACCTCACCGCGGAAGTAGATGCTGGCCAGCAGCCACAGCCGGGGAAGGTTCTCGCGGATGTAGTCGGGGTCGCGCTCGTCGAGGTCGGCCACCGGGATGCGGCTCTGCACCGAGGACGCCACCGAGCGGGCCAGGCGCTCGAGCACGCCGCGCTGACG
>DASYID010000046.1:0-9110 GCA_036252775.1 Solirubrobacteraceae bacterium
CGCCGGCAAGACCTATGGCATCCCCTGGAACGTGCTGGCCGCCATCAACAAGATCGAGACCGACTTCGGCCGCAACCTCTCGGTCTCCTCCGCGGGCGCCGAGGGCTGGATGCAGTTCATGCCCGCCGAGTGGAAGGTCTACGGCGTCGACGCCACCGGGAAGGGCGTCGCCGATCCCTACAACCCGGTCGACGCCATCTACGCCGCCGCTCGCTACCTGCGCGACATGGGCGGCGCCACCGACCTGCGCAAGGCCGTCTTCGCCTACAACCACGCCAACTGGTACGTCGACCAGGTCCTGCACAACGCGTCGATCTACGGCTCGCTGCCCAGCGGGCTGGTCGCCGAGACCGGCAGCCTGGCCTACGGACGATTCCCCCTGCTGGGCTCGGTTCACTACGGGGACGACTTCAAGCACGGCGCCGACCCACGTGCCGCGGGCCTGCTCATCCACGGCAAGGGCAGCGCTGCCGCGGTGGCCACCCAGACCGTCACCGTCGAACGCATCCTGCTCGACCCGCCCCTGGCCCACATCCTCAAGCAGCACGGCCATCTCGCCAGTCTGGGCGCGGCGCCGGCCGGGCCCAGTCCGGCCGCCCAGGCGTTCCGGGCTCAGCTGACCGCGGTGGCCGGCGGCCTGGATGCCCTGCGCCGCCTGCTGGCGCTGACCGGGCACCCGACCACCCGCCTGGACTCCTACCTGGGTCGCGTGTCCCGGGCCGCCGCCGCTCCCGCAGCGGAGCCCAGCGGCCTGCCGGCTGGCTACGCGGTGACCCGCACCCCCGGTATCGGTGTCCTGGTTCGCGACGCCGTCGGCAACCACTACCGCTACACAGGCCTGGCGGCGCTCAGGGGCGAGGTCCGCCCCGGGGCCCAGCTCAGCGGCGCCCAGGTCATCGGCACCCTGCCCCCCGGACGCGAGGCCACGCTGGGCTTCTCAACCGTGGCCTCGGCCGGCAGCCCGATCGACCCGCGTCCGCTGGTCGACGGCTATCGCCTGCAGGAGGCGTCGAACTTCTACCACGCCGCCGCTCCGCTGGGTGCCAACCCGTTCGTCCCCGACACCGCCACCAGCCCCGTCGGGCATGGCTACGTGTTCCCGATCCCGGCCAACGTGCCCTGGACCTCGGCCCGCACGGACATGGGCTGGGACCTCGAGGCTGGCGACGCCGGGGTCGGTCACCCGCTGCTGGCCATCGGCGACGCCCAGATCCTGCACATTCAGGACATGGGTGCGTTCGGGCCCACGTGGATGAGCTACAAGCTCCTCAGCGGCCCGGCGGCCGGGCGCACGGTCTTCATCGGCCACTCCGGTGCTCCGCTGGTCAGGCCGGGCGACACCGTCCGCGCCGGTCAGCCCATCATCCTCATCCACGGGGGCAGCTACGGTGGCCCTCCGGGTCACATGGAGATCGGCTGGGCCAGCCCCGACGGCATCAACACCCTGGCCGCCCCGCACTACCACGAGGGTGACGCCACCGCGGAGGGCGCCTCCTTTAAGAGCTTCCTGCTCGGCGTCACCGGCTCCAAGGGCGGACTGGTCTTCCCGAGCATCCTGGGCAGCGAGAACCCCGCCAAGACCACCAAGGCCCAGGAGTACAAGCTCTCGGCCGAGCTGAACAAGATCGCCAACCCCAAGGTCGCCCATCAGCCCGGCCCCGGCTCGGTCAAGGCGCCAGCCGCCCGTAAGCCTTCCCGCACCTCCGCGTCGACGGTCAGCGCTCAGCCGTCGGCCTCCGGCGCCAAGCTCGTCGATGTCTCCGTGCCCGACCACGCCCGCGGCGATGAGGCCTACGCCGTCGGGACGGTGGCCGGCACCGGCCGCGGGTGGGCCGCGGCCCAGACCGTGATCCTGGCCTACGCGCACGGCACCTGGCGGCTGCTCGGAGCCCCGCAGGACGCCAAGGGACATGTCGTCAACCCCGCCCTGCACGCCATCGCCGCGGTCGCCGGCGGCTCGGGCTTCGCCGTGGGGGAGAAGGGCCAGCTCGTCGTCTTCAACAATCACACCCAGCCGCGGCTGCTGCCCACGGTCACCAAGCGCTCCCTGGCCGCGGTCGCCGCCCGCCGGGAGGGCCGGCGCCTGGCCGGCATCGCCGTCGGCGCTGCCGGCACCGTGGTCCACCTCCGGGTTTCCCGCGCCCGCGTGCTCAAGCCGGTCGCCGGGCGCCCACCCCTGAGCGCCGTGGCCTACGGCTCCGGCGGCGCCCTGCTCGCCGGCCCGGGCGGCCTCTACCGCGACGGCGCCGACGCCGTCAAGCCCCTGCCCGGCCGCTTTGGCCTTCCCGCCACCGCCAGCGCCTCGCCCACGTCGGTCTCTGAGCGGAGCGGGCGCCTGTGGGTGGCCGGCGGACTGTCCGAGGCCCCCGGAGCACCGGCTGACCTGCCCTTCGCTGCCGTCCAGACCGCGACCGGCTGGCAGACCTTCTGTGCCGCTGGACCGGCACTGGGGGGAATCGTCGAGCTCGGGCCGGCTACGCAGTCGCTGTGTCAGCACCCGCTTCAGTTCTCCGGAGCCGCTCGCGGTGGGCTCACCGCCGTCACCGCCACCGCGGCCGGGGCCATGGTCGCCGGACCGGCGGGCCTGGCTGTCCTGCGTCCGACGGGATCCTCCGGCGCGCCGGTCGATCTCCATGGTCCGGTCACCAGGCTGGCCGCCGACGTCCGCGGACACGGCTGGGCGCTGGGGCCCGAGGGCCACCTGGCTCAGCTGAGCCCGGGCCGGGGGGCAAGCTCGATGGTGTCCAACTCGGCCGTCGTCCAGCTGCCCGTCGGTGGGTCAGGGCGAACCGGCACCCTGGCCGTGGTTGCTGACGGCGCTCGGGGCTTGGCCGTCGCCGGGGGCCAGGCCAGCGCGCTCGGTGCCGGGCAGTGGAAGCCGGCCAAGGGCCCCGGGGTCAGCATCCGTACTCTCGCTCTGACCGGCCCCACCGAAGGCTCGGCCATCACCACCAGCGGGCAGCTGCTGGATTACCGGCAGGGCAGGTGGTCACTGAGCGGCGGCGGCGATCACCTCAGTCAGCTGATCGCGGCTGAGCGCTCGCTGGGCGATCAGCCCCTGACCGCGGCCACGACTCAGCCCGCGGCCGGCTTCAGCGCCCTCGGCTTCCTCACCTCCAGCGATGGCTACGCCGTCGGTGCCCGTGGGCTGCTCGCTCACTTCGACGGCCACGGCTGGCAGCGCCAGGACGCGCCGCTACCCGCCAACCTCGCCGACGTCGCGGTCGCCCACGGCGGGACTGTCGCGGTCGGCGCCCACGGCACGCTGATCGAGAAGGTGGGTTCGGCCTGGCAGGCCTCCGCTGAGGCGCGGTCGCTGGTCGCCGATCAGGACTTCACCGCGGTCACCGATGCGGGTGATGGGACTCTGCTGGCCAGCGCGGGCGGAGCACTCATCCAGCGGACCTCGCCCACGGCTCCCTGGAAGCAGTCCGAGGTGCCCCCGCTGGGCACGCCGGTGGTCAAGCTCGCCGCCTACCGTGACGCCGGCTCTCACCTGCACGCGATTGCCCTGGTCAGCGGCCTCGGGGGCTTGGCTCTGCTCGACGGCCAGAGCTCGGGCTGGCGGCCCCTGACCTTGCCGTCGGGACTGTCGCTGTCTGACTTCCAGCTCAATCACCAGACCCGCGAGCTGTGGATCGCCGGCCAGCGTGACGGTCACGCGGTCGCCGCCGAGGCGGCGCCCGAGACGATGGCCTCCACCAGCTCGGCGGCCGATGAGCCCACCCGGGGCAACACCACGAAGTGGTTTCCGCTGTGAGCCGGCCGCGCTTGTCATCTTCATTGCCGCGGTCGGTGGCTGTCCGTCTCGCCGGAGGCCTGGCCCTGATGGCCGTGGCGCTTCTGGCCGGCGCCCCCCAGCCGGCCCTGGCCACCTGGGAGACTGCGCCCAGCGGTGCGCCCACCACGGTCTCCTTCGCCGCGGTTTCCGTCTATCGCTCGGGCACGGGCTCCGACGACATCGTCGTGGCCGTGGGGCGTGACAGTCAGACGGGCAAGGCCGTCATCTACCGTCACGCCGGCGGTAAGTGGCTGGCCGAGACGACCGAGATGCCCGCCGAGAGCTGCCTGGTGGCGGTCTCGGTGACCTCCCAAGCGGCTTGGGCAGTGGGCAGCCAGGGCGCTGGCTGCGCAGGCTCCAGTGCCACCGGCACTCCGGCTCCGCTGATCGTGCGCTTCCCGGGCGGGGGGGAGGCCCTCAAGACGCCTCCGCCGCCGACACCACCCACCCCACCGAGCTCCGGGGGTACCGACACCACGACGACCGGCACCACGACGACCAGCACCACCACGACCACCACTGGCACCACGACCTCCGGCACCACGACGGTCCCGCCGCCGACGTGGCAGGTACTGCCCGCCTCGATGCTACCCACCGGCCTCAGCTCCGATCTGCGCACGGTCGCGCTGGTGGGGTCCGCCGGCTACATCGGCGACGGCGCGGGCGCCATCCGTCGCATCGACGACACCAAGGCCGACCCGACCAGCACGACCAAGCCGGTCGGCGACCCGGTCGGCTCCGGGGCCCCCGGAGGCACCGGCCCCGCTCCCGCGCAGGTCAACTCGATCGCCATGTACCCGGACGCCACGGGCGTGGCCGTGGGCAAGGGGCAGCCCCCCAGTTCGCAGGTGCAGTCCACCAGTTCGCAGGTGCAGATCTTCGACCTCGCAGCCAGCGGCTATCAGCCCTCCCCGTTCAAGCCGAACACCAATGCTCCGCCGCCGTTGGTCTCGGTTTCGGCCACCTCGCCGAAATCGGCGATCGCCATCGAGGGTGCGTCCGCCTACTGGGAGCCTGACGCCAACGGCCTGTGGACGCGCGTCACGCCCATCGTCTTCTCCGTCGACCACACCAGCCTGGCCGCCGTCTCGATGGTCGCCGCCTCCTCGACCACGGTGGTCACGGCGATCGCGGGTGACATCGGCGGTCAGGGATCGGTCTGGCGCCGAATCGGGACCGCCTCCTGGAGCCGCGATGACATCGCGGGCAGCCCTTCGCTGCACGGGGTGGCCGCGGTGAGCGACTCCGACCTGTGGGCGGTCGGCAGCCTCGGCACCATCATCCACTACTACCCGACGCCGCCCCCTACGGCCAATCCCCCTTCTTCGCCATCCCCGACGCCGGACCCGAAGAGCCCACCGCCTGCTCCTCAGCCCTCGAAGACCCCGCCCTCCACCGGCCCGCCCCCGGCGCCGCGTTCCAACACCCCACCCCACACCACCGTCGACCAGCCGCGCGTGCGCCGCCGCCGCCACAAGCCCGGTCGCCGCTCGCGCCCGGCCCCACGCCTGCTGTCCGCCGTCAAGGTCCAAGTTCAACGCGGCCGCCTGGTCATCACGTTCTCGCTCAGCCGCCGCGCCCGGGTGGCGGTGCTGGCCGGCCGGGGGGGACGCACGGTGGGCCGGTTGGCCTGGCGCGTCTACGGCCCAGGACGCCAGCAGGTGATCGTGCCCTTCGTCGGGCCCGGGGTCCCCGCCCAGCTGCACATCAGCGCGCGCCCGGCCAGCCAACCGGCAAGCCGAGCGCCCCGACCCGCGCGTAGAGCGCCATGACCCGCACGCCGACCGTCATGACCCACGAACTTCGCATCGTCATCGAAGAGAGCCGGCCTTGGGCCGGAGCAATGGCTGACCTAAGGAGGCCCCAATGAAGGATTTCGTCACCGAGTTCCCGGACCGCATGAAGGCGATCCTGATTGGGGTCAGGGACTACTTCCTCACCCAGCCCGTCCTGTCTGCTCTGACCGGGCTGGCCGTGTTCCTGCTGATCGTCTTCTTCGTTCTGCTCGGGGGGCTCAATCCGTCTGCGCAGGGACAGCAGGTGCCGCTCAACCAGGTGCTCGACGCCGCGGGCCAGCGCCAGGTCCAGTCGGCCAAGATCTACAACGAAGACGCTCAGGTGGGCATCGTCACCCGCGCCGGCCAGCACGTCTACGCCAACTACCCGAAGTCCGAGGGCGAGACCTCCCAGCTGATCAACCTGTTCGACAAGGCGGGTGCCCAGCTGACCATCGACCAGCAGTCGGGCAAGAACTCCCGCCGCCTGATCGTCCAGTTCCTGCTGCCGATCCTGATCCTGGTCACCCTGTTCACCCTGTTCACCCTGTTGGCCAAGGGCGCATCCAGCGGGGCGTCGGCCTTCGCCGGCTTCTCGAAGTTCGGCGGCAAGGGGCGCAAGAAGGGTCAGGCGGATCCCGACGCGATCACCTTCAAGAACGTGGCCGGGGTGCCCGAGGCCTTGGAGGAGCTCCAGGAGATCGTCGACTTCCTGGAGAACCCGGGCAAGTATCGCCTCATGGGCGCTGCCGCCCCCAAGGGCGTCCTGCTCGTCGGGCCTCCCGGGACGGGCAAGACCCTGCTGGCCCGGGCCACGGCGGGGGAGGCCGCTTCGGCCTTCTTCTCGGCCTCGGCCTCTGAGTTCGTTGAGTCCCTGGTCGGCGTGGGCGCCGCGCGAGTGCGCGACCTCTTCAAGAAGGCGCGCGAGATGGCCCCGGCCATCATCTTCATCGACGAGCTCGACGCCTGTGGGCGCCAGCGCGGCACCGGCATGGGCCAGGGCAACGACGAGCGCGAGCAGACCCTGAACCAGCTGCTGGTCGAGATGGACGGGTTCGGCGCCGAGCTCGGCATCACGGTCATGGCGGCCACCAACCGTCCTGACGTGCTTGACCCGGCCCTTCTGCGCCCGGGTCGTTTCGACCGCCAGGTCGTCGTCGACACTCCCGACGTCCACGGGCGCGCGGAGATCCTGCGGCTGTATTCGAAGTCAAAGCCGTTGGGACCCGATGCCTCCATGGATCGCGTGGCCCAGATGACCCCCGGCTTCTCCGGCGCGGAGCTGGCCAACGTCATCAACGAGGCGACCCTGCTGGCCGTCCGCAGCGCCCGGGCCCAGATCGAACAGGAGGACCTCGAGGAGGCGATCGAGCGCGTGATCTCCGGTCCTCAGCGGCGCGGTCACATCCTGTCTGATCGCGAGAAGGAGCTGATCGCCACCCACGAGGTCTCCCACGCCGTGGTGGCCACCGCGATCGGCCAGGAGGTGGCCCAGCAGAAGATCTCGATCGTCGCGCGCGGGCGCAACCTCGGCTCGGCCGCGGTCTACACCTCGGCCGACCGGCTCGTCCTGCAGCGTGAGGACCTGATCATGCAGCTCATCACCATCATGGCCGGGGCCGCCGGAGAGGAGCTGTACTTCGGTCAGCTGTCCACGGGAGTCGAGGGCGACCTCGATCGGGCCACCAAGCTGGCTCGCTCGATGGTGGTCTCCTACGGGATGTCGCCGCAGTTCGGCCCGATCTCGATGGGGGAGAAGGCCGGCGAGGTCTTCCTCGGGCGTGACATCCAGAGCATGGGCAACACCTCCCCGGTTCAGCTCGAGCTGATCGACCAGGAGGTCCGCACCATGGTCCTGGACTCCTTCGAGGTGGCCAAGGCGGTCATCAAGCACAACAACGAGGCCATGGAGGAGCTGGTGGGCACGCTGATCGAACAGGAGACGCTCTCCGGGGTGGCCCTCGAAGCGCTGCTGTCGGCGGTGCGGCCCTACGACGGTGATCTGACCAAGCCCTCGGGAACCACGACCAACCGTCGAAGCTGAAGCGTCACGTTTGACAGTGCTCGGCCGTTGTACGGCCAGTGACATGGATGGCCAGGCGACCGGAGGAGAGCTCGGGATGAGCTGGACCCACAGAATCAGGTACCTCGTGCTCGGGCTGGCGCTGGTCGGCGGGCTGGCGTTGCTGCCGACCCACGCCGCTCGCGCCGACAGCCAGTGCGCCAACCATTGCGTCATGCTGATCGAGGTCAACGGGCTTGAGAACAAGGACGTCACGCCCCAGTCCACGCCCTTCCTGTGGGCGCTGGCTCACCCGGGCAAGACCAACGCCAGCGCCACCCCCGCCCTCACCGGGCGCAGCGGCTGGATGTGGCAGGCATCGCGCGGCATCTTGAGCTCCAGCAACGCGGCCTCGACCGCCTCGCTGCTCACCGGGGGCTTCCCTGAGGAGACGGGAGTCCCGGCCGACGAGTACATCGACAGGTTCGACAAGACGCCCAACAAGCTGATGCGTCTCGGTGACCCCGGCGATGCCGGCGCCATCACCACCGGCACCGCTCAGACGCTGATTTATTCGGCCACCCAGGCCGACGTCAAGACCGCGACCTTCATCGGCGATCCCGCGCTGCGCACGATCGTCGACGGCGGTAACGTCAACATCGCCGACGCCAAGGCCCCCACCCCTGGCGACGCCACCTACACCTGGTATCCGGCCGGCCAGGCGGGCACGCAGGACGGAAACGGCGACCCGAAGCTGTGCCCGGCTCCCAACGCCCAGGACAGCGCCGGGGGTGGCAGTGGCACGCCCACCACTCCCTCCGGCCCCCCGATCTGTCCGGCCAACGACCTGCAGACGATGAAGGAGATGAGCGACTACCTGACCGGGACCACCGGTGGCAACATCTCGCTCACCTACGCCTATCTGGCCGAGCTCGGCATCGCCAAGCAGCACAACGGAAACGCCCAGGCGTCCTCCGGCTCCCCCAGTGCCGCCGGAGGCCCGCCCAGCTCGGGCGGGACGCCCTCGGTGGCCCAGGCGCTTCAGGACACCGACGCGGCGATCGCTCAGTTCGTGGCCAGCTACCAGACCGCCCGCGGCGACCAGTGGAAGAACACGGTGATGATGGTCGTTGGCAACCACGGCTACGAGCTGACCCCCACCTCCCAGCGCGTGCCCCAGCCCGACCCCAGCCAGCCAGGCGGTGTGGACCCCAAGGGTGATCTGGCGACCTACGTCGCCGCCTCGGCCACCGCCAAGACCGCCGACACCAACTCAGCCCTGCTGATCCCGCAGGGATCGATGGCCACGATCTACTACACCGACACCGCGCACCCGGAGAAGAAGGCCGAGACCCTCGCCGACCTGCGCGACAAGCTGCTCACCAACGTCAACGCGACGCCGCCGTGTAAGAACGACCCGGGGGGCACCGGGCAGTGCATCGCCGAGGTTCTCTACGTCAACCCCGCCGACGTGCCGGCCGACCATCCCGAGTACGGGCTGACCCACCAGCACCCGAGCTGGCGCCAGCAGATGCTGAGCTACAAGGCCTGC
>DASYID010000047.1:0-4740 GCA_036252775.1 Solirubrobacteraceae bacterium
TAGTCGGGGTCGCGCTCGTCGAGGTCGGCGACCGGGATGCGGGTCTGCACCGAGGAGGCCACCGAGCGCGCCAGGCGCTCGAGCAGCCCGCGCTGACGTGACCCGCCGCCCTCGGGGCGCACGTCCTTGGCCACGACGTCCTTGCGGTGCCCGTTGCTGGACGCCTTGGTGGCACTGGTCACCTCCGCCATCAACGGGATTCTACGCCCCTGACCCAGAAGCCGGGCCCGCCTGTTCGGGCCCGGCGCCGTCTGAGAGGATGTGCGGGTGTGGCGGAGGCTTCTGACCGCGGGGGCAGCCGTATCGCTGCTGTCCGTGAGCGGTGGCGGATGTGGCTCCTCGGGACGCGGCCGACCCCAGGTCACCGTCTTCGCTGCCGCCTCGCTGCGCCAGGCCTTCACCAGCTACGCGCAGACCTTCGGGCGTGCCCGGGTTCGACTCTCGCTGGCCGGCTCTGACCAGCTCGCCGCCCAGATCCAGCAGGGCGTGCACCCCGATGTCTTTGCCTCCGCCGACCGCGAGCGCGCGCAGGCCCTGTTTGCCGCCCGCCTGGTCGAGCGACCGGTGCCGTTTGCCACCAACCGCTTGGTCATCGCGGTGCCGTCCGGGTCAAGCCGTCTTCACACCCTGTCCGATCTCGCGCGCCCCGGGGTCAAGCTGGCGATTGGCTCGCCGAGCGTGCCGGTAGGTGCCTACACGCGTCAGGTGCTCTCCCGCCTGCCCGCCCGCCAGGCGGCCTCCATCATGGCCAACGTCCGATCTCAGGAACCCGATGTGTCGGGCATCGTCGGCAAGCTCACTCAGGGTGCCGTCGACGGTGGCTTCCTGTATGCCACCGATGTGCGTGCCGCGAGCTCATCGCTGCGGACGATCGAGCTTCCCGCCGCGCTGGCACCCCAGGTCGTGTATGCCGTGGCCGCCGTCCGGGGCGCGCCCCATCCTGCGCTAGCGCGGGCCTTCGTGGCCGGGCTGCTGCGGGGCAGGGGGCACACCGCCCTGGCCCAGGCCGGGTTCGGCCCGCCACCGGCGGGCTGATGAGGGCTCAGCCTCAGGCCGCGGCGCGGCGAGGCGCGCAGCCGGTGCCCGCGCGGCCCATCGCGTCGGCCCGCGCGAAGAATCTGCGCAGCAGCCCGTTGGTCTGCTCGGGCCGCTCCACCTGGGGCACGTGACCGCAGCCACTCAGCACGATCTGCTCGGCCTGCGGGAGCCATTCGGACACGTGGCGCTTGAAGCCGGCGGGCACCATCCGGTCCCGCGAGCCCCACATGAACAGGGCCGGGCGGTCGAGCTCGGCCAGGCGCGGATAGAACCCGCCGCGGCCAAACGGCCGATCGAGGTAGATGTTTCGAGCCGCCGACAGGAACGCGTAGCGGGCGGACGCCGACCCGTAGATGCGCTGGAACTCGTCCACGGCGATGTCGGCCACGCTGGGGTCGACTTGGTCGCGGTCGGCGAACAGGCTCCAGAACTGGTTGGCCACGGTGCTGCGACGGAAGCGGTGGGGTAGCAGGCCGAACTCCGGACGCAGCACCCTGACGATGGGGTGATAGCCGCGGCGCACGAAGGCCACCGCCGGGCACAGCAGACCGAGCGCGCCGACGCGCTCGGGGTCGCGCAGCCCGACCTCGATGGCCACCCGGCCGCCCATCGAGTTGCCCACCAGGTGGGCACGCTCTATCTCCAGGGCATCCATCAACTCCACCACCGTCTCGGCGAAGTAGCGCGCGGAATAGGGGGCGGTCGGCGGCTTGCATGAGGACCCGAAACCGGGGAAGTCGATCGCGTGCACCCGATGGTCACGGCTCAGGGCCGCCGCGGTGTCAAAGAACGAGGCCTTGGTACCGCCCAGCCCGTGCAGGAGCAGGACATCGGGGCCCTGGCCCATGCTCAGGGTGCTGACCCGCCGGCCCGGGAGGCGGACGTCGTGCATGCGCAGCAGTGGCGGGCGTCCGTCGGGACGGCGAAACAAGCCCTCAAAGCCCACCGCCAGGTCCAGGTCGCCGCGGGCATAGAGGGTGCGTTCAGAGAAGGCCTGGACTCCCGACAGGGTCCCTTCGCGCAGAGCGATCCAGGTGGCAGCGTCGGTGCCGATCACCACGTCGGGCCGCTGATGACAGGCGCCCCGACGCACCCGCAGGCCGTGGGTGGTGGCCCGCACCTCCCAGGTGTGCCCCAGGTCCCCGAGGCGGATCTGGTAGGTCGCCTCGAAGCCAGGCTCGGCGCCGAGATAGCGCTCCGGGAGGCTGCGGAAGGCTTGCTCCACCTGCTCGAGCGAGCCGCTTTGACAGGCTGTCATCACGACGTCGGGCACCCTACCCGCCTGGGCGGCTGGCCAGCCGCCCAGGGCGTCTGGTTGGGCATCGAACTTTCGTCCAGGCCCCGCTCGGAGCGAGAATTTCCTCGGGTGGGCGGCCGGTTAGCGCCGGCGGTAGGGTGCCCGAGTGCGCGAGATCCTCCTGCACGACACGCGCTCGGGACAGCTCGAGGCGCTCGTGCCGCGCGAGCCCGGTCGGGTCGGCATCTACGCCTGCGGCCCTACCGTCTACAGCCGCATCCACGTGGGCAACGCCCGGCCCTACATCGTCTTCAGCCTGCTCAAGCGGTTCCTGGCCCACGTGGGCTATGACCCGACGCTGGTCATCAACGTCACCGACGTCAACGACAAGATCTATACGGCCGCTTTGGCGGCCAGGGTACCGAGCGCTCAGCTGGCGAGCGAGATGACCTCGGCCTACCGAGCCGACACCGATGCTCTGGGGCTCGGGCGCCCCGACCACGAGCCCCTGGCCTCAGAGACGATGGACCCGATCGTGGCCCACATCGCCGATCTGGTCGAGGCCGGCCATGCTTATGAGGCCGGGGGCGATGTGTTCTTCCGCGTGCGCTCTGACTCCGCCTACGGAACGCTGTCGCACCGTCAGGTCGACGACATGGACCAGGGGGAGGGGGTGGAGGGGACCGAGCGCAAGCAGGACCCTCTGGACTTCGCGCTGTGGAAGTCCCGCAAGCCCGACGAGGACAGCTTCTGGAGCTCGCCCTGGGGCCCAGGGCGCCCGGGATGGCATATCGAGTGCTCGGCCATGGCCGAAGGGCTGCTCGGGCTGGGCTTCGACATCCACGGCGGGGGGATCGACCTGGTGTTTCCCCATCACGAGAACGAGGCTGCCCAGACCCGGATGGCACGCGGCTCCGAGCTCGCCCGGCTGTGGATGCACAACGGGATGCTCCAGGCCAGCGGCGAGAAGATGGCCAAGTCGGTGGGCAACATCTCGCCGCTTCATCAGGTGCTCGACGAGCACGGCCGCGACACCGTGCTCATGTACATGTGCGGGGCGCACTACCGCCAGCCGATCGCCTTCTCAAGTGACCTGCTCGAGCAGGCGCGGCGGCGCGTCGATCGCCTGCGAGAAGCGGCTCGGCTGACCCACCCGGGGGCCTCCCCGGATGAACTGGCGCCGCTACACGCCGCCTTCTTTGACGCGCTGGCCCGCGATTTCAACATGCCCGAAGCGCTCGGCTCCCTGTTTGAGTGGGTGCGCCAGTCAAACGCTCGCGGCGGGGTCGGGGGGGCGCACCTGGCCGAGATGCTCGAGATGCTCGGGCTGGAGAGCCTGCTGGCGGCCGAGCACGCCGGGCCGCCGGCCGAGGTCGCGGCCCTGGCTGAGCGGCGTCGGGCGGCGCGTCAGGCCCGCAATTTCGCCGAGGCGGATCGCCTGCGGGCCGAGATTCTCGCGCGCGGCTGGGAGGTGCGCGACGTCGCGGATGGCTTCGAGCTGCTCGAGCGCTGACCGGTGATCGTCTACGGCCGCAACCCGGTCCGTGAGCTGCTGCGTGGCCGGCGCGCCCACCAGCTGGGCCGGCTGTGGGCCACCAGCCGCGCGGCGCGCGAGCCCTGGCTGGCGCAAGCCGGGCCCACGGTCACCACGGCGGCGGAGCTCGAGGCCCTGTGCGCCTCCGACGCTCACCAGGGGGTGGCCGCCGATGCCGGCCCCTACTGCTACGCCGGCTCCGACGAGCTGCTGGCCACGCCCGAGGCCCTGATCGTCGTGCTCGACGAGGTCCAGGATCCCCAGAACCTCGGCGCCGTCTGTCGCAGCGCCGAGAGCGCCGGGGCCACCGGCGTCGTCATTCCCGAGCGCCGCTCGGCCGACGTCACCCCCGCGGTGTGCAAGGCATCAGCGGGGGCGGTCGAGCACCTGGCTATTGCTCGCATCGGCAACGTGGCCGACTTCTTGCGTCGCGCCCGGGACGCCGGTTGCTGGTCCTACGGGGCCAGTGCCCGCGGGGGCCGACCCTATGACGAGATCGACTACCGCGGTGGCGTGGTGCTGGTCCTGGGCGCCGAGGGAAGGGGGCTGCGCCCGCTGGTGGCCCGCACCTGCGACGAGCTGATCGTGATCCCCCAACGGGGCCAGGTCGGGTCCCTGAACGTGGCCTCGGCCGCCGCCGTCCTGCTGTACGGCGTCCTGCATGCCAGGAAGGGACTTGACAGGAATCCATAAACATGTCTAAAGTTCCTCTCACATCACGCTAAACCTAAGGTTGAGAAACCTTAAGGATTGAACGCAGAGGGCGCCAGGGGAGGAGTGCGCCACTGAGCAACCCAGCCCTGCCCGCAGGGCAAGAAAGGAACGCTCGTGGCAAGGATCTCCCCCCAGACTCAAGGTCAGGTACAGGTCGAGGATGGTTTCCTGATCGCCCTCGCCAAGCAGGGTGACCGCACCGCCTACGACCGGATCG
>DASYID010000048.1:0-33035 GCA_036252775.1 Solirubrobacteraceae bacterium
CGGGCGCGACGGCGACGCCCTGCACCTGGTCGCGCTCGAGGAGGGCGAGCTGGTCGGCACGTGTCGCCTGCTGTTGGAGGAGCTGCCCCGAGTGCGCCTGGGACGCCTGGTGGTGGCCGCCGCGCACCGACGTCGGGGGATCGCCTCGGCGCTGCTGGCCGAGGCCGGGCAGGTGGCCCGGGCCGAGGGGGCGACCACGATCGTGCTGCACGCCCAGACGTATGCTTGCCCGCTCTATGCGGCGGCCGGGTACCGGTCGCGCGGCGAACCGTTCATGGAGGCGGGTATCGAGCACGTGGCCATGGAGCGTGAACTTGCCTGAGGTCCGCATCGACCCCCTGACCGGGCGCCGGACGATCATCGCCGCCGAGCGCGCGACGCGCCCGGGGGCCTGGCTGAGCTCGACCGCCCCCGCCCCGATCGACCCGGACTCCGACCCCTTCGCGGACGGACACGAGGACCAGACGCCGCCTGAGCTGGATGCGCTGCGCCCCGACGGGGGAGCCCCGAACTCGCCCGGCTGGCAGGTGCGGGTGGTCCCCAATCTCTATCCCGCCCTGGACGCGTACAGTCCCGAGCCGGCGGCGGACTCTCATCGGGACCTGTTCTGCGCCGTGCCGGCCACCGGCGCCCACGAGGTCGTCATCAACGGCCCGCAGCCCGTCACCTCGCTGGCCGACCTGGGTGTCGAGCAGGTGCGGCTGGCCATGGGGATGTGGCGCACCCGGATGGCCGCCCATGGGGACGCGGCCTGCGTCCAGCTGATCGTCAACGAGCGCAAGGAGGGGGGCGCCTCCCTGCCCCACACCCACGCCCAGCTCTACGCGCTGGACTTCGTGCCCGCCGGCGTGGCGCTCGAGCGCGAGCGCTTCGCCGCCCACGCCACTCGGACGATGGGCTCGAACCTGCTCGGGGATCTGGTGGCCGAGGAGGTGCGCCGGCGCGAGCGCGTGATCGCGATCGACGACGAGGCGGTGCTGATGGCTCCCTACGCCTCGCTGCTGCCCTTCCAGCTGATGCTCGCCCCGCGCCGGCCACAGCCCCGCTTTGAGCTCGGCGGGCCGCTGGGCGCGGACCTGCTGCACGAGGGCCTGCGGCGCCTGGCCCGGCGCCTGGGGGCCTCGCCACCGCTGAATCTGTGGGTGCGCACGGCTCCCCTAGGGGCCGAGCAGTTCTGCTGGCGCATCGACGTGATGCCGCGGCTCACCCACCTCGCCGGGCTGGAGCTGAGCACGGGCCTGCACCTGAACGTGCTCTCACCCGAGCGGGCCGCCGCCGAGCTGCGCGAAGCATGAGCGGGTGATCCTCGTCGCGCTGGTCGTCGTCGTCTCGGGCGCGGCGGGCGCGTTGGTGGCCCGCCACCACGGAGACCGGGCGCAGCTGACCTCGCGGCGCCTGCTGGACGGGATGCTCTACGCGCTGTTTCCGTTCGTGGCGTTCTTCAACCTCGCCCACCTTCAGATCACCAGCGGGGTGGGAGCCGGCCTGGGCATCGCCTACCTGGAGCTGGCCTGCGTGGGGTTGATCGCCTGGGTCTTGGGGGACCGCCTGCTCGGCCTGCGGCGCCCCGAGACGGGAGCGTTGATCTGCGCAACGGTGCTGGTCAACACCGGCTATCTGGGCCTGCCGCTGACCAGCGCGGTCCTTGGCCACGGGCAGCTGCCGGCCGCGATCGCCTTTGACACGCTGGTCAGCGCGCCGGTGCTGCTGACCTTCGGGTTTGGCGCGGGTGCCGCCTTTGGGGAACGGGCGGGCTCCGGTGTGCGCGAGCGGGTGCGGGCCTTCCTGGTGCGAAACCCACCGCTGCTGGCCAGTGTCGCCGGGCTGCTGGCTCCGGCCGCGCTGGCTCCCCCCGCCCTCGTCGACGCCAGCAACGCCGCCGTGTTCGCGATGCTGCCGGCGGGGTTCTTCGTGCTCGGGGTCAACCTGCAAACCGAGGGTCGCCACGGGTCGAGGTTGAGCGGCCCGGCACGGCGAGCGGTGGCGGCGGCGGTGCTCCTGCGCCTGTTGGTGGCGCCCGGGCTGATGCTGGTGCTGGCGGCCCAGGTGGCCGGCGTGCCCGACGCCTACCTGCTGCAGGCGGCCATGCCCTCAGGGATAGCCACCCTGCTGGTCGCGCACGCCTACGGGCTGGACCTGCGGCTGTGCTCCGCCGCGCTGGCCTGGAGCACCGCGATCGTGGTGAGCGTCAGTCTCGGCGCCAGCCTGGTCTGATCGGTCTGAGACGATCGCGCCGTGAGAGCCCTGATCCAGCGTGTCAGCCGGGCGTCGGTGCGGGTGGGGGAAGAGACGGTGGCCTCGATCGGCCCCGGCCTGCTGGTGCTGCTCGGCGTCACCCACGTGGACACCGAGGCCGACGCCCGGCGGCTGGCTGAGAAGGTTCGCGCCCTGCGGGTGTTCGCCGACTCTGAGGGACACCTCAACGAGAACCTGGGCGACCGTGGCCTGCTGTGCGTGAGCCAGTTCACGCTCTACGCGGACGCCCGCCGGGGCAACCGGCCGAGCCTCGCCGCCGCTGCCCCCGCCGAGCGGGCGCGCGTGCTGTACGAGCACTTTTGTGAGGCCTCCGGGGCACTGACCGGGGTGTTTGGCGCATCGATGGAGGTCGAGCTGGTCAACGATGGCCCGGTCACCGTGATGCTGGACACGGCCTCGCTGTGATGCCTGACACGGCGGCTCGCGCGGCATCGCTGTGATGCCTGACGCGACGGCTCGTTAGGCTCAGGCGGTGCCCGCCGAACCGAGAGTGGTTCCCCGCTTCGCCGCCGAGCCTCCCCATGAGCCGCTGCCCTACGGCCGCTGGGCGGAGCGGCTGCGCGAGGAGTTCCTGGCCGCCTGCCTGGCCATCGATGCGCAGGGCGAGGACGTGGGCGAGCCGGGTGACATCAGCTGGCACCCCGATCGCACCTGGCACGGCCACACCTACCTTCCCGCCACGGCGACGACCTCAACCGGCCTGGAGCTGTTTGGCCACGTGCGCTTTCGTACACCGGAGCCCGGGCGAGAGCCCGAGGAGCTGCTCGCCAGCGCCGACTTCACCTCCGAGACCGCAGCCGAGCACCCGGAATGGAGCCTGGACCTGTGCGACGAGGTGATCGGCACCTGGGTGGGTGAGCGCAGCGCGACCGCCGCCATCACCCTGGTGTGGGGACGGGCGCTGCGGGGCGGGGGGGCGATCGTGACCGCCGAGCTAGCCGACCTGGTGGTCGATCAGTGCCCGCTGCAGGAGGGGCGCTTCACCCTGATCGCCCCTGACGACTACCGGGGAGACTTCCTGGACGTCAAGCTGTTCAGCGAGCGGGGCGAGGAGCTGGCGGCGGAATCGCTGTACGAGGACGACGCCGACGAGGACTGAAAGGTCGGGGTCGGTAGGGCAAAAGCGGGGATTCGCTATACTCAGTAGCGATTAGCAACTGACTGCCCCGCCCTCCCCCGGGCAGGGCACACTGGAGCCCCCATGCTGCCCAAGGACATTCCCGGTCTCAGCGTTCCCCCCGAGTCGATCCGGCTATCGGGCTGGGCGCCGTTCGTGCGTCTGGCCGAGGCTGCCCGGCAGCCGGACCGCGTCGCTACGCCCCCACAGATCGGCCGCGCGAGCACCGATTCCCGCGCCGACGCCCTGCGCCGCGCCGCCTGACCCCGGCTGCGCCGCCCGACGGCAACACCTCGTGTGCGCACAGGAATTGGCGCCCAAACCGCCAAGTAACCGCCGGTAACCCGAAGCCCGCCCTACCGGGCCGGGCCTTACGGGAATAAGGTTGTCCAGTGTCCCGAACTTCAGGGCACCGGATAGAAACGACCCCGGGGAGGGGATCACGTGCGGATCTACGGCTTCATGGGCAGCGCGCTCAGCGTGTGCACCGCGATGGCGCTCGGCGCCTGCGGCAGCTCGAGCAGCAACGACGCGGCTACGTCCAGCGGCAAGCAGGGAGGGACGGCGACCGTCCTGATGGGCACCGCCCCCGACTTCCTGGACCCGGCCGAGGGCTACACCACCCAGTCGGCTGAGGCCACCTGGATCTCCTATCTGGGCCTGCTCACCTACCGCCACGCCAGCGGCGCGGCCGGCGGCGAGCTGATCCCCGCGCTGGCCAAGAGCCTGCCCACCGTCTCCGCCGATGGCAAGACCTACACCTTCCAGCTGCGACCAGGGCTGGTGTACTCAAACGGCCAGCCGGTCAAGGCCTCGGACTTCAAGTTTGCCGTCAAGCGCTCGCTGGCCCTCAACTGGGGCGGCAAGTCGTTCTTCACCGGCAACATCGTCGGCGCCGGCGACTTCGACAAGAAGAAGGCCAAGGACATCTCGGGCATCACCACCGACGACGCCAGCGGCAAGATCACCGTCAACCTGGTGGCGCCCTACGGCGGGTTTCCCAACGTGGTCGCGTTCCCGGCCGCGGGACTGGTTCCGCCGAGCACGCCGATGACCAACCAGTCCAACACGCCGCCGCCCGGAGTCGGCGCCTACCAGATCACCGCCGTGACGCCCAACCGCACCTTCACGCTGGTGCGCAACCCCAAGTTCGCCGCCCTGAACATCCCCGACATCCCCAAGGGCAACCTCGACAAGATCGTGGTCAACATCCAGTCCAACACGACCACCGAGGCCGAGCAGGTGCTGCAGAACCAGGCCGACGCCTTCGATGCCGGCGACACCGTCCCGCCGGGCCTGCTCAGCCAGATCCGGGCTCAAGCCAAGGATCGCTTCGCCGAGCTCACCGCGCCGTCGACCTACTACTTCTTCCTCAACACGGCGATCCCGCCGTTCAACAACCTCAAGGCGCGTCAGGCGGTCAACTACGCGATCGACAAGCGTGCGTTGCAGCGCCTGTCCAGTGGGGCGCTGAAGCCATCGTGCTACTTCCTGCCCGAGGGACTGGTGGGCCACCCGACCGCCCCGTGCCCCTACGGGGACCCCAACTCGGCCCCGGACCTGGCCAAGGCCAAGCAGCTGGTGGCACAGTCGGGCACCGCGGGGGCCCAGATCACCGTGTGGGGCCAGCAGCGCAGCCCCCGCAAGGAGTACGTCGAGTACTACACCAGCGTGCTCAACCAGATCGGCTACAAGGCGACTCCGAAGATCGTCGCCGACTCAACCTACTTCCCGACCATCGGCAACCAGAAGACCAACGCCCAGACCGGCTTCGGCGACTGGGTAGAGGACTTCCCCAACCCGTCGGACTTCTACCTGCTGCTGGACGCCAAGAGCATCCAGTCGACCAACAACCAGAACTTCTCCAACGTCAACGACCCCCGGATCCAGCGCGAGCTGCCCAAGCTCAACGCCATCCCGGCCACCAAGCTGAGCTCGTCCGCGGCCCAGTGGCAGGCGCTCGATCAGTACGTGGCCAACCAGGCCTACGAGGTGGTCTACGGGCAGGAGACGTTCCCGAAGTTCTTCTCCAACCGCCTGGACTTCGGCTCGGCCGTCTTTCACCCGACCTATCTCGATGACTTCTCGAGCTGGAAGCTGAAGTAGACACCATTCGGTCCGAGCAGCCGGCCGCGGGCGTCGGCTTCTACCGCCTGGCGCTCAGGCGCCTGGCGCGCAAGCGCTCGGCGCTGGCCTTCGGAGCGTTGTTCGTGGTCATCGCCCTGCTGTGCCTGGGCGCGCCCCTGTACGCCGACCAGGTCGCCCACACCGGGCCCAACGACAACCACGTCACCGACACCGTGCGGGTCGGAGGCCACGACACCTACGTGGTCTCCCCCACCGGAATCCCCATCGGTCCGACCTGGCACGGACGCTTCTTTCTGGGCGCCGACGCCAACGGGCGCGACCTGGCGGTGAGGCTGCTCTACGGCGGACGCAACTCGCTGGAGATCGGCCTGATCGCCGGGTTGATCACGCTGGTGCTGGCCACGGCAGTGGGTCTGGCCTCGGGCTATTTCCGCGGGCCGGTGGACGGGGTCCTGTCGCGCACGATGGACATCGTCTGGTCCTACCCGGCCGTGCTGCTGGGAGTGGCGCTGGGCACCTCGCTGGCCCTTGGGGGACTGGACCTCGGCCTGTTCTCCGTGAAGGGCAATTCGCTGCTGGTGCCCTCGTTCATCATCGGTGTGGTCTACATCCCCTACGTGGCCAAGCCGCTGCGCGGGCAGGTGCTGGGCCTGCGCGAGCGCGAGTTCGTCGACGCGGCCCGGGCCCAGGGCTTCGGATCGCTGCGGATCATGCTCTCGGAGATCCTGCCCAACGTGGCCACGACGATCATCGTGTTCATCCCGCTGATCATCGCCAACGCCATCCTGCTCGAGGCGGGTCTCTCCTATCTCGGTGCCGGGGTCCAGGAGCCCAACCCCTCCTGGGGGACGATGATCGCCGGCGGGATCCACCAGCTGCCGGCGGCCGTGCACCAGACTCTCATCCCGGGCCTGATGCTGATGCTCGCGGTGCTGGGCGTGAACGTCTTCGGCGACGGCGTTCGCGACGCGCTGGATCCGCGGGCGACGGTGAGGATCGAGCGCTGATGCTGCGCTTCGCGCTGCGGCGCCTGGGCTCGATGGCGGTCGTGCTGTTCGCCATCTCGGTGCTCACCTTCCTGATCTTCCAGGCGATCCCCAACGGGGACCCCGCCCTGCGCCTGGCGGGCCGCACCTCGACCCCGGAGACGCGCGCCACCGTCCGCCACGCCTGGGGCTTTGACAAGCCCATCTACGAGCAGTATGCGATCACCATGCGCAAGGTGTTCACCGGCGACGTGATCTCCTACACCCAGCAGGTCAACGTCGAGGAGGAGATCAAGCGCGACCTGCCGGCGACGCTGTCGCTGGCCCTGGGGGCGGGAGTGATCTGGCTGGTGTTCGGGGTGGCCTTCGGCCTGCTCGGCGCGATGCGGGCCGGGCGCTTTACCGACCGGGCCATCACCGTGCTGTCGATGGCGGGTGTGTCGATCCCCGTCTTCTTCCTGGGGGCCATGATGTCCTACTACCTGGGCTTCAAGGCGGGTCTGTTTCCGACCTCGAACTACGTGCCCCTGACCAAGGACCCCTGGCAGTGGCTCACCCACCTGCTGATGCCGTGGTTCGCGCTGTCGATCCTCTACCTGGGCATCTACGCGCGCGTGTTGCGCTCCAACGTGCTCGACACGATCAACGAGGACTACGTGCGCACCGCCCGGGCCAAGGGGATCTCCGAGCGTCGCGTGCTCATCCGCCATGTGCTGCGCAACTCGCTGATCCCCATCGTCTCGCTGTGGGGCCTGGACTTCGCCTCGGTGATCGGCGGCGGGGCGATCCTGACCGAGTCGGTGTTCAATCTGCATGGCGTGGGCCAGTACGCGGCCGACTCGATCGGCCAGCTGGACGTCCCCCCGGTGCTGGTGATCACCATGTTCGGCGCGTTCTTCGTCGTCCTGCTCAGCGCGCTGGTGGACATCCTCTACGCGGCGCTGAACCCGCGCATCCGGCTGAGCTGATGGGCAACCTGCTCGAGGTCCGCGACCTGCGGGTGAGCTTTCGCACCGAGGACGGCGTGGTGGCGGCGGTGGACGGCGTCAGCCTCGACGTCGACCGCGGGGAGATCCTCGCGGTGGTGGGCGAGTCCGGCAGCGGCAAGTCGGTCACGGCGATGACCCTGATGGGGCTCACGCGCTCGCCCAACGCCAGCTTTCAGGGCAGCGCCAGGATCGGTGACACCGAGCTGCTGGCGGCCTCCGAGGCTCAGCTGCGTCGGATCCGGGGCGCTGAGATCGCGATGATCTTCCAGGACCCGATGTCGGCGCTGAACCCGGTCCAGCGGGTGGGGGCGCAGATCGTCGAGCAGATCCGCGCCCACGACCGTGCCATGTCCGCCGCGGCGGCCATGGACCGGGCGGTGCAGCTGATGGAGCGCGTCGGCGTGCCGCACGCCCGCGAGCGCATCCGCTCCTACCCGCACGAGTTCTCCGGCGGAATGCGCCAGCGGGTGATGATCGCCATGGCCCTGTCGTGCGCCCCCAGCCTGCTGATCGCCGATGAGCCCACCACGGCACTGGACGTCACCATCCAGGCCCAGATCCTCGAGGAGATCAAGCGGCTGCGCGTCGACACCGACGCCGGGGTGATCCTGGTCACCCACGACCTGGGCGTGGTGGCCGACGTGGCCGACCGCGTCGCGGTTATGTACGCCGGGCGAGTGGTCGAGCAGGGCACGCTGGACGAGCTGTTCTATGACCCCCAGCACCCCTACACCTGGGGGCTGCTCGGGTCGATCACCCGCGTCGACCGTGCTCGGCCGGAGCGCCTGGCCGCCATCCCCGGGCAGCCCCCGTCGCTGCTGGCACCGCCGGAGGGCTGCCACTTCCGTCCCCGCTGCCCGCACGAGTTCGATCGCTGCCGGGAGATCCCCGGCCTGGAGGCCCGCCGGCCCGAGGTGCCCGATCACCGCGACCGCTGCTGGCTTGATCCCGAGGACAAGCGGCGGCTGCGCGTCGTGGGCGACACGATCGGACTGGGCACCGACGACACGGTGATCGCGTGAGCGCCCCGACGGCTTCGCCCCCGGGGCCAGCGACCGCAGCGCCCCTACTGGAGGTCGAGCACCTGAAGGTCTACTTCGAGCTGCGCTCCGGGCCGATCGGCCGCGTGCGGGGAGGGCGCGTGCACGCGGTCGACGATGTCTCCCTGCGCCTGGCCGAGCGCGAGACGCTGGGCGTGGTGGGCGAGTCGGGCTGCGGCAAGACGACGCTGGCGCGCACGCTGATCCGCCTGCAGGAGCCGACCGAGGGCCGGATCCGCTTCCGCGGGCAGGACATAAGCCACGCGGGGCGCCGGGCGCTGACGGGCGTGCGGCGCGAGATGCAGATGGTCTTTCAGGACCCGCAGGCCTCGCTGAACCCCCGCAAGCGCGTCGGCGCGATCATCGCCGCCCCGATGCGCCTGCACGGCGTGAGTGACGGAGACCCCGGCCGCCGGGTGGCAGAGCTGCTGGAGCAGGTGGGCCTGAACCCCGAGCACGTCAACCGCTTCCCGCACGAGTTCTCCGGCGGCCAGCGTCAGCGCATCGGGGTCGCTCGGGCACTGGCGCTGGAGCCCTCGGTGCTGATGCTCGACGAGCCGGTGTCGGCGCTCGACGTGTCGATCCAGGCGCAGGTCATAAACCTGCTCGAGGAGCTCCAGGATCGGCTCGGGCTGTCGTTCGTGTTCGTGGCCCACGACCTGTCGGTCGTGCGCCACGTGTCGGACCGCATCGCGGTGATGTACCTGGGAAAGCTGGCCGAGGTCTCCCCGGCCGAGGCGCTCTACACGCGCCCCATCCACCCCTACACCGCCGCCCTGCTCAACGCGATCCCGATCCCCGACCCGCGCGAGAACCGCGCGCGCGAGCGGATCGTGCTGGAGGGCGAGCCGCCCAACCCGATCGACCCGCCCAGCGGCTGCCGGTTTCGCACCCGTTGCCCCCGGGCCACGACGCTGTGCGCCGAGGTCGAGCCGCCCCTGACCGAGTACGCCGGTGGCCACCTGGCCGCCTGCCATCACCCGCTCAACGTCGACGATCACGACATCGCGACAGCGGTACGCTCGCCCGACAGCCCCCACAGCTCGGGTGAGCAGCTGCCCCAGGCCAGCGGGGCTACGCTTGGCCCTCAGCGCCCCGATAGCTCAGCCGGATAGAGCGTCCCCCTCCTAAGGGGAAGGCCGCTGGTTCGAATCCAGCTCGGGGCATGGTGGTGCCAGCGTGACCCGCGGGGCGCGGAATCGACCGGCGTACGGGCCGCCTCCTACGGCGCCCCCGGGGCGTGACGGGGGGCGGGCAGGCGCTTGAGCAGCACCTGGCGGTGCACATTGAGGCGGCGCAGGGCCAGCGCGGCGCGGCGCGCTCGCTGCGGGGTGTCGGCGAACACATCGACCGCTACCCCGCCGGTGTAGACCTCGATCGAGCGCCCGCCGTCATAGACCACCGCGGGCACCCCGTGGATGTGGATCCGGTGCTGGGGGCCGAGCGTGTGGTTGATGTGGGGTGTGGAGGTGACGGAGTTGATCTCCAGCGGAAGCGTGCAGCCACTGGTGGCCAACAGCGTCCGGTGCGCCACGCAGTCGCCGTAGTACACCCGCATCCCCAGCTTGGGCAGGTAGTCCTCGGGGCGGTCGGCGGCGGTCAGGGGTATGCCCTCGAAGCTGGGGCCCGCCCAGTAGATCTCTATGTCGGTGAAGTTTCGCGTGGCCTGCAGCGCCGCCGGACTGAGCGGCGGGGGGTGCTGACGCGCACAGGCGCCCAGCCCAAGCGCCGCCACGACGAGCCCCGCGCTGACCGCGCGGCGTGTGTGGACCGGCCGGCTCAGCGGTCCTCGCGCTCGGGATAGACGTCGTCGATCGTGCTCAGGGCCACGTAGGGCGCCCCGGCGGCGGCCTCGATCGCCGGTCCCCCACCGGCCAGCCGGTCGAGCACGCTGACCACGCCGCAGATGGAGTGCCCGGCCTCGGTGAGCGCGGCGATCGCCTGCAGCGTCGAGCCTCCCGTGGTCACGACGTCCTCTACGACCAGGCAGCGGTCCCCCGGCTCCAGCAGCGGACCCTCGATCCGCCGCTGCAGACCGTGGGCCTTGGTCTCCTTGCGCACGAAGAAGGCCTTCAGCGGCGCCCCGCCGGCCAGCGCCGCGCAGGCCACCGGGTCCGCGCCCATGGTCAGCCCGCCCACGGCGGTGGCGTCCCATCGTGACGCCTGACCGGCCACCAGCTCGGCCAGCGCCGCGAAGCCGACCGGACGCAGGATGGCCCGCTTGGCATCGACGTAGTAGGAGGCCGTCGCCCCGCTGGACAGCACGACCTCGCCGATGACCAGCGCGTGCTCGCGCAGCTCGGCCACCAGGCGCGCGCGTGCATCGGTGGCCGCCGGCTCTGCCACGGGCCTACGGTCCGGCGTTGCCGCGTACCCGCCGGCTGCCCCCGCGACCGTGCGCGTATACGTCCACGCGATCGCCGATGCGCAGCCACGAGAAGATCGCCGCGGCGTCGGGGATCGGTACCCGCAGGCAACCGTGGCTGGCGGCGTAGGTGGGGACCTCGGCGTAGCCGTGGATCGCGTACCCCCCGATGAAGTAGCTCGAGTCCACCATCCCGTGGGAGTTGGTCCCGGGCTCCCGCATGTAGACGCGGAAGTGCCCCACCACCGTCGGCGTCGAGGGCTTGCCCGAGCTCAACACGTAGACGCGGCGCACCCGGCCGCCGGGGGTGATCTCAGCCAGCACCTGGCGCGACAGGTCGGCCTCGACGTGCTTGCCGTGGCCGGGGTAGCGAACGCGGAAGGCACCGCGGCCGCGCATCAGCCAGCTGAACACCCGGCGGTCCACCGACGAGTTGCGCGCCAGGCGGTTGACCTTGCGGTAGGCGAGCACGGCGCGGGCGGTGCCCGCGTCGAACACGCCGCTGGTCGGCACGGCGTAGTGAAGCGCGGCCAGGCGCTGCTGGAGGACGTGCACCGACGACCCGCGCGACCCAGGCGAGACGCGGCCGGAGATGACCAGCACCCGACGCGGCGCGGCGGCGAAGCTGGCCTGCGTGCGGGTGGCGGGATGAACCGCGGTCACGGTGACGGTGCCGGTGACCCGGACGGTGACCGATAGCCGGAAGGAGCCTTCCCGCCCGCCGGGGGCGGGCAGGACACGCACCGACCAGGCGCGCAGCAGGCGCCGGCCACGGGTCAAGCGCACGGTCACCCGTTGGCCCGGCAGGTAGGGGACGATCGTCCCGCGCAGGCGCCAGTGCTGACCGGCGAGGGCCACCGGCGGGCGCCCGGTGAGCAGCTCGGGCACGATCTGCAGGCGACCGCGGGCGACGCCCGGTGCGGGCGGCGCTGGCCCCGGCCGCGCATCCACCGTCGGGGGTGCCGCCGACGCGACGGGCGTCAGGGAGCCCGCTCGCGCCACCGCCGCCGGGGCGACGGGCGTCAGCCCGAGACCGAGCACCGTGACGCTCACGGCGGCGGCCGCGGCGAGCTGGGCGCTTCGCGGTCTCACGCCGGCACCGGCGCCGACGCGGAGCCCTGCGGGCGACGGCGCGGATGGATGAGCACGGCGCCCAGGCCCACCGTGGCCAGGGCGGCCACCATCAGCACGGGGATCTGCCATCCCCAGTGCTCGGTGACACCGAAGGCCAGGCAGTTGTTGAGCACATGCAGCGCGATGCAGGGATACAGCGAGCCGGTGCGCCGGTAGAGCAGGCACAGGGCGAAGCCGAAGAAGGCCAGCGGCAGCAGCAGCGCCGCGGGGGTGTCAGGACCAGCGTGCACGCCCCCGAACACCAGGCCGGTGATGATCGCCGCCAGCCACGGTCCGCGCCAGTTGCTCAGGGCCCGGTAGAAGAAGCCGCGAAAGAACAGCTCCTCGCATACCGGGGCGACAACAGTGACCAGGGCCGCAGCAGCGACCAGCCCGGCGGTGGAGCGATCGGCGCCGAGCTCGTGGAGCAGGCGCTGCTTGGAGTGATCGGAGACGATCGCGCCCCACAGGGCGCTGAAGGTCAAGAAGGCCAGCCAGGCCAGCACCAGCCACCCGACCGCGCCCCACAGCCGGGCCGAGCGCAGCCCGAAGTCCGAGCGGCGCGCCGGGCGGCCGGCCATCCCGGCAAACAGCACCGCCGCGCCGACGAAGGCCAGGTCCTGCACGACGGTCTCGGCGATCCCCACCCCGGGAGGGGGATGGCTCAGGCTCGCGCCCGCCGCGGCCGAGATCAGGCCGATGGTCAGACCGCCGACCAGCGCCCCGGCCAGGCCGCCGAGCAGCGCCAGGGGAGCCATCCACGGAGCCCACCGCGGCCCCAGCGTCACGCCCTCGGGCAGCTCGGGCAGCTCAGGCGGAGGTCCAGGGTGCACGAAGGCCGGTGAGACGGAGACGGTCGACATGGCCCAGGCAGCTTACGCGGCGCGCCCGCTCAAGCTCGGCGAGCGTCAGGCCATCCAGTGCCAGGTGGCGAACTCGCCGCTGAAGAACGCCAGCCCGAGCGCCAGCGCCACCAGCACGGGCACGCGCGCCCGGCGGTGACCGGCCAGCCAGGACCCCAGCCACATGTGCAACGGGAACAGCGCGACCAGGAAGCGCGGCAGCGACATCAGGGGCTGAGGCGACACCGGGTAGGAGAGCGGGAGGGCCAGGGCGACGACCACGTACACCGCGTAGGCGACCGGCAGGCGCCGGGCGACGCCCACCAGGGCCATCAGCCCGTAGGCCAGGAACGCGAACAGCATCACGTTGTGCCCGGCGACGTTGAACGGGTCGCCGGTGGACCCGTGGAAGTACACGGGGTAGCGCGAGCCCGACAGCAGCTGGCGCGCTCCCTGGATGGCTCCGTCGGTCCCGTCCACCAGGCCCCCGAACGGGCCCGCGAAATGCCGGAACCAGACCTCCTGGGTGTGAAACGGCGCCAGCGGGTCCACCCCGGCCAGGGCCAGGTAGCCGATGTAGGCGCCCAGACCGGCGGGCACCAGGGCCAGCCAGGCCAGTTCGAGCCCCGGCCGGTAGCGGGGGGCGAGCACCGCCAGCCGCCGCCAGCCGGCGCGCGGGCGCGCTGCCGCCGTCCGGGCCCAGCGGGTGGGCTTCCCGTCGGGACGGGGACCGTAGAGGTAGAGCACCAGCAGCGGGACCGCCAGCAGCACCCCGGTGGAGCGGGTACCGGCGGCCAGCGCCCCCAGCGCCCCCGCCCAGGCCCAGCGCCCGGTGCGGGCCGCCCAGAACACGCCCAGCGACAGGGCCAGGTACAGGGACTCGCTGTAGACGGCCGAGAAGAACAGCGCCATCGGGAACACGGCGGTGGCCACCACCGCCAGCCGCGGCGCCCCCGGTTGCGCCCAGCGCGCCAGGCGGGAGGGACGGGCCTGGCCACCGCCGGTCTCGGTCCCGAGCTCCAGCGCCGTGAGGCGATGCATGAGCACCAGGGCGATGAAGAAGGCCAGCAGCGAGACGGCGATGCCGGCGAGCAGGCGGTCGATCCCGGGCGCACCGACCACCCGCACCAGCAGCGGATAGAGGGGAAAGAAGGCGGGCCGGCTGGCCACGCGGCCCAGCGCCTCGCCGGTGTAGCCGTCCTGGGCGATGGCCAGATACCAGGCCGCGTCCCAGCGCGAGGCGGGCGAGACCAGCAGGTTGCCCAGCGTCCCGAAGTGGTCGGTGAGGTGAAAGGGGTCGAACTTCACCGTGTCCGCCGCGCGGCCGAAGATCACAAACGCCCCCATGCCCGAGGTCCAGACGAGCAGGCGGGTGGCCAGCAGGGCTCGCCACGCATCGCGGACGGCGGCGCGCTGGGCCTCGCTCAGGCGCGCCGCGCGAGCGCGCAGGAGCCCGAGCGGTGTGCGGGGCGCCGGCACGGCGGCCGGCGCTGTGTCCAACCCGTGGGCGTCCATCGCTCCTGACGATCTTGACAGGGCGGGCTGGGGTCACGACCGTGGCCGTGTGCCAAAATGACCGGCGCCCGCCGCCGCCTGGACCCGCGGCCGGCCCGCTCACCATGTCCCCTCGTCTCAAGCGAAAGCGCCGGCGCCGGCAAGGCGGGGCCAACCGGGCCGCCTTTCTGACCCTGGGCGTGCTGTCGGCCAGCGCTGTCATAGCCGCCCTCTCGGTGGTCGGCTACGTCATCGGCCTGGCCGCCTCGGGGCCCTCGCTGGCCACGCTCAAGCCGATCGACAAGGGTGCCTCCTCGCTGGTGTTTGCCGCCGACGGATCGCGGCTGGGCTTCATCCAGTCCGACGAGCTGCGCTCGCCCATAACCGCGGCCCAGATCCCGCAGCTCTTGCGCGACGCGACCGTGGCCATCGAGGATCAGCGCTTCTACAAGCACAAGGGCGTGGACTTCCAGGGCGTGGTGCGGGCGGCGCTGAGGGACCTCGGCACCGGCAAGACGGTCCAGGGCGGCTCGACGATCACCATGCAGCTGGTGCGCAACCTCTACCTGCCCAACGAGGCCCGCAACTTCACCCGCAAGGTGCGCGAGGCCAAGCTGGCCGAGGAGCTGGAGACCAGCCATCCCGGGCGCCCGGGCAAGCTGTGGATCCTCACCGAGTACCTCAACACCGTCCCCTACGGGACCGTGGGCGGCCAGTCGGCCGTCGGTGTGCAGGCCGCGGCGCGGATCTTCTTCGACAAGTCGGTGGGCCAGCTGACCCTGCCCGAGGCGGCTCTGATCGCCGGCCTGCCCCAGGCCCCGAGCGATTACAACCCGTTCTCAAACCCCCAGGGCGCCCTGCTGCGTCGCAACGACGTGCTGCAGAAGATGGCCGCTCAGCACTACATCACCCCGGCCCAGGCCCAGGAGGCGACGGCCTCCCCGCTGGGGGTGCGCCACAGCCGCTACTACACGGTGCGCCGCGAGAACTACTTCTTCGACTACGTCAAGCAGCAGCTGATCGACGAGTACGGGCCCAACCGGGTTCGCCAGGGGGGGCTGCGCGTCTTCACCACGATCGACCTGCGTCTTCAGACGGCGGCCCGCAAGGCGATCGCCGGCGTCCTCAACCAACCCAACGACCCCTCCTCGGCGATCGTCACGATCGACCCGCGCACCGGCTACATCCGGGCCATGGCCTCCTCCGCCATCTACGGCCAGTCCAAGTTCAACCTGGCCGCCCAGGGCCACGGCCAGCCCGGCTCGACGTTCAAGATCATGGTCCTCATGACGGCGGTCAAGAAGGGCATCGACCCCGCCAGCACCACCTATGAGTCAAAGCCGCTGGACTTCGTAGATCCCCGCTGGGGACCGATCAAGGTTCAGACCTACTCCCACAGCTACTCCGGCTCGATCAACCTGGTGCAGGCGACGCTGAAGTCCGACAACACCGTCTACCAGCAGCTCGACCTCGACGTCGGCCCCAAGGAGGTCGCCCGGACCGCGCACGAGATGGGTATCACCACCCACCTCGACGGCTACCCGGCCGAGGGACTGGGGGGCCTGACGCTCGGCGTGTCGCCCCTGGAGATGGCCAACGCCTACGCCACGATCGCCTCGGGCGGTTGGCGAAACAAGCCGATCGCCATCGCGCGGGTGGTCTTCCCCGACCACCACGTAGACAACCTGGGCAAGCCCCAGCGGGTGAAGGTGTTCTCCGATGCGGTCACCTCGACGGTGACCAAGATCATGGAGCAGAACATGCAGGGCGGGACCGCCACCCACGCCCAGATCGGGTGCCCGGCCGCCGCCAAGACCGGCACCACCGACAACTTCACCGATGCCTGGCTGGACGGCTTCACCCCCCACCTGGCCACCGCGGTATGGGTCGGCTACCCCAACCGCAAGGTGCCGATGACCAGCGTGCACGGGATCCAGGTCCAGGGAGGATCGCTGCCCGCCGACATCTGGCACGACTACATGACGGTGGCCCACGGCTCGGACTGTGCGGCCTTCCCGGCGCCCAAGGAGTCGATCAACTTCTCGCCCTTCGCCTCCTCCCACCGCCAGAGCGGCACCAGCACCGACTCCAGTGGGGGCGGGGGCTCGTCCTCGTCGGGCTCGAGCTCGTCGGGCTCGAAGTCCGGCTCGCGCTCCGGGAGCGGCTCGGGGAGCTCGGGGCGCGGTGGCCAGGGCGGAAGATCGCGTCCGGGGAGCGGGCGCTACCAGCGGCAGTTCTATGAGACCCCACCCCAGAAGGGCCCGGGCGGGGGCGCTCCCGCTCACCGCGGTGGCGGTTCGGGAGCCACCGGGGGAACGGGCGCCGGCCAGTAGCTCGACCGCCGGCGCGCCCCGACGCTTGCTACCGTCCCCCCGTGCCCAAGGAAGAGAAGGTCGAGTTCGAGGGAGAGGTCATCGAGGCCCTCCCCAACGCCATGTTCCGCGTCAAGCTGGACAACGACCATGTGGTCCTCGGCCACGTGGCGGGCAAGATGCGGCGCTTTCGCATCCGCATCCTGCCGGGCGACCGCGTTCGCTGCGAGCTGTCGCCCTACGACCTCGACCGCGCCCGCATCGTCTACCGCCACCGCTGAGCCGGCGACGCCCGAGCTCGCCCTGATCGAGGCGATCCGCGGGGCCCTGTCCCCCCGCGACCCCCGGGTCCTTCGCTGGCTCGGCGACGACGCCGCCGTGGTGGACGCCGGCGACCGCGCGGTGACCTCGATCGACACGATGGTCGACGGCGTTCACTTCCGCCTGGCTGGCGCCGCCGGCGGCTGGGCCTCTCCGGCCGACGTCGGCCACCGGGCGCTGGCCGGGGCGCTGTCGGACCTGGCGGCGATGGGCGCGCTGGCGGGCGAGGCCTACGTCTCGCTGGTGCTGCCCGAGGACATGGGCGAGGAGCGGGCGCTCGAGCTCATGCGGGGGGCCGAGGCGCTGGCGGGGCGCTGTCACACCACGATCTGCGGCGGCGACGTCGTATCCGGGCCGGCCCTGGTGGTGACGGTCGCGGTGGTGGGCTGGGCCTCGGCCACCCAACCGCTGGTGGGCCGCGACGGGGCCCAGCCGGGTGACCGCCTCGGGGTGACGGGTGAGCTGGGGGCAGCCGGTGCCGCGCTCGCGCTGCTCGAGGACCAGGTCGCCCCCGAGACCGTCTCGCCCGCCACGCGCGAAGCGCTGCTCGAGCGCCTGCTGCGCCCCAGGCCCCGACTGCAGGAGGGCCAGCAGCTGGCCGCCGCGGGCGCGCACGCCATGATCGACCTGTCCGATGGTCTGGCCGCCGACGCCGCCCAGCTCGCCCGCGCCAGCGACGTCAGGATCGAGATCGACCTCGACGCTCTGCCGCTGGCCAACGGGGTCAGCGCCGTGGCCGGCGAGCTCAGGCGCCCGGGCTGGTGGCTGGGAGCCGGGTCCGGCGAGGACTACGAGCTGTGTGTGTGCGCGGCCCCCGGCGAGGAGCTGGCCGGGGTGCACTGGGTGGGGCGCGTGGGCGAGGGCGAGCCCCGGGTGCTGCTGTCAGACCACGAGGGCGAGCAGGCACTCACCGGCTACGAGCACCTCTGACCTGCTATTGAGGCGGGCCTTAGCGGCCCGGGGAGGAGGCCGGGGACAGGCCGCTCGAGAAGCTGACGCCACCTCGACGGGCCGGAAGTCCAGCCAAGAGCAGGCGGCGGGTGGCGTCACGCCGCAGAAGGGCATCCGCCACCGCGCGCGGGTCCACCTCATATTCGGCGCCGGCTAGGCGCCTCTTGAGCTCCTGGATCTTGGGGGTGTCGGAGTCGCTCATGGTTCTCACGTGGCGCTCTGGCCTCAAATCCGGGCGGGGCCGTTCCCCATCCCCCTAGCTCGAGTACTCCGGCGCCCTGTCTGAGGAGGTTATCGGCGCGAGCGGAGATTCGTTGAGGGGCAATTCAGGTCAATGGACGGAAGTTCAGCCCCCGGGGGGGCGCCGTCTCGATCGCCGGCCCCCGTGGCACGGTCAGGGCCAGGCGGGCAAACACGACGATTCGCTGGGCGGCGCTGTAGAGGGGGTGGCAGGCCGTCAGCACCAGCCGGTCATAGCCCGCGCGCCGAATCACCCCTACGTCGGTCGGATCGACGATGCGGCGGCCCTGCACCCGATACACCAGGCGCGCGTAGGGCATCTCGACGGCAATCGTGTCGCCCGGGGAGAGCGCGTCGATGCGCCGGAAGGGGGCCAGATAGGTGGTGCGGTGCCCGGCGATGGCCACCGTGCCCGGCGCGCCGGGAAACGGGGTCTGCGGGTACAGCCCAGGCCCGTTACGCAGCGCGTCGGCATCGGTCCCGGAGACGAGCACGAAGTCGGCGCCGATGCGCGGTATGCGGATTCGGCCGACGGCGCTACCGGCCCCGGCTCGGCGCTTGAGTGCTCGAGCCAGGAAGGCGATCCGGCGCTGCTCGTCGCCCAGGCGGGTGAGCGCCCCCAGCTCCAGCGCACTGGGGGCCGAGCGCTCCAGGGCCCGCAGGTCAGAGGCCAGGCTGTCCTGGCGCAGTCGGGCATACAGAGCCGACAGCGGCTCCTGCCAGGCCACGGTCAGGCCCGCGTCGACCAGCAACAACGCCCCGGCCACGATCAGCACGGTCGACAGGGCCCTCAGCGCGGGGCGCAGGCTGAGGCGGGCCTCGGCGGGCGGGGCGCTCAGGGGGACCTCCATGGCCCGAGCATTGTGGCGCTCAGCGGCGCAGCGCCGACTCGGTTCCCCCGAGCGAGCCGGGCCCCGCGTAGGTCAGCGGCCCGCGCGAGCGCACCTCGAGCTGCGGCCCGTCGCTCTCGGCGCCGCGCCGGACCAGCAGCGCCAAGGCGAGCACGCCGCCCGCCGCCAGAGCCCAGGCCAGCGAGGCCAGCGGCCCGACGTGGCCCCCGGCCAGCAAGCTCAGAGCCATTCGCGCCCCGGTCAGCGGACCCAGGCCCAGCTGGCGGGCGTAGCTGAACAGCAGCAGGGCGAGGGGCACCAGCCCGAGCGCCCACAGCGCCAGCGCCGGCGCGCGCCGGCGATGCTCGCTCAGGGCGCTGCCCAGCAGGCCCAGGTGCAGGGGCGCAACCAGCAGGGCGGCGGCGAACGGGTTGCGGGCCCAGATCGCCCAGGCCAGCAGGCTGAGGCCCAGCAGGGCGACCGCCGCTCCCGCCGCGGGCTCGGCGGGAGCGCGGCCGACGGTGCGCCGCATGATCCACGGACGGACCAGCCACAGCAGCGCGAACACCAGCGCGACCGCGGCCAGCGCCGCTCGGGCGGTGCCGTCCACGGGCAGGTCGCGCGGCGAGGCCGCCGCGGCAGGGGCCGGGCCCAGCCACCCCAGCCGGCCGCTGAGCACCACGAAGCCCGCCGTCAACACGAACGGCGCGCACACGGTCAGCGCCCACGTCGCCCACGCGCCCACGTCCAGGCGCCGGCGCCGGCTACGGGCCACCGCGTCGATCGCCGTCAGCAGCGGCGCGAGCAGCAGCGCACCGACCAGCAGACGCACCGCCCAGGACCGCAGCACCCGGCGCCCGAGGGGAACCTCGGCCTGGGGGGCCTCGAGGTCGCGGGCGGTATCCAGGGCGTTGACGGCCCGCAGGGCCGCGCGTCCCAGTGACTGCAGGTGGCCGCTGTCCACGCCCCCGCCGGTGGGCGGCCCCAGCTCCCCCGCCGCCCCCAGCGTGACCGCGGGCAGACCGTGCTGGTTGAGCACCCCCTGCTCGGACACGCTCAGCGGGAAGCTCAGGCGGGCCAGCGTGACCGCCGTCCCCAGCGAGCCGGCGCCACTGCCGAGCTCCTGGCTGAGGGCAGCGTCCACCGTGCGTGTGAGGCGCATGGGGGCCACCACCGGGCTGTTGGACCAGGGCACGATCAGCGGCCGGCGCAGGGAGGCCCCACCCAGGTCGCCGAGGACCAGGACCGCGTCCACCGGGCCGCCGGTGTGAGCGGCGAAGTAGGCGGCGCCGGCCGCGCCCCCGGTGCCGCCGCTGGTGGAGACCAGCACCAGCGTCCGGTTGGTGACGCGCCCCGCGAACACCCGCGCCAGCGCGAGCAGGCTGGCGGTCCCCGACAGCTCGGCGGCCGCGCCGTGGCCGGCGGCGTCACGGTGGGCGAGCAGCACGATCGCGCGGTTGTTGGCGCCCGGCCGACGCGCGATCACGGTCTGCAGGGTCTGGGATCCGTCGATGGTGGCGGCGCTGGACCCCACGCTGGAGACGGTGAACTCGGGCACCCCGCGCTGGTCCCGGGCGGCCAAGAACTCCCGGCTGACCCGCTGGGCCAGCGCGCCGTCGCCCACGCCGCCTGGACGCCGGTCGGGGAACTGGGCGGCCAGGGACTGCAGCAGCGCGGTCGCCTGGCGGCCGTCGAAGGCGTCGGGGGCCAGCGTCGTGCCGTCCGCGCGGGGGCGGCTGGCCAGCGAGAAGGCGCATACGAGCATGGCCAGCACAGCCGGGATCAGCGCGGCCCGGTAGATGCGCCATTCGACCATCAGCGCCCGCGGGGGTGACGGTGGCGGCTCGACACCCCCGTGAGGGTACGCTGGTGGAGTCTGGGCCCTTCCCGCCGATGACCGAGCACGCCCCGCGCATACTGCTGGTCGACGACGAGCAGGCGATCCTGACGCTGCTGTCCTATCCGCTGCGCAAGGAGGGCTACGACGTCGTCCTCGCCTCCGACGGGCAGGAGGCGCTGGCCCGCTTCTCCGAAAGCGCGTTTGACCTGGTGGTGCTGGACGTGATGATGCCCAAGCTCGACGGTCTGGAGGTCTGCCGCCGCCTGCGCGCCCGCAGCTCGGTGCCGATCATCATGCTGACCGCCAAGGCCGAGGAGATCGACAAGGTCCTGGGCCTCGAGCTGGGCGCCGACGACTACATCACCAAGCCCTTCTCCATGCGCGAGTTCCGCAGCCGCGTCAAGGCGGCCCTGCGCCGGGCGGGGATGGCCCGCGACGCGCAGCCCGAGGTCGACGAGGAGCCCCTGCAGATCGGCGAGCTGACCATCGATCTGGCCAAGCGGATGGTGCGCGTCGCTGACGAGCCGGTCGCCACCACCTTCGTCGAGTTCGAGATCCTCAGCGCGCTCGCGCGCAGCCCCGGCCGCGTGTTCACGCGCGAGATGCTGCTGGCTCGCATCTGGGGCGACGCGGCCTACCGCGACCCACGCACCATCGATGTGCACATCCGCCACCTGCGCGAGAAGCTCGAAGCCGACTCCAAGGACCCGGCCTACCTGTTCACGGTGCGGGGCGTCGGCTACCGCTTCCGCGACGAGCGCTAGCCCGTTGCGGGTGCGGCTGGGCGCCGGGGGCGCCGAGACCTGGTCGATGAAGGCGTTGGTGGGGTCGCTGCGCAACCGCCTGGCGCTGCTGTTCTTCACCATCACCCTGGCCGCCATCGCCGTCGTCTACTTCTACGTGGCGCCCTCGTTGGAGTCCAGCCTGCGGGCTCAGCGCCTGGTCCAGCTGGCCGCCGCCGCCCGCGCCGACTCCCCGCCGCTGCAGGCGGCGATCGGCTCGCGCCTGAGCAAGCGGGGCGTCGACCAGCAGGTGCGCCAGGCCGCCGACGCCTCGGGCGAACGCGTCTCGCTGCTGGGCGTCAGCCAGGGAACGCTGGGCACGGTCCTGTACCCGATCTCCGATTCACAGGACGGCAGCGCGCCCGTGGGTGAGTCGGTCGCCCGCGAGGCGGCCCGGCGCGCCGCGCCCGGCACGGGCACGTGGCGCACCAGCTCGGGGACCATCGGGGCTGCCGCCCTGCCGCTCTTCTTCGCTGGCCGCGTAGCGCGCGTGGTCGTCTACTCGGGCCCCCTGTCAGACGTGGCCGCCAACGGCGCGCTGGTGCGGCGCAAAATCCGGGTGGCGGGAGCCATCGCGCTGCTGCTCGCCCTGCTGGCCGGCTACCTGGTGGCGCGCTCGCTGAGCCTGCGCGTCAAGCGCCTGGAGCAGACGGCCGAGCGAGTGGCGGCGGGAGACTTCAGCGCCCGCTTCCCCGTGGATCGCGAGGACGAGCTGGGACAGCTGGCCCGGGCGCTGGACGACATGCAGCGCCAGCTCTCCGAGCTCGACAACGCCCGCAAGCGGTTCATCGCCACCGCCTCCCACGAGCTGCGCACCCCCATATTCTCGCTCGGGGGCTTCCTCGAGCTGATCCAGGACGAGGAGCTCGACGAGGAGACCCGCCGGCAGTTCGTCGGTCAGGTGCGCGAGCAGGTGCAGCGTTTGGGCAAGCTGGCCACGGGCCTGCTGGACCTCTCGCGCCTGGAGGCCGGCTCCCTGCAGCTGCGCCGGGCCGAGACCGACCTGGCCGTGCTGGCGCGCGCGGTCGCCTCGGAGTTCATCCCGGCCCTGTCTCAGCATTCCTCTCACCTCGAGCTGAGGCTGGCCCGGGAGCCGATCCCGGCGGTATGCGATGCTGAGCGCGTCGCCCAGGTGATGAGGATCCTCATCGACAACGCCATCACCCATACCCCCCCAGGCACCGATATCGTCGTCAGCGCCGGAGAGCGCGGCGGCGGCGTGCGCCTGGTCGTCCGCGACTTCGGCCCGGGTATCGACCGCAGCGCGCAGGCGCGGCTGTTCGAGCCCTTCTACACCTCCGGTGACGGGCCCGGTTCGGGCCTGGGCCTCGCCATCGCCCGCGAGCTGGCGGAGCGCATGAGCGGGCAGCTGACCGTCGACTCCCGTCCCGGAGCGACCACCTTCACCCTCGAGCTCGCAGCGTGAGGCGCCCGACGACCGACCGCCCGGCGCCCCGACGGTCGCCCGGCCTAACGCTGATGCTGGGGCTGGCGCTCGTGCCCGCGGCCCTGGGGGTCAGCGCCTGCTCCAAGGGGTCGGGCCCTGGCTCGTCCTCCTCGGCCAGCTCGCCCCCGCCCACCGGGACGACCAAGGTCGAGGTCCTCGGCCCGGTACCGGTGAAGGGGTCCTTCAACCCGACGCAGGTCTATCGCCGCGACGCCCCGGGGGTGGTGACGGTCATCAGCGTCGTCACCGGCTCCAGCGGACCGTTCGGCAGTGGCAAGCAGCGGGCCCTGGGCTCGGGCTTTGTCATCTCCGGCACCGGCGAGATCCTCACCAACGCCCACGTGGTGACCAACGGCTCGGGCAAGTCGATCAGCCGGGCCAGGGAGGTCTACGTCGAGTTCACCGACTCCAACCAGGTCCCCGCGCGCATCGTCGGCTATGACCCGAGCGCCGACGTCGCCCTGCTGCGCGTGGATCCCCGCGGGCTGACGTTGCGCCCGCTGCCCCTGGGCTCCAGCGCCGGCGTCCAGGTGGGCTCCCCGGTGGCGGCCATCGGCAGCCCGTTCGGCGAGGCCCAGTCGCTGTCGACCGGCGTCATCTCCGCCACCGGTCGCTCGATCGACTCGCTCAACAACTTCCAGATCTCCGGCGCCCTGCAGACCGACGCGGCCATCAACCACGGCAACTCCGGGGGCCCGCTGGTCAACTCCGCCGGCCAGGTGCTGGGGATCAACTCCCAGATCGCCTCCTCCAGCGGCGGTGGGGAGGGGGTCGGCTTCGCCGTGCCGGTGGACACCGTCAAGCGATCGCTGGAACAACTGCGCCGGACGGGTCAGGTGCGCTACGCCTTCCTGGGGGTGTCCACCGCCGGGGTCTTCCCCCAGCTCGCCCGGCGCTTCGGCCTGCCCGTCGAGCACGGCGCCTACGTCCAGTCGGTCACCGCGCGGGGGCCAGCCAAGGCGGTGGGTCTGGTGGCCGGAAACCACCAGGTGACCTTCCAGGCTCACGTGTTCAAGATCGGCGGGGACATCATCACCGCCGTCAACGGGCGCCCGGTGCGCCTGGACACCGACCTCGGCGACGCGCTGGCCAACTACCGGCCCGGTCAGACCGTCTCCCTCGAGGTCTGGCGCGGACACTCGCGTCAGACCGTCTCGGTCAAGCTCGGCGAGCGCCCGGGCGACGTCTCGCCCTAGGCTCCCGGACCGCCCATGCTCCAATCCGTTGCCGTAGGCACCAAGACGCTGGCCGACTACACCCACATCGTGGGGCGGCCGCTGATCGAGGAGATCCGGGCCCTGGCCGAGCCCCTGAAGGGACGGCGCATCGTGCACCTGTCGGCGACCTCCTTCGGCGGCGGCGTGTCGGAGATCCTGTACACGCTGATCCCGCTCATGAACGACGTCGGCCTGGACTGCGAGTGGCAGGTGATCTACGGGCGCGAGGAGTTCTTCAACGCCACCAAGCTCATGCACAACGCCCTCCAGGGCCACCCCCAGGACCTATCAGGCGAGCAGTGGGAGACCTGGCGTCAGTACAACGAGATGAACGCGCGCGAGCTCGTCGGCGGGTGGGACATCTGCGTCGTGCACGACCCCCAGCCGGCCGCCATGCTGCACATGGCCCCCCACAAGGCGCGGGGCTGGGTGTGGCGCTGTCACATCGACATCTCCACCCCCAACCCGGCCACCATCGAGCGCCTGGCGCCCTACATCTCCGAGTACCCCCATTCGCTGTTTCACGTGGCCGGCTACGTCCCCGAGGCCATCACGCGCGGGGTACACATCGTGCCTCCGGCCATCGACCCGCTGGCCCCCAAGAACATGGCGCTGTCGCCCGAGGACGCGGCCTTCGTCTGTAAGCAGTTCGGGATCGACACCGAGCGCCCCCTGATCTGCCAGGTGTCGCGCTTCGATCCCTGGAAGGACCCACTCGGCGTGATCGACGCCTACCGCACGGTCAAGGAGCAGATGCCCGACGCCCAGCTCGCGCTGGTGGGCTCGATGGCCTCTGACGATCCGGAGGGGTGGGACTTCTTCAACGCCACGATCGAGCACGCCGACGGGGACCCCGACATCCACATCCTCAACAACTTCAACAACGTGGGCGCGATCGAGGTCAACGCCTTTCAGTCCCACGCCGACGTGCTGGTGCAGAAGTCCACGCGCGAGGGATTCGGCTTGACCGTCTCCGAGGCCATCTGGAAGGCCCGCCCGTTCGTGGGCGGCAACGTGGGGGGGATCCCCCTGCAGGTCGAGGACGGGGTGACCGGGTTTCTGGTCTCCAGCGTCGAGGATTGCGCCCAGCGGACGCTGGAGATCCTGCAGGACCCCGAGCTGGGACGCACGCTGGGACGGCGGGGCAAGGAGTTCGTGCGCGAGAACTTCCTCACCCCCCGCTATCTGCGCGACTACCTGCGAATCTTCACCGAGCTCATGGAGCCCCTCTGACCGCCAACGGCGCACCGCGCCCGGCCAGCGCCCCCCTGGTGCTGGTGTCCAACCGCGGACCCGTCACCTTCGAGGCCGACGGGTCGGTGGTGCGCGGCAGTGGCGGGCTGGTGACCGCGCTCACCGGCCTGGCCTCACACCGCGAGTCGGTGTGGGTGGCCTCGGCCATGAACGAGCACGACGTGGCGCAGGCGCGCGCGCACGACGGGTGCCCGTTCACCGTGCGCTCACCCGCGGGCGGCGAGTACTCGGTGCGCCTGGTCGAGTCCGACCCCGAGGCCTACGACCGCTTCTACAACGTGTTCGCGAACCCGATGCTGTGGTTCATCCAGCACTACCTGTGGGACTTATCAAACGCTCCCGACATCCGTCGGGAGGAGATCGAGGCCTTCGAGTTCGGCTACAACGTGGTCAACGAGGACCTGGCCCGGGCGGTGGTGGAGCTGATCGAAGACGAGGCCGACCCGGTGGTGATGGTCCACGACTATCACCTCTACACGCTGCCCGCCCTGGTGCGCAAGGCGCGCCCCGACGCCTTCCTGCACCACTTCATCCACATCCCGTGGACCCAGTCCGACGCCTGGCGCGTGCTCCCGACCCGGATCCGCGAGGAGATCTTCGGCGGGCTGCTGGCCAACGACATCATCGGCTTTCACACCCGCTCCTATCGCAACAACTTCCTGCAGTGCTGCCGCGACCTGATGGACCTCGAGGTCGACTTCCCCCGGGGGATCGTGCACTGCTCGGGGCGCGACGTATGGGTGCGCGCCTATCCGCTGCCGATCGACGCCAAGGCCACCTGTGCCGTCGCCGGCGGCGAGGGGGTGGCGGAGTTCGAGCGGCGCCTGCTCGAGCGGCGGCGCGACTTCCTGATCCTGCGCGTGGACCGCGCCGACCTGAGCAAGAACGTGCTGCGCGGGTTCTCGGCCTTCGACCTGTTCCTGACCCAGCATCCCGAGTTCTCCGAGCGGGTCACCTTCATGGCTCAGCTGATGCCGTCGCGGATGGACGTCGCCGAGTACGCGGAGTACCTGGAGCGCATCGAGGCCCTGGTGGCGGTGGTCAACCACCGCCACGGCACGCCGGACTGGATGCCGATCCAGCTCAAGCTGCGCGACGATCTGGAGGAGGCCGTCGCCGCCTACAAGCACTACGACGTGCTGCTGGTCAACGCCATGTTCGACGGCATGAACCTGGTGGCCAAGGAGGGGCCGCTGGTCAACGAGCGTCACGGTGTCTCGATCCTTTCCGAGAACACCGGCGCCCACGAGGAGCTGGGGGAGTTCGCCCTGTCGGTCAACCCGTTCGACATCCAGGAGCTCGCCGACTCGATTCACGCCGCGCTGACCATGGACGCAGAGGAGCGCCGCGGCGAGCTGATCGAGCCCGCGGGGCGCTGTTATAGTCGCCCCCGCCGGGACGGCTTGGACCGTGCCGGCTTTTGTCATGGCCGACCAGCGCCCCACCTACGACCTCGTCCTGATGCTCGACCCGGCCGCGCCGGAGGAGACGCGCGCGCGGATCCTCAGCGATGTCGAGAAGGCGGTGCGGGCCGACGGCGAGATCGTCGGTCGCCACGACTGGGGCCAGCGCACCACCGCCTACCCGATCGCCCACAAGACCGAGGCCGAGTACCACCTGCTGCAGATGCATGCCACCCCGGCACTGCTGGAGAGCCTCCAGCGGATGCTGCGCATCGCCGACGGACTCGTGCGCTTCCGGATCGTCAAGCTCGCCCCCGGCACCCCCCCACCCCCCGACGTGCAGGCCGAGGCCCGGCCCGAGGCGTCCACCGAAGGTGGGGACAGGGAGTCCGCCGCGTCTCCCGCCTCCGTGGGCGCGCCCGACGCTGAGCCTGCTGCCACCTCCGTGGGCGCGTCCGACGCTGCGGCCGCCGTGGCCGCGCCGGCGGAGCCCGAGCCGGTGGCCGCGCCGGCGTCGGCCGAGGAGCCCGCCGCCGAGCAGACCGCGGCCGCGGCCGAGCCGCTCGCGGGCGAACCTGGCCCCGCGGCCTGACGCCCCGGACGCAGGCAGGACGGCGCCCGAGCGCGCCAGTCGGCTGCCGGGACGGCAACGAATCTGCGCAACTTGCGCGAAGCCGTCGGTACCCCCCGGGCCCCGGCCGAAGCCGCGTCTAGACTCGATCGCCCCCGAGACCGAGCGAACCTCTCGCCGCCGAAAGGAGCCCCGTGGCCGCCACGAACATCAACCGCGTCGTCATGACCGGCAACCTCACGTCTGACCCCGAGCTGCGTTCTCTGCCCAGCGGAATGTCGGTGTGCAAGCTGCGCATTGCCTGCAACACCCGCCGCAAGAACAACGCCACCGGTGAGTGGGAGGACAAGCCCAACTACTTCGACGTGACCGTGTGGGGTGCGCAGGGCGAGAACTGCGCCCGCTTTTTGTCCAAGGGCCGCCCGGTGGCACTCGACGGGCGTCTGGAATGGCGCGAGTGGGAGAGCCAGGAGGGCCAGAAGCGCCAGGCAGTCGATATCATTGCCGACTCGGTCCAGTTCCTGGGCAGCCGTGACGACGCCGCTGGCGCCAACGGTTTCTCGGGAGCGGGGGCGCGCAGCGACATCCCGACCGACCAGGGCGACTTCCAGCCCGCACCGGTCGGAGGTGCCACCGGGGACGACGACATCCCCTTCTAGCCAACGAACACGAGGACCCGACAGTGGCCAAGCAGCGCAACCGCGGCAAGCCAACCCGGCGCAGGGACAAGAAGGGTGGGCCCGGCAGCGGTCGGCGCAAGCCCTGTCAGCACTGCCGCGACAAGGTCGAGCAGGTCGACTACAAGGACATCACCGGCCTGCGGCGGTTCGTCTCCGAGAAGGGCAAGATCCGTTCCCGGCGGATCACCGGCGCCTGCCGGCGTCACCAGAGTCAGATCGCCCGCGCGGTCAAGCGGGCCCGGGAGCTCGCGCTGCTGCCCTACGTGCACGAGGGTCGCGAGGAGCGCGAGGGCGGTCGCCGCGACCGCGGCGACCGCGACCGCGACCGCTAGCCGTGCCCGAGGCCATCCTGCTTCAGGACGTCGAGCAGCTCGGTGAGCGCGGCACGCTGGTCGACGTCTCCAAGGGCTACCTGCGCAACTACCTGATTCCGCGCCGGCTGGCCCAGCCCGCCACCCGAGCGGCGGTCGAGGCGGCCCAGGCTCGTCAGGCGGCGGCCGAGCAGGCCCAGCGCGAGGCCACCGAGCGGGCCCAGGAGCACGCCGCCCTGCTGTCCAAGACGGTGCTGACCATCTCCGAGCCGGCGGGCGACGACGGGCGCCTGTTCGGCTCGGTGACCAACCAGGACATCGTCGACGCGATTCGCGACGCGCGTGCCATCAAGGTCGACAAGCGCCGTGTGCACCTCCCCGAGCCGATCAAGAACGTCGGCACCTACATGGTCGTAGTGGAGGTCTCCGACGGCGTGACCGCCTCGGTCAAGACGATGGTGGTGGCCCAGAAGTAGGGTCGCCGCCCCGGGTGAGCCATCCGCTCCGGCTGCGAACATGTGTTCGCTGTGGAGGAAAAGGCTGCTGATTGCGGGGTCGCCCCGCGAGTGCCCGTGAGGGGCGACCTACACTCGCGAGCCATGAGCACAGCGCCTCCGAGGACGCCGCCGGTCAACGGCAATTCCGCCGCCTCGAGCGCACCGCCTCACAGCCTCGAAGCCGAGCAGTCGGTGCTCGGCGCCCTGCTGCTCTCCCAGCGGGCGATGTACGGCGTGACGATCGAGGAGGGGCTCAAGCCGTCGGACTTCTTCCGCCCCCGCCACGCCCTGGTGTTCGAGGCCATGCTCGAGCTGTACTCCGAGAACGAGCCGATCGACCGCCTGACGGTGACCGAGCACCTGCGCCAGACGGGCAAGCTCGAGGAGGCGGGCGGAGAGGCGGCGATCCACGCCCTGGCCGGACCGGTGCCCGTCGCCGGCCACGTCCGCCAGTACGCCCAGATCGTGCGCGAGCACGCGCTCATGCGCCGGCTGCTGACCGCCACCTACGAGATCCAGGCCAGCGTCGTCGAGCACCGCGCCGCCCCCCGGGAGCTGGTCGAGCAGGCCGAGCGTGCCGTCCTAGAGGTGGCCCACGACGACCGCCAGCAGGACTTCCGCTCGATCGAGGACGTCCTGCACGTCGAGCTGGAGAAGCTGCAGGCCCTGTCGCGCGAGGGCACCTCGCTGACCGGGACGCCGTCGGGCTTTCCCGCGCTGGACGAGATCACCGGCGGCTTTCAGCCCGGCAACCTGATCGTGATCGCCGCCCGCCCCTCGATGGGAAAGTCGAGCCTGGTGGCCAACATCGCCGAGAACGCCGCGGTGGACCACCAGCGCGCGGTGGCCCTGTTCTCGCTGGAGATGTCCGAGACCGAGCTGGCCCAGCGCTTCGTGGCCTCCCAGGCACGGGTGGCGGGCGACCTGCTGCGCAAGGGCCGCGTGGCCGCGCGCGACTGGCCCAAGATCGTCCAGGCGGCCAACAAGCTCGGCCAGGCACCACTGTTCATCGACGACTCCTCCGACGTGGGCATCCTGGAGATTCGCGCCAAGGCCCGGCGCCTGCACCAGCAGCAGCCCCTGGGGCTGATCATCGTCGACTACCTCCAGCTGCTGCGGGCCGACCATCGCGTGGAGAGCCGGGTCCAGCAGGTGGGCGAGATGAGCCGCGGGCTGAAGATCCTGGCTCGTGAGCTGGAGGTGCCGGTGATCGCGTTGTCCCAGCTCAGCCGTGCCGTGGAGAGCCGCAACCCTCCGATCCCCCAGCTCTCTGACCTGCGCGAGTCGGGCCAGATCGAGCAGGACGCCGACCTGGTCGCCTTCATCTATCGCCAGGAGTACTACGAGCGCAAGAACGCCGTCGACAAGCACGCCCCGGTCGAGCGCGAGGGCGAGGCCGACCTGATCCTGGCCAAGCACCGAAACGGGGGCCTGGGCACCGTCAACCTGACCTTCCTCAGCGAGTTCCCGAAGTTCATGAGCTACCAGAAGCCCGACGCCTACTGATGGCCGCCCTCGCGGTCCGCTCGCAGCGGCGCCCCTGATGGGCCAATGCCCGCACGACATCTGCGACGGCAGCGGCTTCGTCATCGACGAAGCCGCCAACACCGCGTCGGATTGCCGCTGCCGCGCGGCGCGCCTGAGCCGCGCCCGTGCCCGCAGCCTGAGCCAGGTCGTGCCGCGCCGCTATCGCGGCGTGTCCTTCGAACGCCCGCCCGTGACCGACATCGCCCGGACCGCGCCCGGGGTCGTCCAGGAGGTCCGCGCCTATGTGCGCCACCTGGATGACCGCCTGGCCGAGGGGCGCGGCCTGTGGTTCTTCGGCGGGGTGGGCACGGGCAAGACCACCCTGGCCATGCTGGTGGCCAAGGCCGCGCTGGACTCCGGGCGCTCGGTGGCCATCTACTCCCTCCCGCGCCTGCTGGCCGAGATCAGGACTACCTTCGACGAGGGCAGCCAGAGCTCCTACGTGGACCTGATCGACCGCCTGGCCGCGGTGGACCTGCTGCACATCGACGACGTCGGCGCCGAGAAGACCAGCTCGTGGGTGCTCGAGCAGCTCTACGCGATCGTCAATGCCCGCTACGAGGCCGAGCGCTCGGTGATCATCACCACCAACCTCGAGCGCGAGGAGCTCGCTGAGCAGATCAACGAGCGCACCGTTTCGCGTCTGGAGGAGATGTGCGAGGTGCTGCCCCTGTGGGGCCCGGACGCCAGACAGTTCCGGCCCGACGCCGCTGAGCGCCGATCGGCCTAGCAACCCTCCGACCTCCAGACGTAGCGACCCTCCGACCTCCAGACGTAGCGACCCTCCGACCTCCAGGCCAAGCGACCCTCCGACCTCCAGGCCAAGCGACCCTCCGACCTATCGGCCTAGCGAGCCGCCGGCCTCCTACACTCCCTGCGCTATGCCAGGCATCGTGATCGTGGGCGCCCAGTGGGGCGACGAGGGCAAGGGCAAGGTCACCGACCTGCTCGCCGAGCAGGCCGACGCGGTCATCCGCTTCCAGGGCGGCAACAACGCCGGGCACACGATCGTCCGCGGCGAGCAGGAGTGGAAGTTCCACCTGATCCCCTCCGGCATCCTGTACCCCGGCAAGCGCTGCGTGATCGGCAACGGCGTGGTCGTCGATCCCAAGGTGCTGATCGAGGAGATCGACGGCCTGCGCGCGCGCGGCGTGGACGTCAGCGGGCTGCGCGTGTCGGCCAACGCCCACCTGATCATGCCCTACCACCTGCTGCTGGACTCCGCGGGCGAAGCCCGGCTGGGCGACCTTCAGATCGGGACCACGCGGCGCGGCATCGGACCGTGCTACGCCGACAAGGCCGCCCGCCTGGGGATCCGGGTGCAGGACCTGCTCGATGAGAAGATCCTCAAGAAGAAGATCGCCGCCGCGCTCGAGCCCAAGCGCCTGTCGCTGCGCCCGTTCGAGCGAGACCGCGCCCTGGACCTGCACGCGATGACCGAGGAGTACCTCACCTACGGGCATCGCCTGGAGCAGCACATCGCCGACACGGCCCGGCTGGCCTGGGAGCTGCTGGACGCCGAGCGGACCGTGCTGTTCGAGGGAGCCCAGGGGGCGATGCTCGACATCGACCACGGCACCTATCCGTTCGTGACCTCCTCCAACCCGATCGCCGGCGCCGCCTGCGTGGGGGCGGGCGTCGGGCCGCGCGACATCGACGAGATCTGGGGCATCACCAAGGCCTACACCACCCGCGTGGGCGCGGGGCCCTTCCCCACCGAGCTCGACGACGAGGTGGGTGGCGCCATCCGCCAGCGCGGTGGAGAGTTCGGCACCACTACCGGGCGCCCTCGGCGCACGGGCTGGCTCGACCTGGTCGCCCTCCGATACGCCGCCCGCCTGAACACACTCACCGCGCTGGTCATCACCAAGCTCGACGTCCTGTCGGGCTTTGACCGCATCGGGGTGTGCACGCGCTACCGCGGGATCGACGACGCCGAGTTCGACCACTTCCCCTACCACCAGTCCGTTCTGCACCACGCCGTGGGCGAGGTCGAGTACCTGGCCGGGTGGGAGCAGGACCTCGGCGACTGCCGCCGCGAGGACGACCTGCCCGCCGCCGCGCGCGAGTACCTGGAGTACGTGGCCGACTTCATCGGCGTGCCGGTGGCTCTGGTCGGCGTCGGCCCGGGACGCGACCAGGTGATCTGGACGCGAGCCGCGGTGGGCTCGGCCATGGTTGCGGTCGCCTAGCCGCGAACGCCCTGGCCGCAAGCGCCGGCGGGTCGCTTCCGCTGGCCCCGCTGTCAGCGCCAGTTCTCGAGCAGGTCGGCCTCGGCGACGGTGCCCACCCGGCGGGCCGGCACGCCCATGACCACCGCCCGCGCCTCCACGTCGCGGGTCACCACGGCCCCGGCGGCCACGAAGGCCTCCTCACCAACCTGGACCCCCGGCACCAGCACCGTTCCCCCGCCCACGCGGCAGGCCCGGCGCAACGTCACCCCGCGCAGCGGCTGCCCGGAGGGGTGACGGGCCATCGTGTCGTCGTTGGTGGTCGTAACTCCCGGACCCACGAAGACGTCGTCCTCGAGCACGCTGGCGGCGGTCAGGTAGACGTTGGTCT
>DASYID010000049.1:0-7241 GCA_036252775.1 Solirubrobacteraceae bacterium
ACGATCAGCCGCTCGAGGCTGGCGGCGGGTCCCGCCGGCAGCTCGGTCTTCTCCTTCTCGCTGCATCCGCGCGTGGGCGGCATCTACCGCGCGGAGATCCGCGCCGACGGCGACCATGCCAGCGGCATCAGCCCCAATCGCCTGGTCCTGATGCGCTGAGGGCGCTAGCCGGCGTCGTGCAGGCCGCTGGGCCCGCCGGCCAGCCCGAGACCAGGCAGCGACACACATCCCGCCTGCTCGGTCACCTTGCCGATGACCGCCGCCCCCCGGTGGTGGCGGGCGAGCAGGTCCACCGCTCGCCCCGCCTTCTCGCCGGGGACAATCGCGACAAAGCCGCAGCCCATGTTGAATACCTGGTAGGCCTCCGCCGCCCCAATCGATCCTCGCTCGCACACCAGCGAGCACACGGCGGGCACCGCAAGCGGCTGCTCGATGGTGAAGCCCACCCGCTCGCCCCCTACCCGCAGCAGGTTGAGCACGCCGTCGCCGGTGATGTGGGCGAGGCCGTGGACCGGCACGGAGGAGCGCAACAGCTCGACGATCGCGCGCACGTAGATGACCGTCGGCGCCAGCAGCGCGTCGGCGACGCTGGCGCCACCCAGACCGTCTGGGCGGTCCTCGAGGCCCAGACCGGCCTCCTCGAGCAGCACACGCCGGGCCAGGGTATAGCCGTTGGAGTGCAGTCCCGAGGACGGTAGGCCGATCAGCGCGTCGCCGGGCTCACAGGCGGCACCGGTCACCATCCGGTCCAGGGCGACGGTGCCCACGCACGCCCCGCAGAGATCGAAACCGTGGGGGGAGGGGTGACCACGAATGAGCTCAGGCAGCACGGCCAGCTCCCCGCCCGGGATCTCCACACCCGCCTGCTCCGCTCCCCGCTTGAGACCGATGGCGATCTGCTCGAGCTCTCCGGCATCCACACGCTCGACGGCCAAGTAGTCGAGCACGGCGATCGGCTCGGCCCCGACACACACCACGTCGTTGACGTTCATGGCGATGCAGTCGATGCCGACGGTATCCAAGCGGCCCGTCTGCTCGGCGACCAGGAGCTTGGACCCGACGCCGTCGGTGGACATGGCGATCCCCAGGTTGGGGGCCACTTCGAGCACGTTGGCGTAGTGGCCGGACTCCAGGCGCGAGCGTGACGGACGCCCCAGCTCGATGCTCCCGAGCACCGACACGAGCGCCTGCAGCCCACGGCCCGCCTCACCGGTGTCCACCCCGGCGCTGGCGTAGGCGTCGCTCATGTTCGCGCATTCTGGCGCACGCGCCGGATCACGATCCCGGCCAAGGCCAGCCGGTAGGTGGCGTAGGGCGCCAGCGAGCGCTCACGCTCCACCTGCCTGATGATGCGGGTGCAGGCGGCCGCCGAGCAGACCGCGCTGGCCCCGCCCGCGGCCAGGGCCAAGGCCAGCGCACCGTCCCAGTCCCGGCGAAGGCGGCGCCCCAGGCGCATGCCCTTCAGGGCGGTGGCGGCCACGATGACCGGCAGGGCCACGTGACGTGAGAGGGCGTTGGCGTCGGCGCGGCCGAATCCCCGGGCCCGCGCCGCGGCCAGGGTGGCGCCGTTGCGCGACACGCCGGGAATCAGCGCGCAGGCCTGCGCCACCCCCAGCCACAGCCCGTCTCGCGCGCCCGCCTCGGCACGGGGGCGTCGCCCGCTGGCGCGGGCGTCGGCGAGGGCCATCGCCGCCGACCCGCCGATCAGGCCCACGGCCGTAGTCAGGGGCGTGCCCAGGTGGCGTTCGATTGTGCGCTCGCAGGCCAGCCCCAGGAGCGCCGGCGGGGCCAGCGACAGCGCGATCAAGGCCACCCGGCGACGATCGAGATTGAACGTCGCCTCGGCCACCTCCTCGCGCAACGCGACCAGCAGGGCGGCCGCCGTGGCGCCGTGCAGGACCACCTCGAAGGACTTGCGCAGTTCCGGATCCAACTCGGCGTAGCTCCAGCCGGCGAGCCAGGGCACGAGCATCAGGTGCGCCGAGGAGGAGACGGGCAGTAGCTCGGTCGGGCCCTGCAGGGCTCCGAGGGCGATCGCCTGGAGGACCGGGAGGCGGTCCCGCACGCGTCGGTCAGGCGGCCGGGTCGGGTGAGGTGTCGGGGCGCGCGCCGCGGCGCCGGCGAATGACCAGGTAGACGATCCCGACCAGTGCGAGCGCGACCATCACGTAGTCGACGTACTCGAGGTTGTGGCGCCACTCGTGCCAGCGGTCGCCGACCTGCTGGCCCAGCAGCGCCAGGGCGAACACCCACGGCACGCACCCGGCCACCGTCAGCACGGTGAAGCGCCAGAAGGGCATGCGGGCCGCCCCCGCGGGCAGCGAGATGAAGGTGCGCACGATCGGCAGCATGCGGCTGAAGAAGACCGCCTTGGCCCCGAAGCGGTCAAACCAGCGGTCGGCCTGCGCCAGGTGGGAGGGCTTGATGTGCAGCTTGGCCCCGTGGCGCTCGAGCACGCCGGTGCGCCCGTAGTAGCCGACCGCATAGGCCACCCAGGAGCCGGCCAGGTTGCCGAGCACTCCGGCGGCGGTGATGGCCACGAGGCTGTACTGGCCCTTGAACACGTTGAAGCCGGCGAACAGCATCGTCGCCTCGGAGGGGATCGGGATGCACGCGCTCTCCAGAAGCATGAGCACGAACACACCGGGGAGACCGATGTCCTGGATCACGTTGGTCGCAAAGGTGACCAGCGAATCTGTTACCGAGGCCAGGACGAGCACGCGGCGCGAAGGGTAGCGTTCGTCGCCCTATGGCCGTGCCCCTGTTCGATCCCGACGGTCCCCTCCCCGGCCTGCGTGTGCCGGCGCTGGAGGCGATGCGCCGCGTGGTGGCAGGCGGCCGCTTCATCCTGGGCGAGGAGGTCGCGGCCTTCGAACGCGAGCTGGCCGGGTACCTCGGATGCGCGCACGTCGTTGGCGTGGCCAACGGGACCGATGCCATCACCATCGCCCTGCGGGCGATGGGTGTCGGACCCGGTGACGAGGTGGTGGTGCCCTCCTTCACCTTCTACGCCAGCGCCGAAGCGATCGCTCCGACCGGGGCCACGCCGGTGTTCTGCGACGTTGATCCCGAGACCGCCTGCGTCACGGCCGAAACGGTGCGGGCCGCCCTGACTCCGCGCACCCGCGTGGTGATCGCGGTGCATCTGTTCGGCAACGTGGCCCCGGTGGCCGAGATCGAGGCGCTGGGGGTTCCCGTGCTCGAGGACGCCGCCCAGGCGGTGGGTTCGCTGGGACCCGCCGGGCGCCCCGGCGCGCTGGGCACGGTCGCCACCTTCAGCTTCTTTCCCTCCAAGAACCTCGGCTGCTTCGGAGACGGGGGGGCGATCAGCACCTCCGACGAGCAGCTGGCCGAGCGCGTGCGCACACTGCGCTTTCACGGCTCGCGCGACAAGGTCACCTACGAGCAGCTCGGGTTCAACTCTCGTCTGGATGAGCTGCAGGCGGCCGTCCTGCGGGTCGGGTTGCCTCACGTCGAGAAGTGGGCACTGGCCCGCGCCGGGGCCGGCCAGGCCTACGAGAGCGCCGGCCTGGGCGAGCACGTCGCCCTGCTGGGAACGATCCCCGGGGCACGGCCGGCCTGGCATCTGTTTGTCGTGCGCCATGATCGAGCCGATGAGCTGCTCGCCGGTCTGGCCACCCGCGGGATCGGTGCGCGCCCCTACTACCGCACACCCGTCCATCGCCAGCCGGCGATGCGTCCCTACGTCAACGGGACTCCGGCCCTGACCGCTACCGAGGAGCTCGCCCGGACCCACCTGGCCCTGCCGATGGGTCCGTCGCTGTCGGACGCCGATGTGGACGAGGTGGTGGCCGCGGTCGCCAAAGCGCTGAGCTGATGCCCGCTGGCCGGTGGCCATGAAGGTCTGGATCGATCTGACCAACAGTCCGCACGCCCTGGTCCTGCGCCCGGTCATCGAGCATCTGCGCGGCGCCGGCCACGACGTGCAGGTCACGGCACGCGACTTCGCCCAGACGCTGGGGCTGTGCCGGCGACTGGGAATCGAGCACACCCCCATCGGTGCCCATCGGGGAGAGCGCCTGGCGGCCAAGGCCCGCGGGCTGGCCTCCCGCTCGTTGGCCCTGGCGCGCTGGGCGCGGCGGCGGCGCTTCGACGTGGCGCTGGCCCACGGCTCCAACGACCTCAGCATCGCCGCCTACGCGCTGCGGATACCCAGCGCCACCATGTTCGACTATGAGTGGGCCACCGTTCAGCACACGGTCAACTGTCGTCTTGCGCGCCGGGTGGTCGTGCCCGATGTGATCCCGCCTGAGCGGCTCTATCGCTACGGGGCGCGCGGCAAGATCGCCGCCTACCCGGGACTCAAGGAGGAGTACTACCTGTCGGACTTCCAGGTCGACCCGGCGGTACTCGAGGAGCTGGCCCTCGATGCTCGCGAGCCGATCGTCGTGGTCCGAACCCCACCCGAGGTCTCGCTCTACCACCGCTTCGCCAACGATCTGTTCGCCGAAGTGCTCGACCGCGTCCAGGGCCACCAAGCAGTGGTGCTGCCGCGCACCTCCACTCAGCGCGAGGAGCTGAGCCGCGCCGGGGGATTCATCGTTCCCGAGGCCGCGATCGACGCCCAGTCGCTGATCGCGGCGGCGGATCTGGTCATATCTGCCGGGGGGACGATGAACCGAGAGGCCGTGGCGCTGGGCACACCCGTCTTCTCGACCTTCGAGGGCCGTCTGGGGGCCGTTGACGCGGCGCTGATCGACACCGGTCGCTTGCGCAAGCTGACCAGCGCCGACGAGGTACACCTGGTCAAGCACCGGCGCGATGCCGACGGCGCACCGTCGCTGCGGCGCGACCCGCGCCTGCTCGTAGAGCTGCTGCTGAGCGCCGCCGATCGCTGAGTGCGCCTGCTGACCGCCCCAGACGGTGCGGGTGGCGCGCCCGTGGGCGCGAGCAACCAAGCCTGACGGGCGCCCGATCCGGCCCTACAATGACGCGGATGCGCCGACGGATTCGCTCGGCGGCCCTCCCGGTCCACCGTCACTCACTGCCTCAGCTCGCGGTGGACGGGGCACTGGTCGCGCTCGCGTACTACCTCGCCTTCACCCTGCGCTTCGATCGCGGGGTCAAAGGGAGCTACGAGCGACTCTACGACCGCACCTGGCCGTGGGTGGTGGCTGGCAACGTGCTGATCTTTGCGGTGTTCCGCCTCTACAAGCGCTGGTGGCGCTTTGCCGGCCAGCGCGACTACGAGGCCATCGCGCGGGCGGTGGTGGTCGCCACCGTGGCCACGGTCGTGGCGGTGGCCGTCCTGCATCCGGTCGAGAAGCGGGCCGGCTACGGCACCGTGGCCGTCGGCCTGCCCAACGGAGTGATCGCCCTGTACGCGCTGCTCAGCCTGGCGTTCCTCACCGGCGCGCGCTTCCTGGCCCACGCCGTGCACGAGCGTCCGATCAGTGGCTTCCGGGCCCGCAAGGATGCGCGGGACGTGCTGATCGTCGGCGCCGGGGACGGCGGTCGTCTGGTGCTGCGCGAGATCCTGCGCAACCGCGAGCTGGCCCTGAGCCCGGTCGGGTTCGTGGACGATTCGCCCCTCACTCACGGCATCCGCGTGGACGGCGTGCGTGTGCTGGGTGCCACCGACGAGCTGCCGCGCATCCTCGACGAGGCCGAGCCCGACGAGGTGATCATCGCCATCCCCTCGGCTTCGGGCACTCTGCGGGCCCGGGTGGTGCGTGCCTGCCGTGAGCGCGGGATCCCGGTGCGCATGCTGCCCACGGTCTTCGAGCTGCTGCGAGGGGGACCGGACTTCGTGCGCCAGGTGCGCGAAGTCAAGGTCGAGGACGTTCTCGGTCGCGAACCCGTGCGCATGGAGCTCGATCGCGTGGGGGCCTACCTAAGCGGTGAAACGGTCCTGGTCACGGGGGCCGGCGGCTCGATCGGATCCGAGCTATGCCGCCAGATCGCGCGGGTGGCCCCGCGGCGCCTGGTGCTGCTGGACCACGCGGAGGACAACCTGTTTCGCATCCAGCGCGAGCTCGAGGACGAGCGTCACGTGCATCCCTCCACGCTGGCCGCGGTGCTGGCCGACTGCAAGGAGGAGGAGCGCATGCGCGAGGTGTTCTCCGAGCACCGCCCCACGATCGTGTTTCACGCCGCCGCCTACAAGCACGTGGCCCTGATGGAGGTCAACCCGGTCGAGGCGGTGCGCAACAACGCATTGGCCACCCGAGTGGTGGCCAGCATCGCCGGGCAGTGCGCGACCCGCGCCTTCGTGCTCGTGTCCACCGACAAGGCCGTCACCCCCGCCACGGTGATGGGCGCCTCCAAGGCCCTGGCCGAGTTCGCCCTGGAGGCTTCGCAGGCCCGCTATCCGGGAACGCGCTACACCGCGGTGCGCTTCGGCAACGTGCTGGGCTCCTCCGGGAGCGTGGTCCCGATCTTCCGCCGCCAGATCGCCATCGGAGGTCCGGTCACCGTCACCGACGAGCGCATGACGCGCTACTTCATGACCATCCCCGAGGCCGTTCAGCTGATCATCCGCTCAGGCTCGCTGGGGGCCGGAGGCGAGATCTTCGTCCTCGAGATGGGCGAGCCGGTGCCCATCATTCAGCTGGCGCGAGACATGATCGAGCTGTCGGGACTGGCCCCCGAGCGCGACATCGCGATCGAGATCGTCGGCCGCCGACCGGGTGAGAAGCTTCACGAGGAGCTCTTCAACCCTTACGAGCGACCCCAGCCCACCCCGGCCGAGAAGATTCTGCTGGCCGAGCGCGAGCCCCTGGATCCCGAGCGCGTCGAGCGGATGTTCTCGGAGATAAGCCTGCTGGTGCTCGAGGGTGACGCCGCCGGGCTCGCCGCTAAGGTCAGCGAGCTGTCGGCCGTCCGCCGCGGAGCCGACGTGCCGGAGGCCGGCGCCACCGAGCCCGCGGGCGCCTAAATACACTCAGACATCATGGCCGCCCTCGCCCTCGCTGCCGTATCGATCTCCGAGCAGATCAAGACGGTCGGCGCCTACGCGGGCCTGGCCGCGATCCTCGGCCTGGCCATCCTGGCCATGCTGTATTTCGCTCAGGCCCGTGAGCTCAGGCGCCTGCGCGAGTGGGCAGGCAGTGCGCCCGAACGCGGAGCGTTGCCCGAGCCCCGTCCCTCTGACATCGCCCGCCGCGCCACCGGTGTTCCCGCGCGCCCGGCGACGCGCGCCTCTGGAGCCCCGGCACGTCCCGCGTCTCCCCCGGCGACCGGTGCGCGGGCGGCCTCTCCGGCCGGTCGCCCCCCGACTC
>DASYID010000050.1:0-15136 GCA_036252775.1 Solirubrobacteraceae bacterium
AGCCCGCAGTCTGGTAGGGATCATGGTGGGGGCGTACATAACCTACGTGGCACTGTTTGGTGTCTACACCAATCTGTATGCGGGTCATCCAGATTGGATTATTGTGATCCCCGGTCTGTGGCTCGTGGGGCGCCTGATCGCGTTCTCGGAGGGTCGCGTTGCCAAGGGCGAACGGTGGACTCAGGCGATGCGACCCGGCCGCCAGCTGCCGTCGCGGTTCGGTTGCTACGCTTCGCGCCTCGCATACGCCTGTGGGAGGGGGGCGGGACGCGTTTTTCTGCGTTTGTCCCAACTGATCATGACCACGTTCTCCGCTTGTCGCCCCCGCGCTCTGCTGCTTGTCGGTCTTGTCGCGGTCGTCGTTGGCGCAGCGGTAGTCGCCAGCACGTTGCCCCGCTCGTCTGCACCGAGCACCCCTCGCCTGCCGGCAAGTGACCATTACCTACTGCCTCCGATCCTGGGCCACGGCGCCAGAGTTGCGACTGACGCGGATCTTTCCGAGGACAACGCCTCGCTCTGGGTCTTCGGGCCGGCGCAGAGTGGCACATTGACCGTACACCGCCTCGGCTTCACCGGCCCGACGGTGCAGGATCAGACCAGCCGACTCCGGGTCGACGCCGGCGACAGGACAGCGACCTTCGCGGTGTCTCGATGGAGTGGCGGCACGCCGGCGGCGTTCGATATGAGGCTCCAGACTGACGGTGTGCGAGTGCGGGTTCGCTCTCTCGATGGCAAGTCCACTCAACTCAGCAGCGGCCTGGCGCACCTCCCTGCCGTACCGGGGGGCCAGCGCGAGGTCACCATCGCGACAAGGAAGGTCGGTACGCTGCCGGACCTGTTTGTCATCGATCACGGCTTGTCTCGTGAGCGTGTGACCGTCAGTGTCTTCTCGGGCCGGACAGCATTTCGCCACCTGGAGGCAAGCGTCAAAGCACCGCTGGTGGGCCTGCCTGATAGCACCTGGGCTCTGTTCGTTGAGCGGGGACCTGGAGCAACGCCTGATCTCGTGGCTGTGGCGCGCCAGGGACGGTCCTCCCACGCTCCCGAGCTTCATATTCTGTCGGGGGACGCGGACTACCAGCGGTTCCTGCTCCAAAACCTAATAGGCGCTAGCCCATTTGCCCCCGGCGTCATCGTTCGACCCGGGTCGGCCCTGGGCCGACCGGCCGTGTACGTGATCGACCCGGTCAGGCGAGACCTTAGGGTTTACCCCTACGCCAGTGCCAGCCGCCAGGCTCCACCCCCGGTGTCCCTCTAGAGAGTAGACCCGGCGTGGGCACCGGGGGGCTGATGAGCCAGCTCGCGGGCCGCGTGATCAACGCGGCGCTGGCCGGGGAGCTGACCGACCATCTGGGCTATCCGCCCGGCCAAGCACCCCCGGGCGGGGTCGGCAACATGCGAAACGGCTCGACGGCCAAGACGGTAGCGACTGACCTGGGACCAGTCGCGGTGAACATCCCGCGCGACCGTCAGGGCAGCTTCGAGGTCGAGTGGGTCGCCAAGCGCCAGACCTGCCTGGCGAGTCTGGACGAGAGGATCCTCGGCCTCTACGCCGGCGGGCTGTCGGTCCGCGACATCAGCGCGCACCTGTGTGAGCTCTATGGCACCGAGATCGGCCGGGACACGATCAGCCGGATCACGGCGCCGTCTTGGAGGACATCGCGTCCTGGCTCACCCAGCCGTGGAGGCGCTGTGTCCGACGTCTACTTCGACGCCCTGATGGTCAAGGTGACCGAGGACCGCTCGGTCAAGACGGGCGCCTGCTATCTCGCCGTCGGGGTCAGCCTGGAGAATGAGCGCGAGATCCTCGGCCTGTGGTGGCAGGAGACCGAGGGCGCCAAATTCTGGCTCGCGGTCCTCAACGACCTACCAGCGCGGCGTCAAGGACGTCTTGATCGCGTGCGTCGACGGTCTGGCGGGCTTCCCCGAACCGGTCGCCGCGGTCTACCCCGAGACTTTGGTGCAGACGTGCATCGTGCACACCAACCAATCCGACTCACACACAGAAGATCGGACAGCCTCCGCAAAGCATCTCGTTGCCCGTGCCTCATCGACCGGGACATCCCAGGCGGTCGGCCCCCCTGCCAGAGTGTGCGCGTAGGCCAGGATTGCCTCGAGCCCTACCGCACCCTCAAACTCCGCCGCACCGAAGCCGAAGTCCCCCTAGCCGGCTTGGCCACGATCTCCACCGTGTAGCGTCCGGCCTTCCTGGAGGCCTTCAGGCGAACGTGATTTGACCCTGCGCGCGCCGAAATGCGGGTGCGGCCCGTGGCGCGCTTCCCCTTGCGGATCGTGATCGTCACTCGGGCGGCCACCGAGAGGCGGAAGCTCACGGTGAAGGCCTTGCCGCGCCTCACGCGCTTGGGGACCGACACTTTCGTGATGCGCTCGGATGCTCCGATGGGGCTGCTTGTGGTGAAGGTGTGGTCCGCGCCCATAGCGAAGCCACCGCTGTTGTGCGTGACGAGGCGGAAGTGATAGGTGGTCGCGGGCTGCAGGCCAGAGAGCGACGAGGAGACCGTGTGGGAAGTGGAGTCGCCCGGCAGTTGACCGACCGGCGTGGTGGAGCCGTAGTTCGTCGAGGTCCCGTACTGGAAGGTCCACGCGGTTGGTGCGCCGTTGGGATTGGCTATCCCGTTGAGCGTGGCCCCCGAGCCGCTGATGCCCGAGGCGTCGAGCGTGGTGGCCGTGGGTACGTTCTGGGTGCAGTAGGCGGGGTCGCTCTGTCCGGGCGGGCAACTGACCGACGCACCTACGCCTGCCGGCACCGCCAGTACGCCAATCGTGGCTAGGGCGGCTAGGCCCAATGATCTGCTCATGCTGGTGTGCCTCCTCGCGGCCTCGCTGGCTGGACTGGCGCGGACATCAGACTGATACTGACGGGAGAGTCGGTCGCTGACGCCTCATGAGCCAACCTACCCGCATTTCGGGTCGGCGGTGCATGTTTCGCACGGCTCACGTCCTCGAGCGGCGCCTTCGCGCCACCGCCACGACGGCGGCTGCGGCGCTGAACGCCAGGATCAGTGGGAGGGCGATTCCCACTCCACCCTCCGACGTGCTCAGCGCGCGTCCCAGAAGCGACGGCACGCTCACACCGCTGCTGCTCGCCGTCCCCGATCTTGTGCCCGGTGATCGCTGGGCCGGTGGTGCAGCAGCGACGCTGGCGGGATCGGCCGCGAGGAGAGCCACCGCCCGACCGTCGGTGCCCAGCTTCGCCAGACGCGTCTGGGAGCGGGCGGGTAGCGTCGAGCGCCGGGAGCTCGCCGTGGCGGCGGGTCGCCCGCCGGAAGCGTCTGGCACCGTCTCCAGGTATTCGCTGATGCCCGAGTTGCCCGGCGGGGCATGGGTTGCCGCCACAGCTGATCCGGATAGGCACCAGATCATTACGAGGGCGATGAGCGGGCTGCGGCGCGGTGGCATGTCCTCGCCTACGATCGCATGCCCTCAAGGCTGACGTACCGCGCATGGATGTCAGCCCTGCTTGAGTCCGATCCTATGGGGAGAGCGATGCCCGGCATGGCGGCAAGCATCCGGCTGGCGAGGACAAGGTCGCGAACCGTTCCCTGGCCCCAGGTTGGGGCCTGGCTGTTTGCCTTTGGGCTGGTCCTCTTCCTCGCTCTGCAGGGGGGCGGGTTTGACTCGGTCATCCGCGATCAGCTGGGCATCGCGGTGTGGTGGATCGTTCTGCTGGGGGCGGTGGTTGGAGTGCTTCCCGGTCGGCTGACTCGTGGGGCCTGGGCTGCCCTGGCGTTGCTCGCGGCGTTTGCCCTCTGGACGGCCCTCAGCCTGGGGTGGTCAGAGAGCTCGGAGCGCACGACCGACGAACTGGCCAAGGTGGTCACCTATCTCGGCGTGCTCGTGATCGCGCTGGGGATCGAGCGGCGCGCCGGTGGGCTGGCCCTGCTGCACGGCCTGGCCAGCGCAATCGCGGTGGTGGCAGCGCTGGCGGTGCTTTCGCGGTTTCATCCCGCCTGGTTTCCGTCCAATCAGACCGGCCGCTTTCTGACCAGCGATGTCGCGCGGCTGAGCTACCCGCTCAACTACTGGAACGGCCTGGCGGTGTTCGCCGCCATGGGCGCGCCTCTGCTGGCGTCGGTCGCGGCGCGATCACTGTCCCTTGTGCGTCAGGCCGCCGCGGCGGCTGCCCTTCCACTGATGGTGCTGTGCATCTACCTGGCTGTCTCCCGGGGCGGCGCCCTGGCCCTCGTGGTTGGCGTGGCCGGCCTGCTCGCTCTGAGCCGCGAGCGCTGGAAGCTGAGCGCGGTGCTGCTGGTGCCTGGCGTTGGTGCGGGCCTGCTGATCGCTGCGGCTTCACAGCGCGATGCCCTGCAGAGCGGGGTGATCAATGCGGCTGCTTCACACCAGGGGGACCAGATGCTCGCCCTGTCGCTGATCGTCTGCGGGGTCACCGCCCTCCTGCAGGCGGCACTGGGGCTGCTGCTGCGCCACGGGGCGCCGCCGCGCTGGTGGGTCGCCTGGCGACGTCCCCGCCACCTCTCGGTCATCGTGACCATAGTTGCCGTGCTCGTCACCGGCATCGCCGTCGATGCTCCGGGCCGCCTGGCCTCCGCGTGGCGGAGCTTCAAGATGCCCCCCGCGACGGTGACGACGGCCGTCACCGGTGACGTCTTTCACCGTCTGCAGAGCGTGGGCGGCAACGGCCGCTATCAGTATTGGCAGGTGGCCGCGCAGGCCGCCGACCGTCATCCCTGGCGGGGCACCGGAGCTGGCACCTTCGAGCTGTGGTGGGAGCGTCACGCGACCGTGGACGGCTTCGTCCGCGACGCCCATTCGCTGTACATGCAGACGCTGGCCGAGACCGGCATCCCCGGCCTGACCCTGCTGCTGGGTCTGGTGGCGCTGCTTCTGGGGACCGGCGCCCGACGGTCGCTGAATCGACGAGGCGGCGAGGGCGGTATGGCCGCGGCGACCGCCTCGATCCTGGTGTTCGCTGCCGCGGCAGCCTATGAGTGGATCTGGTCCATCCCCGTGATGGTGGCCGCGACGCTGCTGCTCGCCGGCGCGGTCCTGGGCGGGCGCCACCCGTCGGACCGCGGTCTCCCGGCCGTCCAGGGCGAGGCGCTCCCCGACGCGCTCGCGCCGCCGCGCTGGGGACGGGCAGGCCGGCTGGCGCTCACCGCTGTTGCGGTGGCCGCCCTGATCGCCGTCGCCGTGCCTCTGGCCGAGTCCGTCGCCCTGCGCAGCAGTCAGGCCGAGGCGGCCGCCGGGAGGCTGGATGCCGCCCTCGCTGACGCCGACTCGGCTCACCGTCTTCAAGCCGGCGCCAGCGGCCCCGAGATTCAGCGGTCGCTGATCCTCGAGGCGCGCCACGACCTGACCGGCGCCGTGCAGGCCGTGGATCGCGCGCTGCGCGATGAGCCCACCAACTGGCGCCCGTGGCTGATCCTCTCCCGCCTCCAGGCCGAGCGGGGCCAGAGCACCGAGGCCGTCAGGGCCTATCGCCATGCGCGGGCCCTGAATCCCCGGTCCTCGCTGTTTGCCCGATGACCGCTCCCTCGGGGCCCGCAGCGCAGACCCGGCCGACGCCGGCCCGCCTGCGCAGCGTGCTGGGCGCCAGCGTGGCCACGTCGGTCGCGATTCAGCTGATCAATGTCGTCACCGGTGTGCTGATCGCCCGTCGCCTGGGTCCGCACGGCCGCGGCGAGCTCACCGCGGTGATCCTGTGGCCCTCGCTGTTTGCCTTGATCGGCAGCCTCGGAGTCAGCGACGCGCTCACCTTCCGGGCGGCTCGGCGCGGGGACCCGACGGGGACCCTGGTGGGCAGCGGCCTGACCCTCGCCGTGGTCCAGAGCCTGGTGCTGATGGCGGTCGGCCTGGTGTTGATTCCCGTGGTGCTCGGGCGCTACGGCGCCGAGACCAGGCGGACAGGTGAGCTCTTTCTGCTCTACGTGCCGCTGAACCTGGCGTCGCTGTATCTGATGGGCGTGCTCAACGGCCTGCAGCGAATGGGCTCCTACCAGCTCCTGCGTCTGGTCGTCATCGCCACCACAGGGGCGGGCCTGGTGCTCGTGGCCGTCCTGGGTCAGCTCACCGTCCGCGACGCGGTGCTCGTATACCTGGCGGCGAACCTCCTGACCCTGCTGCTGGCGGCGGCCCTCACGCTCCCGCTGCTCGAGGGGCCGGTCAGGGTCGCCCTGGGAACCTGTCGCGAGCTGGTGCACTACGGCGTGCGCAGCCACACCAGCAACGTCTCGGTCTACCTCAACGCCCGCCTGGATCAGCTGCTCGTGTCGCTGTTCCTGGCGCCTACGCTCCTCGGCCTCTATACGGTCGCGGTGACCCTGGGATCGCTGACCCTGCTGATCGGCGGCTCCGTGGCTCTGATCGCGCTGCCCGCGATCGCCGCCCTGGAGCGCGGGCCCGGGCGCACCGAACGAGCTCGGGCCCTGATCGCGGTCACCGCGGTGCTGGGGGTGCTGATCACCGTCCCGCTCCTGATCGGCGCTCCCGCGGTCATCTCGCTGTTCTTCGGCCACGCGTTCGCCGGGGCGGTGACCGCCGCCCGGGTTCTGCTGGTGGGCACCATGCTGTTCGGCATCAACCGCGTGCTGGAGGCGCTTCTGAAGGGAGTCGGACGGCCCCTGGACGCCGGGATTGCCGAGACCGTCGCGGTGGTGGTGACGGTCCTGGCGCTGGCGGTCGCGCTTCCGCTCCTGGGGCTGGTGGGGGCAGCCCTGGCCTCCGTGGCGGCCGCGCTCACCAGCGGGCTGATCCTCACCCGTCGAGCCACCGTTGCGCTGGACTGCGGCTGGCGTGAGCTGCTGTCGGTCCGCGGCGGGGATCTCGCCGCCCTGTGGCGGTCGCTGTGGCCAGCCGGTGCTGGTCACTGAATCTGATCAGGCAGCCTCGACCACTTCGTGCAGGACGCGATCGAAGCGTTCGGCCACCAGGAAGGGATCGAACTCCTCCCGCGCTCGGGCCAGCGCGCGCTCGCCGCGCTCGTGCAGTTCGTCCTCGTGGGTCAGGGCATGGGCCAGCGTGGGACCGAACAGCTCGGGACGCTGGATGTCCGCCGTCCATCCACAGCCCGTTTCCTGCACTAGTCGCGCGACCTCGGAGTGCGGCGGCGCGAAGGCCACCACCGGCAGGCCGCGGGCCATGTAGTTCATCAGCTTGGAGGGTAGGTTGAAGGTGTGAAGCAGGCTGACCAGCGCCACGCTGGCCGACTGCAGCTCCTGCTCCAGGCGGTCCTGGGAGACCAGCCCGAGCAGCTTCACCCGACGGCTGGTGATCCGGTCGCGAACCTCGTCGAACATCACGCCGTGGCCGGTGATGACGAGCTCGGCGCCGATCGCGCGCAGCTGGGCTGACTGCTGAAAGGAGTCGATGACCTGGCTGAGGCCCTGGGAACGGCCGATGTTGCCCATCACCAGCACCCGGGGCTTGCGCGCCACCCTTGCCCGAGGCGAGAAGCCGGTGAACGTGGCCGGGTTGCGAACGCACACCATCTGCTCCTCGCGCACCCCCTTGGCTTTCAGGTTCTCTGCGAAGGTGTGGGAGATCACCACGACGCGGGCGGCCGACCGGTAGGCCGCCAGCTCCAGGCGCCGCGCGGCCGAGATGATCGCGCCCGAGCGCACCAGGCCCGTGCTCTCGGCCCCGTCGGGCAGGATGTCCTGGAGCCACAGCACCCATGGCGTTCGCCGCAGGCGTCGGTGGATCATCGGGGCCAGCAGGGCGGGGAAGGAGGGGGAGACCGCCACCACCACGTCGGCCGGTTCGAGAAACGGCACTGCGGCGGTCATCGCGCCCATGAAGCTGAGCTCCTGGCGAATTCGGGCCCGCCCCGTGTCCCGCCCCACCCACAGCGGCAGGCGCAGGATCGGCACGCCGTCGCGGACCTCCCGGTAGGGCATCAGCCTCGTCCCCCACTGCGCCAGGGGGTAGTGGGCGTGGGCGGCCACCACGCTGACGTCGTGGCCGCGCTGGCGCATCGCCTGGGTCCAGACGGTGCTGATCGGCGCTATGCCCGTGGGCTCGGGATCGTAGTTGTAGCTCCAGAGCTGTATGCGCATGGCAGCGGTCATGATGTCCGGGTGGGCGAGCCTACATTCCTGACCCGCGCGTCCCTGAGGCGTGTGACGGTCGCCCTGGTGCTGGCGGTGGGGTTCACGGCGACCGGAGGGGGCGCCTCGGCCGACGCCCGCATCGGCGTCGCGCCCGCGCCTGGACACGGGCTGCAGACCGGCTTCCTGGACGGCGACTTCTCCGATCCCGATCCGTCCGTGCGGACGTCCTGGCTGAATCGCGCGCTACAGGCCCGGGGATCAATTGTGCGCCTGCAGCTGAGGTGGAGCGCGGTCGAGCCGAGCAGGATCGCGGGCACCGCCGCCGAGCAGGCCGATAACCCGGCTCTGCACTTCGAGGAGCTCGACGCCGCGGTGCGAGATGCCTCGGCCCGAGGCCTTCGGGTCCTGCTGACCGTTTCCTCCGCGCCGCGCTGGGCCGAGGGGCCACAGCGCCCGACCAGCGCCCCGCCCGGGTCCTGGCGTCCGGATCCCGCGGCCCTGCGAGCGTTCTCGACGGCCGCCGCCCGGCGCTACTCGGGACGCTTCGCCGACCCTCAGCGGCCTGGCTCCACGCTGCCGGCGGTGCGCCTGTGGCAGGCCTGGAACGAGCCGAACCTGTCCCGGGAGCTGACCCCGCAGTGGACCGAGCAGTCAGGGCGATTTGTCGCGGCTGGCCCCTCCCTCTATCGCGCGATGCTCAACGCCGTCTATGACGCTGTCCGGTCGGTCTCGCCCGACAACGTGGTGCTCAGCGCCGGGACGGCGCCCTTCGGAGACTCTAGCCCCGGCGGCCCGCGCACCCCGCCCGTGCGGTTCTGGCGCGAGCTGCTGTGTCTGACCGGCCGCCACCTGACCGCCCGCGCCTGCGGTCGGCCCGCGCACTTCGACGTGCTGGCCCATCACCCCTACAGCGTCGGCGATCCCGGGCGCCGGGCACTGAACGCCGAAGACGTCTCGATACCTGACCTCGGCAAGCTCACGCGGCTGCTGCGCCGGGCCCAGCGCGTCGGGGGGGTCCTGCCTCGCCGCCACCAGCGGGTGTGGGTGACCGAGATCGGCTATGACTCCTCCCCGCCGGATCCCCAGGGCGTCCCGGTGGCGCTCCATGCCCGCTTCGTGGCCGACACGCTCTACCGTCTGTGGAGCCAGGGAGCCGACGTGGTCGTGTGGCTGAACATCAGAGATGAGGCGCCGTTGCCCAGCTTCGCGGCCACCAGTCAGTCTGGCCTGTACTTCCGAGATGGATCGGCCAAGCCGGCGCTGAGCGCCTTTCGCTTCCCCTTCCTCACGCGCCGCCTGGGGTCACGGCGCCTGTTGAGCTGGGGCCGCGCGCCGGGCCGGGGAATAGTGGTCATCGAGCGTGCTGGTAGGCGGGGCTGGCGGACGGTGGGCCGCGCGCGCACCGGCCCGAGCGGAGTCTTCCAGGACGTCCTCGCCGTACGGGCCACCGCCGTCCTGCGCGCCCGACTCGGCTCCGAGGTCAGCCGGCCCTGGGGTCCGGCTCAGGGACGGTGAGCGCCGCCTCGATCCCGCTGCGGGCCGCGCGCGGGCGCCACCGCCCGGCGGCGGGGACGGTGCTCGCGGGTGTCCTGTCTGTGCTCGTCGGCCTGTCGATCGCGGTCGGCCGCGGAGACCTGGCGCTCGGTGGAGTGGCGGTCGGGGCGGGGATCGCGCTGGGGGTGACCAACTGGCGCTGGGCGACAACCGGGCTGCTCGTCTACATGCCCTTCGCGGGCATCGGCACCGCGCTGCTGTACCCCGACACCGCGGTGGCCACGGTGGCCAAGGACGTGTTGTTCGTGCTGCCCGCCTACCTCGGGTTCTTCGTCGCGGTCATCGGCGCCCGCCTACCGGTGAGCTTCCCCAAGGCACCCGGCCTGCTGCTGTTGGTGCTGGCCGGCATCGTGCTGGCCCAGACGCTGAACCCCAGCCTGCCCAACCTCGTGGTGGCTGCGGTGGGCCTCAAGGTCTGGCTGCTGTATGTCCCGCTGCTTTACCTCGGATATCACCTGCCGCGCGACGTCGGGCACCTCGAGCGCCTGCTGGGAGTGATGACCATGGCCGCCGTGCTGCCGGCGTGCGTGGGCGTGGCCGAGGCACTGCTGGTCTACGGCGGCCACTCGGCCAGCGTGTACTCGCTCTACGGGCCAGCCGCCGGCGCCATGACCCAGGAGTTCAGCCGCCTGGCGGTGGGCACCGGCAGCCTGCTGCGCATCCCGGCCACGCTGGCCTCGGGTACCCAGTACTACGTCTTCACCACCTGCATGGTTGCTGTCGCCTACGCCTGGTGGCGCCTGGGCGGTCCCAGGAAGGCGGCCAACTGGTTGCGCCTGGCGCCGTGCGGCCTGTTTGCCACCGCCAGCCTGCTCAGCGGCGCCCGGGGGGCGTTCGTGTTCCTGCCCCTGCTCGTAGGGGTGATCGTCGTACTCGATCGTGGCGGGCGCCGCCGGCTGGCCGCTCCCGTGTGGCTGGGGGCCGGCCTGCTGGTGAGCGCGCTGGTCGTGGGCACGTCGGTCGGGGACCTGTTGTTCGCCGCGACCACCCACGGCGATCAGCAGTTCCGCGACACATTCGTGGGCGGTGTGAGAAAGGCGTTGTCGCTGACCCAGCTCGGTTTGGGGACGGGCATCGACACCGGGGCTTCACGACACGTCCTCGAGGCGGGGGTGCTGCGGTCCTTGACGGGAGGTGCCTGGCAGGAGAGCTGGTGGGTCAAGGCCCTGCTCGAGCTGGGGCTGGCCGGCCTGGCGGTTACCGCGGCGGTGGTCGGCACCCTGCTCTGGCACACCGTGCGCAGTACCCGCGGCCTGGCCGATCACGGCCTCCGTGGGGCTTCGGCGGCCCTCACCGCGGTGCTGATCTGGTCGGCGGTCTACGGGCTGAAGGCGCAGTACCTGGACGTCGATCCACTCAACGTCTACTTCTGGCTGTTCGCGGGCCTGGTCCTGCGCCTTCCGGCCCTGGTCGGCGACGACCACGGGGTGGCGGATAGACTGCGCCCAACGGCGGCGGCGCTCCCGCCCGGACACCACCAACGCTAGCGCTGCAGACCATGAACGAGCCGTCCCGCCGTCCGCCCGTCGAGTTTGCGCGCCTCACGGCGATTCTGCGCCGTCGCGCTCCCGTCATCCTCACCTGCCTGGTGCTGGTCCCCGCGGCTGCCCTGGTGGGCTCGCTGCTCTCGCCCACCAAGTACTCGGCCAGCGCATCGCTGCTGTTCCGAAACCCCGCCCTCGATCAGAAGCTGTTCAGCTCTGGTTACCTGCCCCCGTCCAATGACCCGGTGCGCGAAGCGGCCACCAACCGGCGGCTGGTTTCGCTGGCCACCGTGGCCCAGCGGACGGCAGTGGCGCTCGGTGGCCCGTGGACTGCGGACCGCGTTTCCGGCGAGGTGGCGATCGGCGACGACAACCAGTCAGATGTCATCTCGCTGACGGCCACCGACCGCGACCCGCGGGTGGCGGCTCGGGTGGCCAATCTGTTCGCCGAGCAGTACATCGCCTTTCGTCGCGACGCGGACCGCGCCAAGATCTCCGACGCGCAGAGGCTGGTCGTGGCCGAGCTCGCGCACCTGTCGCCCCGTGACCGCCATGGAGTGCGCGGGCAGTCGCTGCGCAAGAGCAACGATCAGCTCAGCACCCTCTCGGCCCTGCAGACCGGCAACGCCGAGCGCGTCCAGCCCGCGCGCGTGCCGCGCTCTCCCTCCTCACCCAAGCCGCTTCGCAATGCCCTGGCCGGGTTGCTGGCGGGCCTTCTGCTCGGCGTGCTCCTGGCGCTGCTGATCGACCGCTTCGACCGTCGTCTGCGCGACTCAGCGGAGATCGAGGGGCTGTTGGGCCTCCCCATGCTCGCGGTGTTTCAGGACAGCGACCGTGGTCTGAGGCCGAGAGCGGGCGCCGCTGACAGGCCCCTCGGCGACCCCGATCGCGAGGCCTTCAGGATGCTGCGGGCCAGCCTGGACTTCCTGGATGTCGACGCGCCCCTGACCACCATCCTGGTTACCAGCGCTGTGCCCGAGGAGGGGAAGTCGAGCATCGCGGCGGGCTTGACCGAAGCCCTGGCCGCCACCGGTGAGAACGTGCTGCTGCTCGAGACCGACCTGCGCCGGCCCTCGCTCGCGCGCCGGCTGGGGCTGAGCTCGAGCCCGGGCCTGACCGACCTGCTGGCCGGCAAGGTCGAGCTCGAAGGGGTGCTGCAGAGAACCGGGCCGAACGGGACCCCAGGCGAGCAGGCCGGCGACGGGGACTCCGAGGCGGCGGCCGCGAGCTTCTGCTGCATCACGGCCGGCTCTCGCTCGCCGCGGCCGGCGGAGATCCTGCGCTCCCAACGGATGCAGGAGGTGCTGGCCGGCCTGGCCGAACGCTTCGACCACGTCGTCCTGGACAGCAGCCCGCTGCTGCCGGTGGTCGACACGATCGAGCTGCTGCCGCGCGTGGACGCCGTGGTCGTCTGCGCGCGGGTCGCCCATACGCAGCGAACAGACCTCCAGGCCCTGCGGTCCACCCTGGATCGGATCCCGCACGGGCCCTCCGGGCTGGTGGTGACCTGTGTGCGTCCCCGTGACGAGGCCGTGCGGGGACGCTACGCCTACGGCTACGGGCCGCCCGCTCAGCCCGCCGCCTAGTCGGGCCGATGGCATCCAGCGCCGCAGAGGACGTGGTGGTGGCCAACCCCGGCGGGCTGCGCTGGCTGGGACACGCCGCCGCGGGCCTCGGGCGGGCCGGCCGGCTGCGGGAGTACTTGGCGCCGTTCGTGTTCACCGCCGAACAGGAGCAGCGGGTGCGGCGCTGGCTTCCCCCGCCTCTGGCGCGGGCGCTTCTGCGCGAGCTTCGCCGCCGTACGCTCCCCGCCGGCATCGCCCCCGAGGCCGTCCGTCGCGCCGCCTCGGCCAGCGAGCTGCTGTTCGTGGCGGCCGGGCGCCTGGGTCTCCCCGATCCCGTCACCCACGAATTGATGGACCGACGCGCCCGGCGCTTTGACCGGGCCGTCAGCCAACGCCTGAGCCACGAGGACTCTGCCGTCGTCGCCTCCTGGAATGCGGCCCTGAGCACCCTCAGGCGGGCCCGGTCGCTGGACGTGGCCACGTTTCTGGACTATCCGATCGTCCACCACCGGTATGCGCGGGACCTTCTCAGCGGGGAGCTCAGCCGGGCCCCCGCCTACGCCGACACGCTTCAGTTTCATCAGCTGCCGGCTGGCCAGGAGCGCCGGCTCAACGCCGAGATCGAGTGCTGTGACCGGGTCCTCCTGCAGACCGAGTTCCAGCGCCACACCTTCACCGCGGCCGGCATCGACGAGTCCCGGCTGGAGGTGATCCCGTTCGGCGTGGACTCCGAGCTCTTTCGTCCCCGAGCGCGCGCGGACGATGGGGTCTTCCGGGTGCTGTTCGGCGGCCAGCTCACGCAACGCAAGGGACTGTCCTATGCGGTCGAGGGATTTTCGCGCGCCGGGCTGCCGGACGCCGAGCTGGTCCTTCAGGGTGGTGTGGTCGGTCGATCCCGGCCATGGTCCTCGGTCCCCAACGTCCGCCACGTCGGTCACCTGCCCTACGAGGAGCAGCCCACGGTTCTCGCCACCGCCGACGTGTTCCTGTTTCCCTCACTGGCTGAGGGCTTCCCCCAGACGCCGCTTCAGGCCATGGCCAGCGGCCTGCCCGTCGTGGTGTCGGAGAACACCTTCGGTCCGGGCGTGGTGGCGGACGGCGAGCAGGGGTTCGTCGTGCCGATCCGTGATCCCGACGCGATCGCCGAACGCCTGCGTGCCCTGCACGCCTCCGAAGGGCTGCGGCGCCGGCTGGGCCGGGCCGCCCGTGAGCTGGGCGAGCGCTACAGCTGGGAGGCCTACGGCGCGGGAGTGGTGCAGGCCATCGACCGAGGTCGCGCCTGATGGCCGCCGCGACGTCTGAGCCGGAGGGGCCGCTTCCCGTCACCGTCGTGCTCCCGGTGCTCAACGAGGAGCGCAATCTGGCCGCTGCCCTTGAGACCGTCGTCGGCTGGGCTGAGGAGATCGTCGTGGTGGACTCTCACAGCACCGACCGCACCGCCGAGATCGCCACCGCTCACGGAGCCCGGGTGGTCCAGTTCGACTACCCGGGTCACGGCCCGCGCAAGCGGGCCTGGCTGTTTGCCAATCTCGAGTTCCGACACGAGTGGGTGTTCATGCTCGACGCCGACGAGCGGGTGCCATCGGCGCTGCGCGAGGAGATCTCCGAGGCCATCAAACGCACGGACGTGGACGGGTTCTACGTCGATCGCGAGTTCGTCTTCATGGGCCGGTCTCTGCGCTGCTTTCGGCCCAACTGGAACCTGCGGCTGATCCGCCCGCAGCTGGCGGGCATGGAGGACTTTGGTCTGCACGGCCTGTCCGAGACGGGCGACAACGAGATCCACGAGCACGTGGTTATCCGTGGGCGCACCGCCCACCTGCGGCAGACCCTGATCCACCATGACTATCGCTCGATCACCGACTGGCTGGACCGCCACAACGGCTACTGCACCTGGGAGGCGCATCTGACGCGGCGCCTTCGCGGCGAGCCGATCGGCGTCGGCTTGATCGGCTTCCTGCGCCTGGATACCAACGGGCGCAAGCACGCCCTGCGCCGGCTGTGGGTGCGCCTGCCGGGACGGCCGCTGCTGCGCTTCCTGGTCTGGTACTTCGGCCGTCGCGGGTTCCTGGACGGGTGGCCGGGGCTGGTGTTCTGTCTGCTGATGGCCCATCACGAGCTGACCATCGCCATCAAGGTGCGAGAGCTCGAAGCGGGACTTCCGGGCTAGGCCACCCGTGCGCATCGCCATGGTCAACAGCTACGCGCGGGTGACGGGCGGAGCCGATCAGCACTGTCTGGCGCTGGCCGACCTGCTCGCCGCGGCGGGCCACCACGTGTCCTGGCTGGCCACACGCGACGACCGGGCCGAGCCCGGCGGCGACCCGGCCCGCGAAGGCGTGTTCGTGGCCCGCACCGTGAGCCGGGCCTCCCGGCAGCGGCTGAGCCCGGCAGCACAGCTCGCAGTGGCCGCCAAGGCTCTGTGGAACCGTGACGCCGAGCGAGGGATGCGGGAACTGCTCGCCCGCCATCGGCCCGACATCGTGCACGTGCACAAGGTCTA
>DASYID010000051.1:0-7017 GCA_036252775.1 Solirubrobacteraceae bacterium
CGCAGCGAGGCGTCGCATTCCAGCACCACGTCTGCGCCCCGTCCTCCGTCACCGCCGTCGGGCCCGCCGTGGGGGACGTGGGCCTCGCGACGAAAGCTCAGACAGCCGTCTCCACCCCGGCCGCCCGCCACGAAGATCCGAGCGCGATCAGCAAGCATGCAACGATGCTGACATGACCATGGTTCCCACGCCCAGCCCCGAGCGGCGATGACGCCCGCTTCCCCGGCCCCGGAGGGGCCCGTATTCCTCATTACCGGCGCGTCGTCGGGCATCGGCGCGGCGACCGCGCGCCACGCCGTAGCGGCCGGTCACCGGGTGGTCCTGGCGGCCCGGCGCGGCGACGCCCTGCGCGAGCTGGCGGCCGAGCTGGGGGGCGAGGAGCACGCCCGTGCCGTGCGCTGCGACGTGACCGAATGGGAGGACCAACAGGCGATGGTGGCGTCGGCGCTGGAGGCGTTCGGGCGCCTGGACACCGTGTTTGCCAACGCCGGCTTCGGTGCCCAACGCGGGTTTGAGCGGGAGACAGTCGAGCATTGGCGCTCGATGGTGCTGACCAACGTCTACGGCGTCGCGTTGACCATCCGCGCGGCCCTGCCCGCGGTGCGCGAGTCGCGCGGGCACTTCTTGCTGACGAGCTCGGTGGCCGGTCGCCGGGCGTTGCCGGGGTCCCTGTACTCGGCGACCAAGTTTGCCGTCGGCGCGATGGGCGAGTCCCTGCGCCAGGAGCTCAACGGCACCGGCGTGCGCGTCACACTGATCGAGCCGGGGATGGTCGACACGCCGTTCTTCTCCTCGCGCCCCACCCAGGCGCTGGAAAGCGACGACATCGCCCGCGCGGTCCTCTACGCGGTCTCTCAACCCCGCCACGTGGATGTCAACGAGATCCTCGTGCGCCCGGTCAGCCAGGACGCCTAAGCGCGGAGGCGGCCACGGAGACGGGCCCGGCACGGGGGCGGCCCGAGACCGGGGGGGGCCGGGCGAGCCTAGTGCCCGTCGGGCTGGGCCGCCTCGATCGAGACCACGCGGCCTCGACGCCCGGCGGCGAACACCACGCGGCCCGCGCTGCGCGCGTAGAGGGTGTCGTCTGAGCCCATCCCGACCCCCTCGCCCGCCTTGAACCGGCTGCCGCGCTGGCGCACGATGATCTCGCCGCCCGAGACTGTCTGGCCGGCGAACACCTTGACGCCCAGGCGTTGGGCGTTGGAGTCGCGCCCGTTGCGACTGGAGCCCAGTCCCTTCTTATGAGCCATCGCTGCCCTCCTCCTGCGGCTTGTCGGCCTTGGCCCGCGCGGCGCGCTGGGAGAAGGCGATCTCGGTGACCTCCAGGCGCGTGAGCTCCTGGCGGTGCCCGGCGGTCCGGCGGTAGCCCCGCTTGGGCTTGAACTTGAACACGCGCAGCTTGGGCCCGCGCTCGTGGCCGACGATACGAGCCGAGACCTTCACCCGGCCCAGCCCGTCGGCATCGAAGATCGTCTCGTCGGAGCGGTAGAGCACCGGCTCGAGGGCTACGGTGGACCCCTCGTCTCCGGTCAGGCGCTCCACGAGCAGGGTCTGACCCCGCTCGACGCGGTACTGCTTGCCTCCGGTTTTGACGATCGCGTACATGGGGGCTCACTCGGGAGCGGATTCGGCCTTGGCAGCGGAACGGCGCCGTCCGCCTCTGCGGCCGCGGCGCCGAGGCTTGGATTCTAGATCATCCTCGGCTGAGGGCTGACCGCCGTCGGCGCGGGGCTGACCGCCGCCACCGTCGGACGGGGCGTCGTCCTCGGGCTCCCGCTCGGGCTCACCCAGCAGCGAGGCCCGAGCCGAGCTGCGCCCGGCCTGCTCGATGCGCACCAGGCGCTTGGTCCCGACGTGGCGTCCGCCGTCGGTCACCGAGATGATGTAGCCGTCGATCTTGGCCACCGCATCGTCGACGTTGTACATGTGGGGCTCGACGATCTCGACCAGCACCTCGTCGCCCTCCCGGAAGGGGACCGAGCGCTCCTCCACGTCGGCTCGCGTGCCCTCCAGGGTGATCGCGAAGTGCCCGAGCGCGAGCCCCTCGGAGCCCTCGAAGTGAAAGTACTTCCCCGTCTCCTCTTCCAGGGCGTGCAACACCCGCGAGCCCGCGCCGGTGAACTGCGCGCTCACCCGAGGGTTGATCTGAACCAGGAACGCCTCGACCTCCTTGCGCTCCGCCGCGATCTCGCGCAGGCGGCGCTCGAAGTCGATCGCGAAGGTCTCCTCGGAGCGAATCACGCCCTCGCCTTCGCAGGTCGGGCAGGGACGGCTCATGATCTCGCGCACCCCCTCGGTGACGTTCTGGCGAGTCATCTCCACCAGGCCGAGCTTGGAGATCTCGGCCGTGAACGTCTTGGTGCGGTCCTCCTCCAGGGCGTTGCGCAGAACCTTGAGCACCGCATCGCGGTTTCGCGCCCGCGACATGTCGATGAAGTCGATCACGATGATCCCGCCGATGTCGCGCAGGCGCAGCTGGTTGACCACCTCCTCGGCCGCCTCCAGGTTGGTCTTGGTGATGGTGTCCTCCAGGCGCGCGCCCTTGCCCCGGCCGATGAACGACCCGGAGTTGACGTCGATGACGGTCAGCGCCTCGGCGTAGTCGATCATCAGATAGCCGCCGCTGGGCAGATCGACCCGGCGAGACATGATCCCGTCGATGACCGTGTCCACCCCGTAGACCTCGAACAGGCTCTTGCGCCCCTTGTGCAACTCGACCCGGTCGACCAGCTCAGGCGCGGTGCGCTCGAAGAAGGAGACCAGGCGGTGGTGCTGCTGGACGTCATCAACGATCGCCCGCTCGAAGTGGGCGGAGAAGATGTCTCTGACCACGCGCACCGACAGGTCGGCCTCCTGAAAGACCATCCCCGGCGCGGGCGTGCTCTGCACCCGCTTGAGCAGGACCTCGTGCAGCTTGAACAGGTACTGAAGCTCACGATCGAAGTCGGTGCGCTTGGCCCCGTGAGCGGCAGTGCGCACGATCACCCCACCGTCCTTGAGGTCGAGCTTGGCCGTCTCCTTGCGCAGGCGGGTGCGCTCGGCATCCTCCAGGCGCCGCGATACACCCACGCCCTCGCCCGTGGGCGCATAGACCATGTAGCGCCCGGCGATGGTCAGCTCCATGGACAGGCGGGCGCCCTTGGTCTTCAGGGGATCCTTGACCACCTGCACGACGATCTCCTGGCCCGGCTTGAGCAGGTCGGTGATCTTACGGGCGTCCTTGCCTGAGCCCCGGCCGCGGCGCGGGGCCTCAACCCCGGGGAGCACGATCTCGTCGACGTGCAGGAAGCCGTTCTTGTCCAGGCCGATGTCCACGAAGGCGGCCTCCAGGCCGGCCAGCACGTTGTCAACCTTGCCCTTGTAGATGTTGCCCACGATCGATCGGGCTCCGCGGCGTTCGAGGTAGATCTCGGCGACGCGGTAGCCCTTACCCGGACCCTTGGCCTGCTGGCCGGTGGGCGGGCTTTCGGACTTGGAGCCCCGGACGGGTCCGGGGCTCTCGAGCAGCGCGACGCGGGTCTCTCCGCGGTCGACGCTGACGAGCACTTGCTTTTTCACGATGTCGTCTTTCTGTTAGAAGCGCAGGACGCGGTTCTTGTACGCAGTCGCGGCGCGCCCTTGCGCGTATATGGACTGCAGAAGACCCACGGCCAGCAGGGTGGTGAGCACCGACGAGCCGCCGTAGCTCATGAGCGGAAGTGTGACGCCGGTGATCGGCATGATCCCGACGGTCATCCCTACGTTTACGAAGACCTGGAACATCAACATGGCCACTATGCCCCCGGCGACCAGTGCGCCGTACAGGTTCTTGGCCATGGTCAGGATGCGAAGCGCTCGCCATATCAGCAGCGCGTAGAGCGACAGAACCAGGGCGGCCCCGACGAAGCCGTACTGCTCCCCCACCACCGCAAAGATGAAGTCCGTGTGGTGCTCAGGGAGGAAGTTCAGCTTGGTCTGGGTCGCCTGGTGGCCCCGGCCGGTCTTCTGACCAGAGCCGATGGCGATCTTGGATTGAATCTGCTGATAGCCCTGTTTACGCGGATTGTCGGTCGGGTTCAGAAACGCCGTCAGACGGTCCACCTGATAGGGCTTGAGCAGGGTCACACCGACCGCCGGAGCGGCCACCGCGACCAGCGATATCGAGACGGCGCCCAGCGCCGCCAGCGCCGCGAAGTGACGCCATGAGCTGCCGGCCACGAACAGCGCGGCCAGCGCGATCACGACGTAGACCATGCCCGACCCGAGGTCGGGCTGGATGATCACCAGCACGGCGGGAATCAACGCGAGCAGCATCACCCGCGCGGTGGTGTCGCGATCGGCCAGTCGGCGCGAGCGGTCCACCACGAAGGCCGCCAGAGCCAGGATCAGCAGCACCTTGCCCAGCTCGGAGGCCTGAAAGGAGAAGAAGGGAAGCGTGATCGCCCGCTGCGAGCCGCGCGCGGCGCGGCCGAGCACCAGGACGAGCACGATCGTGCCCAGCAGCGCGGCGTACAGGCCGTACTTCAGCTCGCGCAGGCGCGAGTAGTCCACCCGCGACAGCCCGACCATCGCCACCAGGCCGACGCCGAAGTACAGCGCCTGGCGATCGACGTAGAAGTGCGGCTGGCCCGCCACGTCGCCACGGGTGGCCGAGTTGAGGGTGACCAGCGAGCACACACACAGGGCCAACGTGGCCAGCGCCAGCAGGGGGTCGAAGGGCAGCAGGCCGACGCGCTCGGGGGGCGGCGGCTCGCCCGCGGGCTGAATCGGGGTGCCGGGGATGGGCAGTGGCGCGGTGGTCATGGGGACAGGATGCTCATCGGGTCCGGGAGTGGCCGGCGACGAGCTGCTTGGACACACCGAACCACTGCGACAGGATCAGGCGGGCCGCGGGCGCCGCGGCCTCGGCCCCGAAGCCGCCCTTCTCGACGGTGACGGCGACGACGACCGGACGGCGGGCGTCAGGCGCGTAGCAGACATACCAGGACTGGTCGTCCTGACCCTGGCGCTGGGCGGTGCCCGTCTTGCCGTACACGACGCGGGGAAACCCGTTGAACACGTCGGCCGAGGTCCCGCCGGGCTGACTGGCGGCGGCCCGCAGCCCGTCGAGGATCGCCTGGCGGTTGGAGGAGGAGAACGCCACGTGGCGGGTCGCGCCGGGAGTGATGCGCTGCACCAGGCGGCCGAGATGATCCTCGACCTCCAGCCCCAGATGGGGCCTGACCACCCGGCCGCCGTTGACGATCGTGGAGTAGGCCACGGCCATCTGCAGGGGCGTCGCCTGCAGGTCGCCCTGGCCCACGGCGAAGTTGACGTTGTCACCCACCGTCCAGGGGCGCTCGTCGGAGATACCGCAGGAGGCCACGTGGCGCCGGGCTCGGCAGCGCGCCTCCTTGAGCCCGACGCGGGCCCGCCACGCGCGATCGGGGATCAGCCCGCCGTATTCGCCCGGCAGGTCGATGCCGGTCGGGTGGCCCAGCCCCAGGCGCCGCGCCCAGCTCTGGATGACCTCCCCCGACTGGCCGTTGGCTTGCTCGCCCAGCCGGTAGAAGTACACGTCGGAGGAGACGCGCAGGGCGTCGCGCAGCGAGATCGTGCCGAAGTCGGCCTTGCCGGCGCTGCAGAACTGCTGGCCGGCGCTGCCGATGGTGATGCAGCCGGGGCTGGCGATCGGGGTCTCGGGGGTGATCAGGCCGGTCTGCAGGGAGGCCAGGGCGGTGATCGGCTTGAATGTCGACCCGGTCGGATACTGGCCGGCGATGGCCCGATCGTAGAGGGGGGCGCCGTTGGACTGGCTGCTGAGCGCGCGGTACTTGGCCCGCGAGATCGGCTTGGCGAACACGGTCGGGTCGAAGCTGGGATAGGAGCCCATGGCCAGCACCTGGCCGTTGGAGGGGTCCAGGGCCACGAAGGCGCCCGCCTGGGCGGGGTGACCGTTGCCCTGCGCCAACCCGATGGCCTGCCCGAGCGCCGACTGGCCCTCCTTCTGCAGGCCGATGTCCAGGGAGAGCTTGAGCTGGTGGCCCGGCTTGGGGGCGACGGGGGCCAGCCGGGCGATGTTGCGGGCGGGCAAGCCGTTGGCGTTGACCTGTTCGCGCTTGTCGCCGTCGCGCCCGCGCAGGTAGCGGTCATAGCTCCACTCGATCCCTCCCTTGCCGATGACCGTGCCCTGACGCACGCTGCGGTAGCGCGCCAGTTTGAGCTCGGCGGGATCGATCTCCCCGACCGTGCCCAGCAGCTGGGCGGCCAGCTGACGGTTGGGATACTGGCGCAGGTAGACCTGGGGGGTGACGACCGCCGCGCCGAACTGGTCACCGCGCTCGGCGATGTAGTCGAGCACCGCGCGTCCGGCGTCGAGCTTGATGGTGACGTTGGCGTAGCGCAGCTGCTTGACCTTCTTGGCCACCGTGGCCTCGATCGCGCCCGGGCTCATCTGCAGTACTCGTCCGAGGCGGGCGTAGAGCAGCTGTCGCGCGGCCGTATCGGCGGGCAACTGGTCAGGGACGATCTGCACGGCGGTGGCGGCCCGGCTGGTCACCACGATCTGCCCGTTGCGGTCGACGATGTCCCCGCGCGGGGCCGGGGTGGCGACATGACGGACACGGTTGGCGTTGGCCTGCTGGACGTACTGGTCGCCCGAGAGGACCTGGAGGTACCACAGGCGAAAGAAGACGATCCCGAACAGCACCAGGGCCAGCCCCCCGAGAACGGCCACCCGCAGCGCGAGCTGGGGGGTGATCGGCGGCCGGCGATCGTCGACCGGGGAGATCATGCGCGAGACAGCGGGCTCAACCCGCCGGTCGTGTAGGCGCGCCGCCGGCGCCGCCGCGGGTCATCGGGCAGCCCCGGCTCCAGCCAGCGGCGCACGACGGCATGCACAGGCAGCGCGATGATCGTGTTGACGACCACCGTGGCGACGATCTGGCGCACCAGCAACAGGCTGACGGGGGCGTCGACCCCAAGCAGGAACTGCACGACGGCGTATCCGCAGGTGGCGATCGCGGTGGCTGCGGCCCCGGCGGCCAGCGGGGTCAGCGC
>DASYID010000052.1:0-9160 GCA_036252775.1 Solirubrobacteraceae bacterium
CTGCGGGTCGCGCAGCTCGCCCAGCCGGCCGGCGCCGTAGCCGACGGCCACGTAGATCAGCGACGAGACGCCCAGCGTTTGCACCAGGGCGAGGTCGATGAACAGCCCCACGCCGAAGCCCGCCACCGCGCCGGCGACCGACCCGCACAGCAGCCCCACCCCCATCACGATCAGGGGCGAGAGGTCGGCGTTGACACCGAAGATCGAGATCTGGGAGACCGCCGTGATCTGCACGATCACCGCGATCGAGGCGAGGGCGACGATGCGCAGCGCCAGCTGGGGGGAGACGACGTTCATCCCTGGGCGGACTTGTGCCGGGGGACGAGGATCTGGACGTAGTCCAGGCGCCGCAGGGAGACGAACGGGCGCACCGTGACCGACTTGGTCAGCTCGGAGTCAGACACCTTGGTCACCTGGCCGATGGGGATGCCGGGCGGAAAGATCGAGTCCAGGCGGCTGGAGATCGTGCCCGAGGTGACCACCTGGTCGCTGGTCCGAACCGTGTCGCTGCGTTGCAGATCCTGCAGCACCAGCTGGTTGGGGTCCCCGACCGCGGGCTGGACGATCCCGAGCGCCCCGGTCTCGTTGACCCGCGCGGACACTCCGCTGGTGTGGTCGGTGATCAGGGTCACGACCGAGGTGTTGGGCGTGACGACGGTGACCTTGCCCACCAGACCGTCGCCGTTGATCACCGGCTCGTCTCGACCCACGCCGTCCGAGCTTCCCCGGTCGACGTTGATCTGCGAGTACCAGACGGTCGGCGACTGCCCGATCACCCGAGAGCTGACCGGGCGGTAGTCGGCCAGCTTCAGGGATCGGTCTAACCCGAGCAGCTTCTTCAGCGAGCCGGCCTCGCGCGCGCCGGAGACGTCCTGGATGCGCTGGGCGCGCAGGGCGTCGAGCTGCTTGCGCAGGCTGTCGCGCTCGGACTTGGCGTTCAGGGTGTCCCCGAACCAGCCGAACAGGTCGCGCACCGGCTTCAGCGCCCGGCTGGCGCCGTCCTGGATCGGCGAGACGACCTCCAGGAAGCCGCGCTGGATGGCGTGCAGGCCACCGCCCGAGGCTTCGCCGAAGTAGGCGGTGAGTAGGATCAGGGAGAGGGCGACGAGCAGTCCGAGGACCGCTCGGCGACGACGCACCGTCTTGTCATACACGGTGAAGAGCCTTCCGAAGTCAGGTTGAGTGAGAGCTTACGTGCGCCCAGGGCCCCGTCCGCCCGGGGGGCGCAGGCGGAGGCGCGGTGTGCGGGGGCCGGGAGGATCACTGATAGCGCCGGCGCCGGTTTCGAGAGTGCTTGTTGGAGCGGTGGATGACCTCGAACTCCTCCAGCGAGCGACCCGAGCCCACCGCCACGCAGGTCAGCGGGGACTCGGCCAGATGGGCGGGCATCTGGGTCTCGTCCCGCAGGCGCTCGTCCAGTCCCTGCAGCAGCGACCCGCCCCCCGCGAGCATGATCCCGCGGTCCATGATGTCCGAGGCCAGCTCGGGGGGAGTGCGGTCCAGGGTCTCCTTGACCGCATCGATGATCTGGGCCAGCGGCTCCTCCAGCGCCTGGCGGATTTCCTCGCTGGTGAGCACGACGGTCTTGGGCAGACCCGAGACCATGTCGCGCCCGCGGATCTCCGCCTGCACCTCCTCGGCCATCGGGTAGGCCGATCCGATCTCCAGCTTGAGCTCCTCGGCGGTCTGCTGACCGATGAGCAACTTGTACTCGCGCTTGGCGTAGTTGATGATCGCCTCGTCGAGCTCGTCGCCGCCGATGCGAATCGACTGGGAGACGACGATCCCCCCGAGCGAGATGACCGCCACCTCCGACGTGCCACCGCCGATGTCCACCACCATCGAGCCGGTCGGCTCGCCCACGGGCAGGCCCGCTCCGATCGCCGCCGCCATCGGCTCCTCGATCAGGTAGGCGGTTCGAGCCCCCGCCGACAGGCAGGCCTCCTCGACCGCCCGCTTCTCCACGCCGGTGACCCCGGAGGGCACGCACACCACCACGCGCGGGTGAGCCCAGCGGTTCTGGTGCACCTTCTGGATGAAGTGGCGCAACATCTCCTCGGTCACGTCGAAGTCGGCGATCACGCCGTCCTTGAGGGGGCGGATCGCCGAGATCGTGCCGGGGGTGCGGCCGAGCATGCGCTTGGCCTCGATGCCCACGGCGTGGACCTCTCCGCTGCGCGAGTCGATCGCCACCACGCTGGGCTCAGACAACACGATTCCGCGCCCGCGGACGTACACGAGCGTGTTGGCCGTACCGAGGTCGACCGCCATGTCGCGGCCACCGAACCCGGTGAGGTAGCTGAAGAAGCCCATGATCTGCGAGGAGGGCGCTCGTCCCGTGGCCAGCGCGCGAGTGCGGCCAGGGGTCGGCGCCCGGGCGGAGTGTAGCGAACGTCCGGCCTGGGCCGGAGGGCACGAACGCCAGCTTGCACGCGAAAAACGGCTGCAAAACCAAGGCTCAGGCCCCGCCGAGGCCCAGCTCGGGCCACCGGTCCAGCAGCGCTCCCGCGGGCAGGCCCACCACGTTGAGATAGTCGCCCTCGATGCGCCTGACCAGGGCCGCCCCCAGCCCCTGGATCGCGTAGCCCCCGGCCCGGCCCCGCCATTCCTCGCTGGCCACGTAGCGCTCCAGCGCGTCGGCCGGCAGGGACCGGAAGGTCACCGTGGTGACCTCGTGCAACGACTCCAGGACGCCGGCCCGCGACACGGCGACGCCGCTGAACACGCGGTGGGTGCGGCCGGCGAGGCGAGCAAGCGTCTCGCCGGCGTGGACCGCGTCGGCGGGCTTGCCCAGGATGTCGGCGTCGAGGACGACGACCGTGTCTACGCCGAGCACCCACTGCCTCGGGTCCGCCGAGTCCGCCGAGACGTCTGCCGCAGCACCCGCACACGCCTTGCGACGGGCGTTGGCCTCGACCAGCTCACCCGGCTCGCCCTCGCTGAGCTCGGTGACGTCGACGGCGCGCACGACGAACGGGATCCTCAGCTGAGTGAGGATCGCGCGACGCTGCGGCGAGCGCGAGGCCAGGACCAGCGGTGGCGGCGCGGAGCTCAGGCCAGCTCGCCGAAGAACAGCGCGATCTCGCGCTCGGCGGACTCCGGGGCGTCGGAGCCGTGGACCATGTTCTGGCCCGTCTGCACGGCGAAGTCTCCTCGGATCGACCCGGTCGCCGCCTCGAGCGGGTTGGTGGCTCCAATCACCTGACGCGCGGCCCGGATGGCCTCCTCCCCCTCGAGCACCATGGCCACCAGCGGCCCCGAGGTGATGAAATCGACCAGCTCGCCGAAGAAGGGCTTGCCCTCGTGCTCGGCGTAGTGACGCTCGGCCAGCTCGCGGGTCATCGTCAACAGGCGCAAGGCGACCAGCGCCAGGCCCTTGCGCTCAAAGCGCCGGATGATCTCGCCCGTGAGGTTGCGGGCGAAGGCGTCGGGCTTTACCAGGATCAGGGTGCGCTGCACGATCGGCAAAGCGCCCGCCTAAGCGCCGCTGGAGGGATCGGTCACCGCGGCGGTCTCGACCGTCTCACGCCGCCGGCGCGAGCGTCGCGGCGGCACGGCGCCGGGCACCTGGGTCTCGCAGTACGGACAGATGCTCCAGGCCTGCTCCAGCGGCTTGGCACAGTTGACGCACGGGTCCTTGAGCTTGCGCAGGCAGTTCGGGCACAGCAGGTAGTCACGCTGGATCTCGTAGTCGCAGTGGGGGCAGAGCCCGAAGTCGAGCTCGTGCAGCCGTGCCTCGGTTGCCTGCATCTCCAGCTCACGCTCGCGCACGTCGTCTAAGAACTCCGGCGGGCGCACGATCATGTAGACGATCGTCCCCATGAACGGAAACAGCGAGGCCGCGGTGGCGCAGCCGACCAGCATCGGGTCGACGATCCGGCGGCGCGCGTCGGCGTAGGTCCAGTACACCAGCGCCAGCCAGATCACCACCAGCAGCAGGATCAGCAGGTTGATGGCCAGGTTGACCCCGCTGGAGTTGATCCCGAAGTAGGCGAAGATCGGCATGATCGCGCGAGTGTAGTGGGTCGGCACCCTCGAAACGATCCCGGACCGGGACCTACAGGAACAGCCGTCCGAAGGCGTAGCCCAGGCCGAAGAACACCAGGATGACCAGCGCGACGATGGCCGCCACGGCGCCGATCATGGCCAGTACGGAGGGGCCGTCTTCGCTCACGACGCTGAGCTTCGCACGCCGGGGTCACGCAGCAGGTCGGCGATCAGGTGGATGGAGCCCGTGGCCAGCACCACGCCGCCGCCTGCCTCGCGCCGGGCCCGCGCCAGCGCCGCGGTGGGGTCGGGCTCGATTTCGCTGCGATCGGCCGCGCCGAGCTGGCCGGCCAGCGACGCCAGGGTGCCCGGCGGCAGCGCGCGGGCATTGGTCGTCGCCGTGAAGATCACCCGCTGACAGTGGGGCAGCAGGGCCGCCAGCATGCCGGCCGCGTCCTTGTCATCGAGAACGGACACCACCGCGGTCAGAGGGCGCCCCCGCTGCCAGCCGGGCAACGATCCGACCAGGGCCTGGATCCCGGCGGGATTGTGGGCTCCGTCCAGCAGGGTGGGCGGATCGCCGGCCAGCACATCGAAGCGACCCGGCACGCGCGTGTCGGCCGCGGCGCGTTGCACCGCCTGGACCGACCACGATCGCTGGGCGTGGTCGAGGAACGCCTGCGCGGCCGTGCACGCCAGGGCGAAATTGCGACGCTGGTAGGCGCCGCCGGCGCCCAGCAGGTCCGCGGCCGCGGCCCCGGCGGGCTGAGCGTCCGCGCGCAGCAGACGAGCGCCACGCTGAGCGACGGCCTCGGCCACGGGCTCCTCGGCGCCGGCGTCGAGGTCGGCGCCCACCACCAGGGTGGCACCCGGGGCCAGGACCGCGAGCTTCTCGCGGGCGATGTCGGCGACGGTGGGTCCCAGCCAGCGGGTGTGCTCGAGCCCGACGTTGGTCAGCACGGCGACCTGAGCGTCGAGCACGTTGGTCGCGTCGTAGCGGCCGCCCAGGCCCGCCTCGATGACGGCCACGTCGACCCGGCGGCGCGCCAGCTCGGCGTACGCGGCGGCGGTCAGGGCCTCGAATTGGGTCACGCGATCGCCCGGGTCGGTCAGCGTCCGGTCCACCAGCTGCGCAGCGTGGGCGGCACGCTGCACGGCGGCGGCGAGGTCGGCCTCGGACACGTCGCGATTGCTGACGCGCACCCGCTCGGTGAACGAGACGAGGTGGGGTGACAGGTAGGCCCCGCTGCGCAAGCCGTGACCCTCGAGGATGGCGGCGATCATGCGGGTGGTCGATGACTTGCCGTTGGTGCCCACCACGTGGACGCTGGCGAACGTGCGCTGAGGCGAGTCGAGCGCCGTCATCAGGCGCCGCATCCGATCCAGCCCGAAGCGCATCCCGAACAGCTCCAGGGACTCCAGGTAGGACTCTGCCTGACGAGGACTCCAGCCCCGGGGCGCCGGCTCGGGCCACCCGGTCACAGCGCCTCCAGCTCGGCCCGCAGGGCGGCCAGCTTGGCCCGCTCGGCCTCGACCACCGCGGGGGGCGCCTTGGCCACGAAGCCGGCGTTGGCGAGCTTGCCCTCGGCGCGGGCGATCTCCGAGCGCAGCCGGCGCGCGCTCTCCTGCACGCGTCGCTGGGCGGCGCCGAGATCCAGGCCGCTGACGTCCAGCACGGCCACGCTGCCGCCCGGGACCGCCACGGTCGCCACGGCCGGGGCCGACGCCTGCTCCTCGCCGGCCAGGCGCAGACGGGCCATGCGGGCCAGCAGCCCGCCGGTCTGCTCATAGCCGGGCGCCTCCAGGCGCACGGGGACCTCCAGGCGCGGGGCGCATCCGACACTGTCGCGCCAGCCGCGCACGGCCTGCACGGCCTCGATCGCTCGCGCGACGGCGCGTTCGGAGGGCTCGTCGAGCAGCTCGGGATGCGCGGCCGGCCAGCGGGCGCCGGCCAGCAGCTCGGGGTCAGAGGCCGACCGCAGGTGGGCGTGTATCTCCTCGGTCACGAACGGGATGACCGGATGGGCCAGCGCGAGCGTCTCGGACAGAACGTGCAGGAGGTTGGCTGACACGGATGCGCGCGCCTCGGCGTCAGCCGCGGGCTCCAGCCGTGGCTTGACCAGCTCCAGATACCAGTCGCACAGCTCGCCGAAGACGAAGTCATACAGGCCCAGGGCGGCGTGGGAGAAGTCATAGCCCTCGAGGCGCTCGGCGGTCTGCTGCTTGGCCCGTTCCAGGCGCGACAGGATCCAGCGATCCTCGATGGTCTCCGGCGCCGGCGCGGCCCGCGCGGCGGGATCGACGTGCATGAGCACGAAGCGCGACGCGTTGAAGAGCTTGTTGGCCAGGCCCTGGCCCTGCTGGACCTTCTCGGGTGAGTAGCGCACATCCTGGGAGGAGGACATGGCCAGTAGCCCAAAGCGCACGGCGTCGGCGCCGTGACGATCGATCTCGTCCAGGGGATCGATCCCCGTGCCCAGGGACTTGGACATGCGCCGGCCGTCGGGGGCCTGGATGACCGAGTGCACGTACACGTCAGAGAACGGGACCTCGCCGGTGAAGCGCAGACCCATCATCACCATCCGCGCCACCCACAGAAACAGGATGTCGCGGGCGGTCGAGAGCACGCTGGTGGGATAGAAGGCGTCCAGCTCGGGGGTCGTCTGGGGCCAGCCGAGGGTGGCAAACGGCCACAGCGCCGAGGAGAACCAGGTGTCGAGCACGTCCTCGTCGCGCCGCCAGCCGTCCCCCTCGGGCGGGGTCAGAGCAACGTGGGTCTCCTGGCCCCGATACCAGACCGGGAGCTGGTGGCCCCACCACAGCTGGCGCGAGATGCACCAGGGCCGGATCTCCTCCAGCCACTGCAGGTAGCGTCGGGCCTGGCTGGCCGGGTGGATGCGGACGGTGGCGCTGCGCACCGCCTCGGCCGCGGGCGCAGCGAGCTCGTCCATGCGCATGAACCACTGCAACGACACCAGAGGCTCGATCCGCCGGCCCGAGCGGTGCGAGTAGGGCACGGTGTGGGTGTAGGGACGCTCGGCCCGCAGGTAGCCTTGCTCGCGCAGGGCCTGCACCACCGCGACCTGGGCCTCTGAGACCTCCAGCCCGGTGAAGCGGGGACCGGCCAGGTCGGTCATGCGACCGTCCTCGCCGATGACGCTGAGCTGGTTGAGGTCGTGACGGCGCCCGATCTCGAAGTCGTTGGGGTCGTGACCCGGGGTCACCTTCAGCGCACCGGTGCCGAAGTCCGCCTTGACGTACTCGTCGCCGATGATCGGCAGCTCGCGGTTGACCAGCGGCAGGCGCACCCGTCGTCCGATCAGGTGAGCGTGGCGCTCATCGAGCGGGTTGACGGCCACCGCCGTGTCGGCCAGCATGGTCTCCGGGCGCACCGTGGCCACGATCACCTCCTGGGCCTCGTCGGGCGCGGCGCCGATCAGCGGGTAGGCGACGTCATAGAGGGTGTCGGTGACCTCGCGGTCGGCGACCTCGAGGTCGGAGATAGCCGAGCCGCTGCCCGGGTCCCAGTTGACCAGGTAGTGGTCGCGGTAGATCAGGCCAGCGTGGTAGAGGTCGACGAACACTCGCGCCACCGCCTGGGCGTAGTCCTCGTCCAGGGTGAAGCGCTCGTGCTGGTAGTCACAGGACGCCCCGAGGCGCTTGAACTGCTCGACGATCGTCCCGCCGTAGCGCTCCCGCCAGGCCCACACCCGCTGCACGAACGCCTCGCGCCCCAGCTCCTCGCGGCTGGTCCCCTCCTGCACCAGTGACTTCTCCACCTGCGTCTGGGTGGCGATCCCCGCGTGGTCGGTGCCCAGCGTCCAGCGCGTACGCCGGCCCAGCATGCGGTGGTAGCGGACCAGCGCGTCCTGAATCGCCCCGTTGAGGGCGTGGCCCATGTGCAGCGCGCCGGTGACGTTGGGCGGCGGGATGGCGACCGAGTAGTTCTCCGCGGCGGGGCCCGCCGCCTCGGGTGAGAACAGGCCCGAGCTCAGCCAGCGCTCGATGATCCGGGGCTCGACCTCGGATGGCTCAAAGCGAGTTCGCGACTCGAGGCCGGCCACGGAGGCGCAGTCTAGGGCGAGCGCTCTAGCGCCGGCCGCGCAGGCGTCCGGCGAACGGCAGCAGGTCGCGGCCTATGCCGGGCACGTCGAGCTTGGAGACCAGGCGGGCGAGCTCTGAGCGCTCACGCGCCGTGAGGTTGCGGGGATTGCCCTTGGATTCGCGCAGTAGGCGAGCCAGTCGCGAGCGCTCGGAGTCAGACAGGGTCTTCCAGTGGCGATGCGCCACCGAGGCGACCTCGAGGGCCATCGCCCAGGGGACAGCACGCAGCCGGGTCAGGCCGGGCATCGGCACCGGCCGCTTAGGCCGACTCCTCCCGTAGCTCCTCGGCGGGCTCCTCCGGCGCGGCCTCGGTGACCAAGGTGGGGGTCAGGCCCTTCTCGATCGTCTCCTTGGTCACGACGCACTTCTTGACGTCGCGGCGCGAGGGCAGCTCGAACTGGACCTCGAGCAGCACCTCCTCGATGATCGAGCGCAGGCCGCGGGCGCCGGTCTCGCGCTCCAGCGCCTTGTCGGCGACCGAGGTGAGGGCATCGTCGGAGAACACCAGCTCGATGCCGTCGAAGCTGAAGAAGCGCTGGAACTGCTTGACCAGCGCGTTGCGCGGCTCGGTCAGGATCGTGACGAGATCATCACGCGACAGCTGGTGGATGGCGCTCATCACCGGCAGGCGGCCGATGAACTCGGGGATCAGGCCGTAGGAGATGAGGTCCTCGGGCAGGCAGTGCTCGAACACCTCGCCCGTGTCCTTGTTGATCTTCGGCTTGATCGCGGCGCCGAAGCCGACGCCCTTGTGGCCGATGCGTCGCTCGATCACCTTGTCGAGGTTGGCGAACGCGCCGCCGCACACGAACAGGATGTTCGTCGTGTCGATCGTGAGGAACTCCTGGTGGGGGTGCTTGCGCCCACCCTGCGGCGGCACCGATGCCTGCGTGCCCTCGAGGATCTTCAGCAGCGCCTGCTGCACACCCTCGCCGGACACGTCGCGCGTGATCGACGGGTTGTCGGCCTTGCGCGCGATCTTGTCGACCTCGTCGATGTAGATGATCCCCGTCTCGGCCTTCTTGACGTCGAAGTCGGCGGCCTGGATCAGCTTCAGGAGGATGTTCTC
>DASYID010000053.1:0-9479 GCA_036252775.1 Solirubrobacteraceae bacterium
GAGGAGGATGTGTATGCCTCAGTCGATTGGCCGTGCCGTCACGGCCCTTTTACTAGTGCTGGCCGTTCTGGCCCTCGCCAGTTGCGGCGGTAGCTCCGGCGACTATGTGGCGCAGGCCAACAAGGTCTGTCACGACGCGAACAGCAAGCGCTTTGACACCTATGGAGTCAAGGCCAAGATCCCCATATTCCAGGCCCAACTCGCCAGCCTCAAAAAGATCAGCCCGCCGGCCGACAAGAAGGCGGCCTACGACAAGTACGTCGCGGCCTTTGGTCAGTTTGTGAACGATTATGTAAGTGGCGCCGGGGGAGGGATTGATAACGTGGACCGCCTGCCGAACAAGCCGACCGTTGCGACCGACGGAAAAGCGCAGGCCGATGCAGCCACGGCGGCCGGACTGAACTCCTGTGCGAGGGCGAACGACGGCATCCCTGGGACGGACGGCAGTGGGGGCACCAGCACCACTGGCGGGGCCAGCACGTCGGGCGGTGCCAGCACGTCGGGCGGTGCCAGCACGAGCGGCGGGGCCAGCACAACCCCTTAGCCCTAACTCGGGCGTCTGACGTGCCTTGGGGCGCGCTGGGAAACCGGCGCGCCCCAGGTCGTTCCACAACCATGGAAGCTCGTCTGCGCGTCTGTCTGTGGGTTGGCGTCGGAGCGGTGGGAGCATTGACCGATGCCCGCTCGCTGCTTCAACTCGGCCCCCTACGACGTCGTCCTCCAGCACTTCGGCTGGGTCATGGACATCCTCGACGCGGACGTGTTCACCGGCACCAAGGCACGATGACGCGCGCCGGCGCGCGTCATCGTGCCACCGACCGCGGTGACCCCGGCCCGGTTCGCCGAACCGCCATCCGGGGTAGGGAGCAGCCGTGTCGCTGAGAGCATTCCCGTGTGCTCTGGCCGCAGTCGGCCTCCTGGCCCTGGCGGCCTTCGCTCATGCCAAAGCCAGTCACGCCGGCTGGCCCCACATCAACGGCATCCTCTACGTCAACCGTCCCGATCTGAGCCGGACGCGCCGGGGGCTGCCCGACCGCCACAACGAGCTGCTCGGTGGTCACGGCAACGACACCCTCTACGCGGGCAACGTGGGCGACGTGCTGTGGGGCGACTACAAGCCCAGCGGCCAGCCGGACTCACAGGTGGACCATCTCTACGGCGGCACCGGCCGGGACTTCATCTACACCAGCCACGGCACGAACTTCGTGTACACCGGTGCCGGGCGTGATGTGGTCCATGCCCACTTCGGGCGGGGCGAGATCCACTGCGGATCGGGTCGGGCGCGCGTGTATCTGAGCCACCGCAGCCGGCGCCGGTATCACCTGTTCGGCTGCCGGCACATTTCCTACTGAGCCCGCCAGCGGCCGGGCCCCCGATCGCCCGGTGGGGTGGGGCTCAGGGGATGGCGGGAGTGGGTGCCGGGGTGATCTGTCCGCCTGTCCGGCGGTCCAGGCTGGCCACGTGCTTGAGCGACTCCTCCTGCACGGCCAGGCCACGAAGCTGAGCCCGCAGGGTTGCCCTCTGGACGGCCAGTGACTGCAGCTGGAGTCGAATCTGCCGTCGCTGGAGACCCTCCAGCCGCGGGGCGACCTCGGCGGCGGCCTGGGCCTTGGCCAGCAGGTTGCGGTCGGCGATCTCCGACAGCAGAGCGCGTCCGGCGTCGATCAGGCCGGTCGGGTTGTGGCGGTCGATCGAGCGGGCGAGGGCTCCCGCCGCCGCCAGCGCCCCGGGGGCGTCAGATCGGCTGAGACCGACCAGCAGGCGGGCGGCCTGCGCAAACAGAGCGGACGCCTCGCTCAGCAGGCGACTGACGCGGGCACCACCTCGCATCAACGGTCCCGCCAGACGCGCCGCCTGGGCGAGCAATGGCTGGGCGGAGCGAACCAGCGGCGGCGCGGCCTGCAGCAGTGGGTGCACCTGATCGAAGAGGATCGATACCTTGCGGTCCTGATCGATCACGTGCTGGCGCTGGGACTCGATCGAGGCGAGCATGAAGCCGAAGATCACGAACATCATCACCACCACGATCGCCATCACCGCCCAGGCGCGAGCCGGAAGGGTGACCGTCTCCGGACCCGGCACGTCGAGCCTCAGAGCCCTCGGCGTCGGCGGCGGTGCCCGAGCAGCCCGCCGAGGGGCAGCACGAAGAACAAGGGCAGGAACAGCAGGTGTCCGTTGCTGGCTATGAACAGGATTGCCGCCAGCAGCAGTCCCAGGACAGCAAAGCGCATTGGGGCCTCCGGGCCGCGAGCGTTGGTTTGGCGCCGCCAGAGCTACCCGGCCAGGTCGGACGTGAAACCGGCGCTCGAGGCGGGAAGGCAGGACGCGTGGTGCGGGACTTCAACCACAGGGTGTGCCACCCTGAGTGGATGATCGCCTCCCGAGGCCGGACCCTGCTATCTCTGGTCGCCTTTGCGGCCCTGGCCCTACCTGCCTCCGCCGCGGCGCGCTTCGGGGGCGGAACGGGACACTTCGGTGGTCGGGGCGGCGGGTTCGGTGGACACGGTGGTGGGTTCGGTGGGCGCGCCGGAGGCGGAGGATTCGGGTTCCCTCACTTCTTCTTCTTCGGCGGTGGGGGCGGCGGGCTGCTCGGCTTGCTGCTGACCCTGTTCGTGCTCTATGTGCTGTTCCAGGTGGGGCGAGCGCTGTACCGCGCCTACCGCGACAGCCAGTCCGCGGGCGGTCCAGGGCCGCTGGCCGGCGGGTCGCCGGCACCCGGGCCACCGGGCGCGAGCGGCGGAATCCCGGGGGGCTACGCCGCGGGGCCCTCCGCTGGCGGCTACTCCGCCCCCAACTGGAAGGTGTCGTCGCTGGAGGGCCGGCACGAGCTCAAACGGGCCCAGGAAGCCCGTCGGCAGGCCGAACTGGCGACGGCGGACGACGAGTATTGGGATCCCGAGGCCCTCAACGAGCGGGTGCGAGAGTGCTTTCTGTCGGTTCAGGACGCGTGGCGTCAGCGCAACGCGGGATGGGCCCGGCCGTTTGTCTCCGACGCCCTGTTCGATCGCATCGAGATGCAGCTGAAGGGAATGGAGCGCCAGGGCCGGTTTGACCGGCTGGAGGACGTCGCGCTCGAGAGGGCGCAGGTGGTCCGCATCCACAACGTCACCAACGACAGCGAGGATCGCTTCGTCGTGCACCTCAAGGGCTGGGCCCGCGACTGGATCGAGGACGCCCAGGGCCAGCTCATCGACGGCTCCACCGACCTTCAGCCGTTCACCGAGTTCTGGACCTTCGGCCGTCATCCCGAGTTCGGGTGGGTGGTCGACGAGGTCCAGCAGGAGGAGGAAGGCAAGTACCACCTAAAGACGGCCGACGTCAACCGCGACGACGGACCGGCGGTCTACGAGCGATAGCGTGGGCTTGCGAGACCTGCTGGGTCGATCCAAGGGGCCCGACGGTGCCGAGCAGCTGCAGGCCCTGGCCCAGGTCGATCCCCGCTTCTCCCCCGAGGCACTGCGGCGCCGGCTTCGAGATATCTTCTTCGCCGTCCAGCAGAGTTGGTCTCTGCGTGATCCCGACCTGGCCGAACGCTTCGTCACGACTGCGTTCCTCGAGCTCCAGCGGGCACGGATCTCCGGGCTGCTGGCCGCCCATCAGCTTCATGAGCTCTCCAGCCCGTTGATCGAGGATCTGCGCTTCACTGGCTTTGAGGCCAATCCCGGGATCGAGCCCGACCCGGTCCTGGGGCCGATTCCCCGCGACCGGGCGTCGCTGCCCCGCGTCGAGACGGTGCTGACGATACGTATGGTCGAACGCCTGCTCGACGATCGCTCAGGAGCGGTGCTATTCGAATCGGCGGGTGAGCAGAGGCGCGACGAGCAGTGGTCGCTGGTGCACGACGGCCAGAGCTGGCGACTGGCCGCTGTCAGCGCGCCGGGCCAGCGCAGCATCCGCGCCCCCCTGGTTTCCGACGAGGTAGCCAAGCTCACCCCCGAGGCGGTCCTGCGCGAGCGGTACGCTCGTGGTGAGATCGAGCTCGATGAGGTCGAGCGCGAGATGGCCGAGTCGCTGCGGCGGGGCCCGGTTTATTGACGGTCCTCCGAGCATTAGACTTGCGCCCTTCAGTTACCGGGACGCAGGGCCCGCCTCCTCACATTGACCTCCGAGCCGATCACTGGCTTCTCGATCGACGCCATCCAGGAAGGGCGCGTGCTGACCCTGCGCCTGAGCGGGGAATTGGACATTGCCTCCGCGCCTGCCCTTGAGGACGCCGCCCCCGAGCCTCGCGACTGGGAGCACCTCGACAGCGTGGTTGTCGACCTGCGCTCGCTGGCCTTCCTGGACTCCAGTGGCCTGCGCGCCCTGTTCGTGATCGACACGCGGGCCCGGGAAGCCGGGCGCCGGGCACGGTTCGTGCATGGGCCGCGGGCAGTCAGGCGGATCTTCGAGGTCACGGCCCTGGACGAGCGCCTGGACATGGTCGACGAGCCATGAGCCAGACCGCCCAGAGAAAGAGCTCTCCCGGCCCCGCGATCGACGCTCAGCTGGCGCTGGCCTTCCTGGCCGACGCCAGCGCCACCCTGGCGACATCTCAGGACTATGAGCAGAGCGTGTCTGAGGTTGTCAGCATGGCCGTGCCCTCCCTGGCCGACTGGTGCACGGTGGACGTGGTCGAGGCGGACGGGACCATGCGACAGTTCTCCAGCGGCCACCCGGACTCCGAGCAGGAGCAGCTGCTCCAGGCGCTGCGCCGCCGCTATCGCGATACCAAGCGCGGCAGCGAGGGAGTGGCGCGGGTGATCGCCACCGGAGAGCCGGAGCTCGTCAGCGAGATCCCGCCGTCCGAAGCCTCCGTGGAGCTCGAGCCGGGCGAGCGCGACCTTTACGAACGTCTGGGGCCGCGGAGCTACATGATCGTGCCACTGAGGGCCGAGGACCGCGTGATCGGCGCGGCCACCTTCCTGTCAACGCTGCCGGGCCGCCACTACACCGAGGCTGATCTCACCGTGGTCGTGCAGCTGGCCGGGCGAATCGCGATCGGCATCGAGAACGCGCGACTGCATCAGGAGGTGGCGCGCGCCTTCGGTCTTCTGGACACGGTGTTCAACACCGCGCCCGTGGGGCTGGCGTTCTACGACGCCGACCTGGTCTGCGTGCGCGTCAACGCTGCCTATGCGGCGATGTCCGGTCAGACGCCGGCCGACTTTCAGGGCAAGACGCTGTCTGAGCTGATCGACGCCACCCCCGTGACCGGCGTCCACGGCGAGGAACGGGAAAGGACCTTCCGCCGGGTCCTGGAGACAGGCGAGGCGGTGCTCAATCTGGATATCACCGGTGAGCTCGGCCCAGCCAAAAGCGACAAACGCCACTGGCAGGTCTCCCATACGCCGGTGCGCGGTCTTGACGATCGGGTGATCGGGGTGAGCGTGGTGACCCTTGACACGACCGAGCGCGAGAACCTGCTCGCGGCCGAACGCGATGCCCGCCAGCGCGCGTCCTTCTTGGCCGAGGCAGGCGAGATCCTGGACTCCTCGCTGGACTACGAGACGACCCTGAAGAACGTGGCGAGCACCGTCGTGCCCCGGATCGCGGACTGGTGCAGCGTTCAGCTCCTCGACGAGGATGGCCTGATCCGCACGGTGGCCGTGGCCCATACCGACCCTGACCGGGAGCAGTGGGCTTGGGAGGTCAACCGGCGCTACCCGGCGGCTCGGGATGCGCCCAGCGGGGCGGCCAACGTGATCCGCACCGGACAGCACGAGCTGGTCAACGACATCAGCGATGCGATGCTGACCGCGGCGGCCCAGGACGAGGATCACCTCCGTCTCCTGCGAGAGCTCGGCCTGGTCGCGGCGCTGAGCGCGCCCCTGAAGGTAAGGGGGCGGACCCTCGGCGTGCTCTACCTCGTCTCTGCGGAGTCCGGCCGGCGCTTCGAGCCGGCCGATGTGCAGTTGGCCATCGAGCTTGGCCGCCGCGCGGGCCTGGCCGTCGAGAACTCTCGTTTGTTCACCGCGCGCTCCAGCATCGCCCACACGCTGCAGGCCGAACTGCTGCCCGCCGAGCTGCCCGAGATACCGGGCTTCGAGATAGCCGCTCGCTACCGGGCGGCTGGTGAGATGAACGAGGTGGGCGGCGACTTCTATGACGTCTTCGAGCGCCCGTCAGGAGACTGGGTCGCGTTTGTCGGCGACGTTTCGGGCAAGGGCGCGGAGGCGGCGGCGGTCACCGCCCTGGCGCGCTACACCCTGCGCGCGGCGGCCCGCCAGGTGCAGGAACCCCGGGAGATCCTGAGGCTGCTCAACGACGCAATGCTCGAGCAGCGCGGAAGGCGACAGTTCGCCACCGTCTGCCTGGCCAGCATGCGCTCCAGCGAGCGGGGAGCGGTCGTACAGCTGGCGCTGGGAGGACATCCCCCACCGTTGGTCCTCCGGGCCGGAGGTGAGGTCGAAGCCCATGGTTCGTTCGGCACCCTGCTAGGGCTGGTCCCCGATCCGCGCCTACATCACGATGAGCTTGAGCTTGGCCCGGGTGACCTGCTGCTGCTCTACACCGACGGGGTGACCGAGGCGGGTGAGCAGGGCCGACGGATCGGCCAGAAGGGGCTCGCTAAAGCGCTTGGGCTGTTGCGCGGCAAGACTGCTGATCATGTGGTCCGCACGATCGAGACCGTGGCCGGCGACGCCCAGAGTGGCGCCCCCCGAGATGACCTCGCGCTGGTGGCCCTCCGTGTCCACCCGGCACCCTAGGTCCAGCGGCCGCTAGTCCACGGCTCCGAAGTCCTGGGTGTAGATGGCGCCCGCCTGCCCGTCTGCGTACTGGGATGGCACGGCGGCGACGACACCCATGCCCTCGGAGCGGTAGGCCGAGTCCAGGATGTTGCTCCGGTGCTCCGGGGAGTGCATCCAAGCCTTGACGATCTCTCGTGGGGTACCGAGAACCCCGGTGCCGTAGGCGATGTTCTCGCCTACTGAGTAGCCGGAGCCCTCCGGGACGAATCCCGAGCTCAGGATTCGCGCCACGGCGGTCTGACCGCCGGGGGCGGTGTGCTCGAAGTAGTCGCGCGCGACCATGTCGGCGCTGTGGGCCTGCGCCGCCGCCTGCAGGTGCCCATCGGGCTTGAGGGCGGGCAGACCGGCGCGGGCTCGCTCCTGGTTGATCAGGCACTCGGTGGCGCCGCGAACGACGTCCAGGTTCTGGTCGGTCGCTCGGGCGTCAGCCCCGGAGCAGGACGAAGGTGCCGCCAGAGTCGCGCCGCCGCCCGAGCCAGCTGCGGTCGGAGCCGAACCCGTGCCAAGGGAAACCGCAGAACCCGGGGTGGCGGGGGGGACGCGTGATCCCCGGATCGCCGGGGCCGTTGGCCCGCGATGAGACCGCCGGTGGTGGCGCCGGGGGACGCGGCGGCGGCGGGTCGGGTGGTGGCCGTGTCGGGCGGTATGCGGACGGGCCGCCCGGGCACCCTGGCGACCGCTGGCGGTCGCCGTCAGGGCGCCCAGCCATAGGGCACCGAGGCAAACAGAGAGAACGATGATCAGACGGTGGCAGTTCATTTCAGGTGGCCCTTCTCGATCGATGACACGTCCCCGATAGAAGGATCGGCAGTGGCCGTGCCTGGCTTTAGCCCGGTCCTGTCGGCCTGGCGCCGTCGGAGGGAGAATCGTGCTCACCGCGGTCATCCTGGCGGTAGTGCTGCTGGGGATGGGCGCCGCGGTCAGCCGGCTTCGTGCCCGCTCCCGGAGAACGTTCGAGCGGTTGCAGGTCGTCCCGTATCGAACCGACGAGGCGAACGCCGAGGCGTTGGTGACGATGTTCGAGGCCCTGCACAAGCGCCTGCTGGTGCGGTGGTGGGTCAGGCTCCGGCAGGGCCAGCCGTCCCTGTCCCTCGAGGCCCATCTGGATGCGTCCGGCCCAGGTCCGCCCCGGGCCCGCCTGGCCGTCGTCTGCCCCGTCGGACAGGAGGCCGCGATCGCCTCCGCGCTGCGCAGCGCCTACCCGCATCTGCGGTTGCGCCGTGAGCCGCGGCGTCCGGGTCGTCCTCCGTGCCTCCTGCGCCTGAAGAAGCGGCGCGGGTTCGTGACCCGCCTGCATGTCCCCAGCTCCCACGGTCCCACCGAGGCGTTCATGGACCGGCTGCTGACCACGATGGCCGCCGGCGGGGGCTCCGCCTTGGTCCAGCTGGCCCTGACCCCGGCTCCGGCCGTCCTGGACCGCTGGTCTGAGCACCTGTTTCGCCAGCGCGAGGCCTCCGGCGTCAGTCAGGAGCCGGGCCGGCCGTCGCTCCCGACTCACTCCCAGTTGCACCACAGTGAGCTGCGCAGTGCCCTGGAGATCCAGCACCGGGCCCTGTTCTTCGGCGATCTGAGGGTGGTCGGGTCAACTCGTGAGTCGGTCGAGCGCATCGCCGGTGAGATGTGCACGCAGGCAGCCGAGAACCGTCTGGTGTCGCGCGGCACGGGGCTGCGCCAAGGTCTGGGCTCGCTCTATGCGCGCCGCCTGGCTCGGGGCGAGGGCAACCCTGTCCCCGATCTGCGCCGGGGGGTGTTTGCCTCGACCGAGCTGGCCGCCTTGTGGCAACTGCCCTCGCCGGGGTTCACGGCGGTACCGCTCGAGCGCCACCCGCTTCCCCTGGCGCCCGCGTCGCCGCTCATCGCGCGGGCCAAACGGGACCAGGGCCTGCTCGTCGACGAGCATGGCCCGGTGACGATCGAGCCCGAGCTCCGACGCCAGAACACCGCCGTGCCCGGGACGGTGGAGCAGGGCAAGACTTCCTACCTGCTGGCCACCGTGCGGGACGACCTGACCCGGGAAGGGTGTGCGGTGCTCGTGCTAGACCCCAAGGGGGACGCCGCCGACGCGGCCATCGGCTTGGTGCCGATCGGGCGAACCTGCACGGTGCTTGACCTGGCGCGGCCGTCGTGCGGTTTCAACCCCCTCGCCGTGTCGGCCCCGCCCGACGCGATCGCCGACGGAGTCGTGGCCGCGCTGCGCGGCCTGTTCGCCGATAGGAACGTATTTATGAGCATAGCCCAGGCGGACGACGAAACCCAGGCAAGGTGCGCCTGTCTCAGAGAGGCGCGCTGGTCCCGTCAAGTCGGTACTCGGTGAGCTTGCCCTGCTCGTTCAACGCCACGGTTGTCACGCCTCGCGCCGCGAGCACCGTTCCGAGATCCGTTCCTTGCAGCCTCGCTTCGACCCGGGCTTGCGTCTCCGCATCGAAGACGACGGCTTCCGCCTCGGAGAGCTGCTCGACCGGCAGGTTACCCGCCAACACCGCTTCCACCCGACGCCTGGCACTGGTCTGCTGGGCGCACACCGCCTTGCCGACACGCGCCCAGTGCTCAAGCTGTTGCTTGGCTGAGCGGTTCCCCTTGGCCCCCTCGACAATCGCGCTGTCGAACAGATCAGAAGGGATCCGGGTTGGCCGGCCGGCTTTGGTAGCCATCAGAAAGCCTCCATAAAGTATCGGTCCGTTACCAACCCTGGCATAGTGCGATGGGCCTATCCCGACCGCGCTACGAGGTCCATGGTTCGGAGTGTGG
>DASYID010000054.1:0-2667 GCA_036252775.1 Solirubrobacteraceae bacterium
GGCCTCAATGCCGATGACCCACTGATCGCCGACCTCGGACGCGACCGGCCTGGGGTCCTGTACTTCGGGATCGAGGATGACAGCATGGCTCGACCGGCCCTGGCCCATGCCTCTGACTCCAAGCACTGTCGGCGCTGCGGCACCCCCTACCATTACGAGGCCGTCTACCTTGGGCACCTCGGACGCTACGAGTGTCCCAACTGTGGCGCTCAACGGCCCGCCTGCGACGTGGTCGCCACCGAGGTGATGCTCGATGGTGTGCGTGCCTCCCGCTTCTGCCTGCGAGCCGGTGGGGCGCAGGCCGTCGTCAGCCTCGGTCTCCCTGGCCTGTACAACGTCTACAACGCCCTGGCGGCCGCCACGCTCGCGCTATCGCTGGGAGTCGGGCTAGAAACAGTGGCCGCCGCGTTGGCGCGGGTCCGGCCGGCCTTCGGGCGCTCGGAGAGCGTCTCGGTGCGGGGCGGGCGCCTGGTCATCCTGCTGGTCAAGAACCCCGCCGGCGCCAACGAGGTGCTGCGCACCCTGGCCCTCGAGCAGGGCGAGCACCACCTGCTGGGAATCCTCAACGACAAGACCGCCGACGGCCGAGATGTCTCCTGGGTTTGGGACGCGGACTTCGAGGAGCTGGCTCCGCGGGTTCGGCGCGCCACCTGTTCGGGGACTCGCGCCGCCGAGCTTGCCCTGCGCCTGAAGTACGCCGGTGTGGACCCCGCGCGCATCGTCGTCCACGACGATCTGGCCGAGGCACTCGATGACGCCCTGGAGGGGGCGCGGGAGGACGGCCAGCCCCTCTATGCCCTGCCGACCTACACCGCGATGCTGGCCCTGCGTGAGCTGCTGATCGAGCGCGGCGAGGTACAGGAGGCGTGGGCATGAGCGTCCCCTCAGTCACCGGTGCCGGCGAGCTGGTGATCTGGCACGAGCTCGAGTGCGGCTCCTACCGAGCCGATCTGGCCCTGTGGATCGAGCTCGCTGCGCACGCCCAGGGATCGATCCTTGACATAGGCGCGGGCACCGGGCGCGTGACGCTTGCCCTTACCGCGCTGGGCCATGATGTGGTGGCGCTGGAGATGGAGACCGAGCTGGCCGAGGCCCTCGAGACCTCACGGTCAGGGTCAGTCGAAGTGGTCGTCGCCGACGCTCGCGACTTTCGGCTGGACCGCCGCTTCGCCCTGATCCTGGTCCCCATGCAGACCCTCCAGCTCTTCGGTGGCGTCGCCGGTCGCGCCGGGTTCTGGCGATGTGCCAGCGCGCATCTGCAGCCCGGCGGGCGAGTGGCGGCGGCGATCGTGACCGAGATCGATCCCTTCGACCTTGAGCAGGGCGCCTCCGATGACATGAAGGCAGACGAGCTGGTGTGCGCGCATCGCCGCTATCGCAGCCAGCCCCTGGCCGCTCGTATCGAGCCGGAGCGCTTCGTGCTCGAGCGACGCCGCGAGGTGATCGCACCCCCCCACCCGGCGCGCTCACAGCTGGACGTGATCGGGCTAGATCGCGTCGACCCCGATGCGCTGGCCGTCGAGGCCCGCCGCGTGGGCCTGCGACCGCTAGGCCGCCGCCGCATTGGTGCCACCGAGGAGCACGTGGACAGCCAGGTGGTGATCTTCGGTGCCTGAGCTTCGCGTCTGCGCCCTGTACCCGGACCTGATGAACATCTACGCCGACCGGGGCAACCTGCTGATGCTCGAGCGGCGATGCGCCTGGCGAGGGATCGGGTTTGAGCTGACCGATGTGGGCATCGGTCAGCCGGTAGACCCCGAGGCCCACAACCTGTTCTACCTCGGCGGCGGACAGGACCGCGACCAGCTGCTGTGCGCCGAAGATCTGGTGAGCACCAAGAGGGAGGCACTGCATGCCGCCGCGGAGGCCGGCCACGTCATCCTCGGTGTGTGCGGCGGCTATCAGCTGCTCGGGGTGACCTACTCCCTGGGGGCCCAAGAGGTCCCCGGCGTGGGGCTGCTGCGCGTCCGCACGGTGCGCGGCGACGGGCCGCGGTTGATCGGAAACATCGCCATCGAGGTGGATCTGGACGGACCCGACAGCAACGGCGAGCCACCCGGACCACGGGTCCTCGCCGGCTTTGAGAACCACGGCGGCCGAACCGAGCTGTTGTCCGGAGAGCGGGCGCTGGGGCGCGTCCTGCGTGGCCACGGCAACGACGGGACCAGCCGCCTGGAGGGGGCGCGCCGGGGTTCGGTCCTCGGCACCTACCTGCATGGACCGTTGCTCCCCAAGAACGCTTGGTTCGCCGACTGGCTGATCTGCACCGCGCTGGGCCTCGAGGCGCTCGAGCCCCTCCCCGACGCACTGGAACTGGCCGCCCACGATTCGGCCCTCCGCGCGGCTGGCCTGTAGTCGCGCCACCAGCTCCAACGCACACGATCTCCGTGTCGAAATCGTCTCGCGCGCAGTACACTCGGCCGACTCGCGCACAGGTTCCGGACGCCCCGCGGGGGGCTGCGGGACTCTGGACGCTACCACCGCATGGACGCCCCAGAGCTAGATACCAGCCCCGACTTCGAGCTGACCACCGAGCGCGAGGGTGACGAGCATCGCGTTCGCCTGCGCGGTGAGCTCGACCTGGCCGTTGCTCACACCGTCGAGCAGGAGCTCTCGCGCGCCGTTCTTGCCGAGTCGGAGGTCGTGCTCGACCTCAGCGAGCTGACC
>DASYID010000055.1:0-9634 GCA_036252775.1 Solirubrobacteraceae bacterium
CGGCGCGGGTGCTGGGATGGCAACCTCTCCAGTGCTCACGGGGTCTACTCGGCGCGGGGAGGTTTGAGCGACGGGCTGGGGCGTTCGGTGCTCGGAGTGCGGTGCGGCGCTGGCGGAGTCTGGATCGAGGGCGTGCGATGCGGGGCGTCATGGGGGCGGATGCTCGGCGTCAGGCCAGGTCGAGCCGGATGCCGGTCCCTTTCGTCGGCTGCGCCGTCCCGCGCGCGGGGGTGGGTGGACACATGCTCGAAATGAGTCATCTGCCGGAAGTCCTCAAAGCGGTAGTTGATCTCGCGCTCGCTGAGCGACACCAGTCGATCCGGGCCGAAGGACTCCATGCAGTAGGACGCCATCACTGAGCCGTAGGTGACTGCGCTGCGCAGAATGGTCTCGGTCAGCTTGCTGCGTGGTGTCACGTCGAGGTAGCCCAGGAAGCCCCCGGCGAAGGCATCGCCACAGCCGGTGGGGTCAAGGCCGTTCTCCAGCGGGAAGGCGGGCAGGGAGAAGTAGCCGTCGGCGGTCAGCAGCGCACATCCGTACTCACCGAGGCGCAGCACGACGGCCCGCGGACCCCAGGACATGATCATGCGGGCCGCGCGCAGGAGCATCGGCTCGCCCGTCAGCTCGCGCGCTTCAAGGTCGTTCATGAGCACCAGATCTACGGTGCGGATGGCGGCGACTAGATGCTCGGGCTTGTGCTTGATCCAGTAGGCGTTGGAGTCCAGCGCCGCAAACTTGGCCCCCAGCCACTGCTTGCGAACGTCGAGCTGGGTCTCGGGGTCCATGGCGGCCAGGAAGAGCATCTCGCTCTGACGAGCCTCCACCGACAGGCGGGGCCGCCACCCAGCAAATACGTTGAGCTCGGTCACATCGCTGTGCGCCACGCTCATGTCGAACTCGTAACGACCGCGCCAGAAGAAGGTCTTGGCGTCCGCAAAGAGTTGGATGGCGCCAGTGTCGATCCCCCGGCCCTCCAGAACCTCGTAGTGCTCGGGCGCAAAGTCGTCGCCGACGGGGGCAACCAGCCGCACGTCGGTGAAATGCGAGGCGGCGAGTGCCGCGTAGGTGGCCGAGCCACCCAGCTGGCGCTCGACCTGGCCAAAGGGAGAGCTGACCGAGTCAAAGGCGACCGATCCGACGACAGCCAGCGACATCAGCGACCCCTCGGCCCGACGGCGGGGGTGGCAAACAGCTCAGCCATGCTTGGCCTTGGGCTTACCGGTGGGCAGCTTGCCGGTGTGGCAGTTGAAGAACTGGCGAACCTCCGGGAGGCTGCACTCCTGGCCGGGCGCCACCCGCAGCAGGCGGTTGTACTCATCGAGCTTCTTCTGGTAGGCGGCCTTGCGGCGACGCAGATCAGCGAGCTGGCGAGCGCGCTTGAGCGCGTTGGCCCGCAGCTGGGCGCGGTAGCGGGCCAGGGCTTCGGCGCGGCGCTTCTTGGCCAGAGCCAGGGCGCGCCGGTAGGCCTCAAGCGCCGCCTTGCGCGCCCTGATCGCGGCCTCCTTCTTGCGACGCTCCAGGTCCGCCAGCAGGGCGATGCGATCAGACTCCAGACGCTGGGCGATGGGGACGCTGCGCTGCATGAGCAGGGCAAAGCCGGGAGCGTCGGCGAGCGATCCCTGACCGGGCACCCAGGAGCTGTCCAGCGATACGACATGGGTGGTACGGGGCTGGCCGGAGGAGAAGACGCCCCCCAGCAGGCTGACGAGCCCGATCACGACCAGGACCGCGGCCACGGCGGCGAGACCTCCTGCCACCCACGGGGAGGCCGGGTGACCGCCGAGGCGCTCGCGCAGCGAGCGCAGGGTGGCGCTCAGATCAGCCATGACGTTGGGAGCGCTTCCGATGAGCGCTCGGGACGGGACGACGATGCCGGCGGGGAAGCTGGCGTGACCGCAGCGAGCACCAACGCCGCCGGGGTGTCGCCGCGCCGGTGTTCGGCGCCGAAGAGCGGCGCGCCCGGTGGCGACAGGCGGCGCGAACCGGGGCGGCCGGCGCTTGATCGCGACGGCCGAAGTCAGTCGTGTACAGCGCCGAGGGGTAGTCGGGGTAGAAAGCGGGATCGGGTCCGGTCAGCGCCGTCCCGATGCCGATGTCGCGCAGGCGCGGGTCGAGGATGTTGGCGCGGTGATCGGGGGAATCCATCCAGGCGTCGACCACGGCCTGCGCGGTCCCGCCGGGGATCGGACCGTTGCCGATGTTCTCGGCGTACAGGCCGGTCAATGCACGCGAGAAATACTGGCTCCACAGAACCCGCTGCAGCAACAGCGGATGCCCCCTGACCTCGTGGGCGAAAAAATGCCCGTCGGCCATGTCGACGCTCTGAAAAGAGCTGCTGACATCGAGGTTGGGGTTGCGCGCGAAAGGCGGCAGGGCATGCTCCGTGCGACGGGCGTTGACCAAGCACAAAAGCGACGCCTGGACTCGCGGCATGGCCTCAGGAGACGGTGTCAGCTGGGCGTCGGGACAGGACCCGCCTGAGGCCGCGGCGCTCTGGGTCCAGGCAGCAGCGAGCTGCGCCGCCCCCAGCAGCAAGGCCAAGCAAGCGATACGCCCAGCCCGGAGGCCGGAGCGCCGTCTCTGTCTCGCCACCTCGCGTCCCCGCTCTCCGCTCCCCCAGCCGGTCGATTGCACGCCCAGAAACCACGTCGAATACGCCTCCAACCAGGAGAACGCGCACCGCCGCCGATTCGTGACGCCGGGTTTTCCGGTCCCTCAGTGGCTGGGTGCGCGTCGGGGCTTTCTGGCCGGCGAGCTTCGAGGCGCCAGGATCCGAAAGCTCGTGGTGCGAGGGGAGGCGACGCGTGCGCCGTCGGTCGCGGTGATCGTGGCCAGGTAGGTGCCGGGCTTGAGCGCACGACCGTGCACGCGGCCGGTGAAGAACGTGGCGTTGCCCCCGAGCCGGCCCCGCTGGACGATCGAGCCGAGCTGGTCGAAGACCGGGCAGCGCTTGACGGCACCGGGAACCGCAGCGGCCCGGGGGCACAGGCCCGTCGGGCGGCCGCGGCGGGGAGCCGAGATGGTGATGGTGGCCACGCCCGGGGCGTTGAGGGCAAAGTGGAAGGTGGCTCCCCCGACCACCGGTCGGGGAGCCGGGGCGCTGCGGCGGGCCCGGGCGCTGTGGCGGGCTCGTCCGCGTGCGCGGCGGGCGACGGTGGCGACGCGAAAGCGCCTGGGCGCGATGTCAAAGGCGCTCAGCATCAGCCCGGACCCCTGACCGGCCCCGGTTCCATTTCCGGTCTGGTTGGTGGAGGGCGGCGTCTTGGTCTGACCGGAGCTCGAGCTCGAGCCGGAGCCGGAAGGATTGACCGGGACCACCGGCGCTGTGCAGGTGGTCGCCTGGGAGGAGGCGTCATTGGCGGCGATCATCGCACCGAACCCCTGCTGGGTCCTGGTGCCGAGGTTTGAGAACTCGCCGCCGATCTTCAGCTGGTTACCGGAGACATACAGGGCGCGGACCGAGGCAGCGGCGCCGGGATTGAAGCTCGTGGCCTCCCCGGTGCCGGCATCCAGGGCCGCGAGGTTGGCCCGGTCCGCCCCGCCGATGTTGGTGAAGGTACCTCCGGCATAGATCGTCGATCCGTCGAGCGCGATGGCGCGAACGGTGTAGTCCGAGTAGGGATTCCAGTCGCTGGCCTTGGCGGTGTCAGCGTCCAGCGCCGCGATGTGCGCTCGCGGCGCCGATCCGATCAACGAGAAGCTTCCACCGGCATAGACGGTCGCTCCCGAGCGAGCCAGGGTCAGAACGGTGCTGTCTGATTGCGGGTCCCAGCCGCTGGCCTGACCGTTGACCGGGTCAAGCGCCGCGATGCGATCACGGGGCTGGCCGCCGATGTTCTGGAAGCTTCCGCCGGCGTAGACCGTCGAGCACGAGGCGGCCAGCGAGTAGACGATGTCATCGGCACCCGGATTCCAGCCCTGAATCGCGCCCGAGGCGGGATCCACGGCGGCGACGTGGCTGCGCCCGGTGGGGCCGGCCAGCTGGCCGAAGGCGCCGCCGAGATACAGGCTCTGATTGGTCAGCGACAGGGCCAGGACCTGATTGTCGGGATTGGGCGCGGTGAAGCCAGCCACCGGATTGCCGGTCAGGGAATCAAGGGCGGCGAGGTTGACGATCGCGTTGGAGCCGATGTGGTCAAAGCTGCCGCCGGCGTAGACGGTGTTGCCGCTGGCGACCAGCGCCCGGACCGAGGAGGAGATGGCCGCCGGAGTGCAGGGCGGGGGGCTGGTGGTGGTGGTCCCCGAGGCGGTGCAGGAGGTGGTGGCCGGATTGGCGGGGGAGCTGCTGGTGCAGGTCACCGTGCTGGTGGCGGAATCGGCGGTGCAGCTGGTGGTCGCGGTGATCGTGGCCGCCGGCTTCCAATCCAGCAGCTGACCGGTGCCGTCAAAGGCGGCGAGGTTGGCCCGCGGCTGGGCGGCCACGGCCGTAAACGATCCCCCGGCAAAGACGCTGTTGCCGGCCAACGCCAGCGCACGCACCGGGCCGCCGGCCAACTTGGCGTCCCACGGGTCAAGGGTGGCGGCATTGCCCGTGCCGCTCTGGGTGGTGACCCCGCCCAGAACGCCGGCAAAGGCCCGGGTAGAGGACCCGCAGGGAGGCGCCGTGGCACACAGGCTGGCGAAATCCCCTCCGGCGTAGACCACGGGCCCGCCTCCCAACACGAGCGAGCTCACGGGAGCGTCGGTGCTCGGGCTCCAGCTCTTGTAGGAGGGCGCAGCGTTCGGGACGTTGGAGCCGGTGTTCGGGTCGGTGACACCCTGAAGTGCGCCGATGTTGGGGTGCGGGTCACCCGAGAGCGTCGTGAACGATCCGCCGACGTAGAGAACGGGGGGCGTCGTGGAGCTCGTGGGTGCGGCGGTGATCGGGGCCGCGTAGTTGGGCTGGGGCCACAGCGAGAGGGCCCGCACGGTGGCGGCCGCATCGGTGGCCGGCGACCAGCCCGAGATCGGGCCGAACGGATTGGAGGCGGTACCGACCTTGCTCCTGTTGTTGGGCGAGCCGCTGACCGTCAGGTTGAAGGGAAAGGCGCTCACCGCGGTGGCGTTGGCCACGGTGCCCACGTAGACCGGGGCGCTGAGGGTGCAGGTCTCGTTGCTGCTGGCCGCTGGCGCCGGGCACGGGTCGCTGCTGGTGCTGTTGATCAGATAGGGCTGGCCGACGGCCAGCGCCTGGACGGAGGCACCGGCGGACCCCGGGGCCCAGGCATTGGCGGGGCTGTTGGGATCCGTGATCGACTGGCCACCCACCTGGTTGGCCGTACACGCCGGCGGCGTGGCGCCGCTGGCGGTGCAGCTCGCGGTCGCGCCGGCGCCCCACACGGCCGCCAGCCCGTGGGCGTTGGTGGGCTGCGTGGACTGGGTGGGTCCGGTGCCGATCTTGGTGAAGTCGCCGCCGGTGAACACGACCGACATCGACACGCTGGACGTGTCAGTTGTTGTGCCTGTCGTCGTCACGTCGACGTTGACGGGAACGACGACCAGGGCGCGAACGTCCAGATCGGGCTCGGGGTCCCAGCCGGCTACCAGGCTGCCGTCGGGCTTCAGGGCCGCCAGGTAGCCGCGATGCTGTCCGGCCATCTGCGTGAAGCTGCCGCCGACGTAGAGCACGCCGGCATCGGGCCTGCCTGCGAGCCCGAGGGCCAGCGCGCGCACCGCACCGTTGGGGTTGGGCGCAAAGCCCGGGTCCAGGGTCCCTTCGGGCTTGACGTGTGCCAGGCCAGAGCGCGGCTGATCGGCGACCGTGGTGAAGGTCCCTCCCAGATACCAGCCGCCGGCCCCGTCGGAGATGACAGCGTCGACCTCACCGCCGGCGACCTCGGCGGCGACGGGAAGCTGGGCCTGTCCGGGCTTGGACGTCCCGGCCGCGCCCAGCGCCACTCCCCCCCCGGTCCGCGGGCCGACATGAGCAAAGCTCCCTCCGATGAAGGTGTTCCCCCCGGTCGAGGTGATCGCGTAGACGGGCCCATCGGTCACGAAGGGGCTGAGATCGGCATGCGCCGCAGGCGCCGAGGCCAGCGCCATCAGCAGGCTGGCGGCACCGGCGAGCACGCCTGCCAGCTGTGGCCGCCATCCGTGGACATGGGTACGTTCGCCGTTCATAGCCCGCCAGCTCTACAACGTCTCAGGTGCCCAGACTGTGACGCGGGCAGCTCGCTTCGCCCGTCGCGCGGCTACAGGCGGCAGGCAAACCGCGGCTGAAGGCTGGGTGTCGCCAGTGGCGAGCGAGCCGACGGGCGATCGCGCCGCGTGAGCTCGAGGCGCAGGGCCCCGCCGCGGTGCGCCGACCGGGGTCCGGTGGCTGAGCCCTCGAGCGAGACACGGTTGAGGATTGCCTTCAGACAGCGCTGCTTGACGTCGTCGGCGGCCCCGGGCCAGGTCAGGCCCTGCAGCCGCGCTTCAAGCGCGTCATGCTTGCTCTGGGTGGGTGGTTGTGGTCGGCGCCGGGACATGTCGATGCTCTCAACTGCGAGAACGCAGAAGCGGGGGTGGTTGTGACGCAGCGATGCGCGATGGCCCGCGGTGCGGATGCGTGACTGCCCGCCGGTGACGACAGTTGGACGTTGTCGCCCCCGCCTTCGCGCCCTATACTCGCCACGGGCGGGGGTTCCTCCGCGCGCATGCGCCCCATGAGCCAAGAGAGCCCTATCACTTACTGCATCGTGCCGGCGGATCTCGCCGATGAGCTGCACGAGCCGCTGCGCGAGCACTTCCGCACGGATCCCGGCGTGCAGGTCATCGTCGAGCAGCGCGGACGCAGCCGCCGCGCTCGCAGCGACAGACGTGCCACGGCGTCAGAGCAACCGGAGACCAAGGAACGCCGCCAGCTGCGCGCCACCAGTGGCCGGCGGATCGCCGACCGGCGCGCCAACCTGGTCGCTGCCGAGTCCCCCGGCCTGCCGGGGGGCTTCGCTCCTCATGCCGACCGCCTTCGATTCGTCGAGCGGGTGGAACCCTCGACGCTGGCCCGCGAGGACGCCGACACTGCGCGTCTCGTCTCGCGTCTTCAGGCTGGTGAGACAGGTCTGTTTGCCGAGCTCTACATGCGCTACTTCGATCGCATCTACGCCTATCTGCGCATCAGCCTCCAGGACACCCACGAGGCCGAGGACGCCACTCAGGAAGTCTTCATTCGCGTCTTGGAGGCCCTGCCCGGCTACGAGCGTCGGAGCGTTCCCTTTCGAGCATGGCTGTTTCGGATCGTGCGCAACAGCGCCATCAACCGCATCCGTCAGCGTGGGCGCCTGAGCTTCGAGTCTCCGGAGGAGATGCAACGCCGAGCCGAGGCCTCCCCCCAGGGGGCCAGCCACGGAGAATCCCTGGACTGGCTGGAGGACCGAGACCTGGTGGGGATGATCGAGCAGCTGCCTCTCGCCCAGCGCCAGGTGATCGTGCTGCGCTACATGCTCGAGCTGCGTGGAGCTGAGATCGCCGACATCCTCGACCGTTCGCCGGATGCTGTGCGTCAGCTCCATCAGCGAGCGATGCGCTACCTGCGGGGGCGAATGTCCCCCACCGATAAGGCGCCCCTCCCCGCGGGACGCGGCCGAGTGGAACGAGCATCGATGCGACGCGCTGTCCGCCCGGCGACGGTCCTTCGGGCCCGGCGCTACATGCTCAGCTAGCCGCAGCGATGAAGGTCTCCGACCTCAGGCGCAGGACGGGCGTGGTGGCGGGATTGGCAGCCTCGGTCGTCCTGGTGGTGGGCTGTCAAAGCGCCAACGAGCGCTTCCGGGGCCAGTTGATTCCCCTTCAGACGAGCATCGAGGCCACTAAGGCTCAGCTGGCCGCGACGCTGCGTCAATCCCGTCGTCACCGGCAGTCCGACGTGCTGCTGCTCAACCAGGAAATCGACGCCATGGCGTCGAGCTTTCAGAAGATCGCCAAGCTCGAGGCGCCCAGCCAGGCTTCGGGTGCCTTCAAGGCCTACAACGCCGCCGGCCAGGGGCTGGTGGCCGCCCTGCGCAGGTTCGCCCAGGTCCTCGGCTCGGGGAGCAACCGCGCCCTGACCGAGGCCGGGGCCCAGTCTCGTGACGCCGCCGGCGCCCTGTCGCGGGCCAACGACGCCCTCCAGGCGGCCGTTCACGGCTAGCCGCGAGGTCAGGGCAACCGACGTCCCGAAGGCAAAATAAATCCCAAGCGACCGTCACGAACGACCCCCTGGCCCGGTTCTACCTTTAGTACTTCAATAATCCCAGTCAAGGGGGTTGGTATGACGCCCGAAAAGAAGGTCTCTGACCTCGGCTTCGTTGACGAGGACCCGCTTGTCGGCCGTCTTCGCAGCCTTGAATGGAGCGAAGTGCCCACCACCGTTCGTGAGCGCTGCTGGCAGCAGATCAGCGGCCGAATCGCCGACATTCAAGCGGTCCAGGATCCACCGCACGCCGTCAGCGAGCGCAACACCTGTGGCGAGCGCTACGCCTTCAGCCGCCGGCTGGCCCCGGTGAGGGTCAGTGTGGCCCAGGCCTGGTCGCGGCGCGCGAGCTACCGGCCGGCGTTGGTGGCCTAGGATCGCCCCGTAGTCAAAGAGCAGGTGCAGGGGAAGAGGACCGCAGGTCTGACACAGGGAGGAAGCATGGTGTACTGCCTAGTTCCCGTAGAGCTGGCGCCGAGGTTGGAAGCGGGGCTGCGCCGAGGCCTCCCCGAGGAGGTCGAAGTGCTCATCGATCAGCGACGTGGCGAGCGTCGAGCGCCCGATCAACGCCGGTTGGGCGAAGCAGAGCACGTGGAGCGGGGGTTTGACCCCTCCCCGCGCATACTCGAGCGACGGCGCATCCGCAACCAGGACGGACGCCGAATCAGCGAGCACCGGGCGACACAGGTCCCGGTGGGCCCACCCGGCCTGCTGCCCCGCCGCGCCCGGCCGGAGGCCGACCGGCTGCTGTTCGTCGAGCGCCTCGAGCTCGGGTCTGAGTACCACGAGGAGGTCAGCGCCGCCCGCCTGATAACCCGCATCCAGGGCGGCGAGCGCGACGCACTCGCCGATCTCTACGGCCTGTACTTCGATCGCGTCTACAGCTACCTACGCCTCATGAGCAGCGCCGGCGAGGCCGAGAAGCTCTCCGAGATTGGGCTACTCAGTGCCTTCGGGCAGCTGGGGGCCTATGAGTTCGGCCACGGACCATTCCGCACATGGCTGTTTGCCACGCTGCAGGAACGGCTAGCCGACAGCCTCCCGAGAGATCTCGAGGCTGGCACGCGTCCTGCGGAGGGTGTGGCGGCAATCGAGCGATCCGACGGAGACGATGGCCGGGTGGCCACGATCCTGCACGGGCTCGACGATCGGGACCTGATGGCCCTTCTGCGCTGCCTGCCCCAGGCCGAGCGGCAGGTCGTGGCGCTGAGGTTCCTCGTCGGGCTGCGCAGCGTGGACGTCGCCGAAGTGGTCGGTGTCAGCGGCGACAGCGTCCGCTGGATCCAGAACATGGCGCTCGCTCTGCTGCGCGAACGCCTCGATGCGCTGGGACATCAGCCCCAGCCGACGACGCGGGCGGTACGGATCCCGATGCGTCGTGCGTCGCGTCAGGCGCCTGTGCTGCGAGCGCGGCGGCTGGCCCTAACGTTCTGAGCGCCGCGAGCGCGAACTCGGCGAGCGCGACGTACTCTGGCTAGGGCCAGTCGAGCTGCTCGGTGAGTT
>DASYID010000056.1:0-12055 GCA_036252775.1 Solirubrobacteraceae bacterium
GTCGCGCGCGGCGGCGTAGTAGCTGGCCACCGAGGCCTGCTCGAGGGCGACCGCCGCCGTGAGCACCGCCGCCCGTCCCCGAGCCAGCGCCAGGCGGCGGGTGATCGGGTCCAGCTGGGAGGGCGCGGTCGGGCGCAGCGGCGCCGCACCACCCACCTGGGCCAGCAACGTGAGCATCGCCCCCACGTGCTGGGTCTCGTGGGCGTGGATCTGATCGAGCAGGGCGCGCACGGGCGCCGGCAGCCCGGCCTGAGCGCGGGCCAGCCCGTAGGCATAGCTCGAGTTCTGCTCGAGCCCCACCCGGGCGGCGATGATCGGGCCGTCCTCGGCCGCCTGCGCCCGGGCCGCGGCGGGGCCCACCAGCACCGGCCCGGCCGCCAGCGCCAGCGTGGCGCCCAGGCCCTGGCCGAGCACACGGCGCCGGCTGACCGGCAGCGCGGCCACCTCAGGCACGTCCCGTGACGAACGCGACCGGGGCCAGGGGCCGCCGGAGCTGTCCGCTGAGCACGGCCAGGTGGGAGGCGTCGGCGGTCAGGATCGCCGCCACCAGAGCCCGCCAGCGGGGATGCGACAGCTTGGCCAAGCCATCAATGTGGCCGGCGATGGCGGTGTTCTCGAGGTCAGACAGAAAGGGCAGCGCCGCCGGCGCGTCGGACAGCGCCGCGAAGCGGTAGGAGCGCCGGGGCGGGTTGGGGACGCCGAGCATGCTCTTAATCGCTGCCTGCAGCGACGAGACGTGTATGCGCTCCTGGCTGAGCGCCACCGTCGCCAGCCGCCGCGGCCGGCCGCCGAGCAGCCCGATCGCCGCGGTGTAGGCCGCCACCTGCTCGTGCTCGAGATCCAGGGAGATGTTGAGGATCTGTGCGTCGGCGGAGTTCTCGGAGTCCTGGCCTCCGTAGCCAGGCGGAGCGGGGCTGCCGCGGTCGCAGCCGCCCAGGCCCGCGGCGACGGCGGCACCCAGCACACCGCCGGAGACGCCGATCAGGCGCCGACGAGAAAACGGGGATGACGGGGAGCGAGGAGCGTCCATCGCAGCGGCCCAGGCTATAGCGCCCGTCCGCTCGCGCCGGATCACCCCCGGCGCGCCCCCGTCACCACCAGACGGTGGAGTCCAGGTTCTCGATCTCGTCGACGGGCCGGGTGTAGATCCCGCTCGACAGGTACTTCCAGCCGTCGTCGCAGACGATAAACACGACGTTGCCCTCGTCCAGCTCGTTGGCAATCCGCACCGCCACCCGCGCGATCGCCCCCGAGGAGACACCGGCGAACAGGCCCTCCTCGTCGAGCAGCTTGCGCGTCCAGAGGATCGCGTCGCGGTTGGTGACGAAGATCTTGCGGTCCAACAGCGAGATGTCGATGATCGGCGGAATGAACCCGTCGTCGAGTGATCTCAGGCCCTGCACCGGCTCGCCCTGCATGGGCTCCGCCGCCACGATCTTGACCGCGTCGCCAAACTCCTCCTTCAGGCGCCGGCCGTTGCCCATCAGCGTCCCGCCGGTCCCCAGCCCCGCCACGAAGGCCGATACCTCGTCGAGCTCCTCGAGGATCTCCGGCGCGGTGCCGTGGTAGTGGGCGAGCGGGTTGGCCTCGTTGCCGTACTGGTAGGGCATGTAGAAGGAGGAGTCGCCCTCGGCCATGTCCAGGGCGAGCTCGACCGCTCCGTTGGATCCCTTGGAGCCCTCGGAGTAGACGATCTCGGCGCCGTACATCTCCAGCAACTGGGTGCGCTCCGGGGTGACGTTCTCGGGCATCACCACCTTCAGCGGATAACCCTTGCGCGAGCACAGCAGCGCCAGCGAGATACCGGTGTTGCCCGAGGTCGGCTCGAGGATCGTCTGCCCGGGCGCTATCGCGCCGCGCGCCTCGGCGTCCTCGATCATGGCGCGCGCGACGCGATCCTTGACCGAGCCGGTCGGGTTGCGCGACTCGAGCTTGGCCCAGATCCGCACGCCCGGCTTGGGCGACAGCCGGCGCAGCTCGACCAGCGGCGTGTGGCCGATGGCCTGCACGATGTCGCCGTAGCGACCGCCGCAGGGCCGGTTGCGCATGGCCCGAGCCTCCATTACTTCTAAAAGTATAGCGTCAGGGATGCGGCCGCTGGTGCGGCCGGTCTACCTACCGCGCGAGCGCCGGGGCGCGGGCTGGGCTCCCCCGGCCATGGCGGGCAGGATGACGAGCGTGTCGCTGTCGGCGACCGGCGTGTCCAGGCCGTCCAGCACACGCACATCCTCGTCGTTGAGATAGACGTTGACGTAGCGGTTGAGGTCCCCCTCGGCGGAGAACAGCTGGCTCTCGGTGGCCGGGTGGGTAGAGGCCAGGTCGCGCAGCACAGTGCCGACATCGGAGCCGGTGGCCGGCACCTCCTTCTCCCCGCCCACGGAGGGGCGCAGGACGGGCGGGATCTTGATCGTGGCCATGGCGGGCCGAGAGACTACTAGCCGGTGCGCGGTCTGCCTCAGCCTGCGGCCGCGCAGAACGCCTCGTAGTCGGGGAAGACACCCATCTGCTCGTCGGTGATCTCGGCCGGATCGCCCGAGCACACGGGGCACTCGGGATCGCGGCGCACCTTCAGCTCGGTGAAGGTGGCTCCCAGCGCCTCATAGAGCAGCAGACGCCCGACCAGCGGCTCGCCTGCGCCGATGATGAGCTTGATGACCTCGGTGGCCTGCAGCAGCCCCATCGTCCCGGGCAGCACGCCGAGCACGCCGTTGGCGCCGCAGGAGGGCGCGAGCTCGGCCGGCGGCGGCACCGGGTACAGGCAGCGGTAGCAGGGCCCATCGTGGGGCTTGAACACCGCCAGCTGCCCGTCGAAGCCCAGGATCGAGGCCGACACCACGGGGATGTCCAGGCGCACGGTGGCGTCGTTGAGCAGGTAGCGGGTCGGGAAGTTGTCCAGACCGTCGACCACCACGTCCCAGGGCCGCGCGCGCAGGATCTCCATGATGTTGGAGGAGTCCATGCGCACGGGGAACTTGACCACCTCGACGTCGGGGTTGATCGCGCGCATCGTCTCCTCGGCGGAGTCGACCTTGGCCACCCCGATGCGATCGGTGGTGTGGATCACCTGGCGCTGGAGGTTGGACAGGTCGACCTCGTCGTTGTCGACGATCCCGATCGTCCCCACGCCGGCGGCCGCCAGATACAGCGCCGTCGGTGAACCCAGGCCACCCGCGCCCAGCAGCAGCACGTTGGCGTCCAGCAGCTTCTGCTGGCCCTCGGTGCCGACCTCGGGGATGAGCAGATGCCGGGAGTAGCGCTCACGCTGCTCGGCGCTCATCGTGCGCGGCACCTGCACCTGATAGCCGCGGTCCTTCCATAGCGTGATGCCGCCGGTCATCGACTCGACGCGCTCGTAGCCCATCTGGTCGGCGAGCGTGTGAGCGGCCAGCGCCGAGCGGTTGCCCGAGGCGCAGTAGAGGACGACGCGCTGGGAGCGATCGGGGACGGCCCCCTCGATGCGCGACTCGAGATATCCGCGCGGAACATGGCGGGCGCCCGGGAGATGACCGGTGGCGAACTCATCGGTCTCGCGCACGTCGATCAGCGCGACGCCGTCACCGAGCAGCTCGTGGACCTCGGACGGGTCGACCTCGGTGATCTGGCTCTTGACCTGGCGGATCAGCTCGGCGCCGGTGGGGCTCATCGCTCGCAATACTCCCAAACAGGGGTCGGGATTAGGGACTTCAGAAAGTATAGCGACGCGGATCCGGCCGCCCGCCCCGCCGATGCCTTGGCCCCGACCCCGCCTCTTCGGCCCCACCCCGACTAGCAGGCGACGCGGGACTTCCTGATCGGCGGCCGACCCGCCTGGACGTTGCCCACCCCATCGGTGGCGACGCTCTGGAAGCGATAGAGGCCCCGCCCCCGGGCCTGGTAGACCGCGGAGCGGCGCGTGGTGTGGCGCTGCCAGAGCCGGAGCTTGCCGCGTCCGCGGGACGCGTAGATGTCATAGAACGCCACCCCCGCCCCGCGATCGGCCCCCGACCAGGACACCTTCAGCTGGCGGCAGGCACGGCGCTTTCGCCCACGTTTGATCGAGGAGATGCGGCTCGTGGGCGCGGTGATGTCCAACGTGTTGACGAAACTGCGCGTGGCAATCGGGGCGTTGCGGTCGAACACGATCGTGGCGGCGTTGGAGATCCGGGTGTTGGTCGGAAGCCCCGGCCGCTGATTGGCGGTGAACGCCACGCCCCCCCGTCCCGCCGGCGGATGCACGTCCGGGGGCAGGAAGCCGCGTGCCGGGTCAAGGACGAAAGCCCGGGTGATGGGGTCAAGGCCCTTCATGTCCCAGGTCAGCAACCCGGTGAGGGGATCCAGGGACGCGCTGATCGATACGAGCAGGTTGTTGGCCGGACGCAGATCCACCACGGTGTCCCAGGACTGCAGGTGCGGCGGCGGGGCGACCAGCGTGTCGCCGAAGTACACCGCGCCCAGCTCGAGGCTGTTCAGGTCGAGCCGTGAGGGGTCGAGCTGGTCGGTGATCCTGACCTCATGCGCCGGGGCGGTGGCACTGGGGACGTTCTCGAACATGATCCCGTAGGGCATGGGCCGGCGGGCGCTGACGAAGTGCCCGGCGCCGTAGCCCCGCGGGCCGAACTTGTCGTTGGGGTCGCCCGAGGTCAGCACCTCCAGTATGGCCTCCCCCAGATCCGGCGGCGGCGGAGGCCGGTTGGCCGGCGGCGGCGGCCCGGGGGTGGTTGGGGTGTCGCCCCCGCCCCCGCATCCGCTGCCGCGGCTGACCACCGTCACCGGGAAGTAGTACTTGCGGTGGGCGGGGCCCAGGGGCGAGAAGCGCACCGCGAACTGCACGCTGCTCGACGCTGCCAGTCGCCTGATGGTGATCACCACGCTGTGGCCGCTGGCCGAGTTGACCCCCTGCACGGACTCGGCGGGCCCGAGGACCCGGACCGCGGCCCCCGCGTGGAAGCCGTCGATCCGCACCACGGCGTCGGTGGCATCGACGTTGCCCTGGTTTGAGACCTGCAGGACCCCCGTCCAGGGGTAGTCGGGCAGCGAGGACGTGGGGCCCAGGAGCTGGGCGCTGAGGATCGCGGGCTTGGTGGCCTCGACCCTGAACGCGCCCGGGAGAGTGCTCGAGGCGCCAAAGGGGGGCAGCGTGGCCACCACCGTGCGCGTGCCGAGCTTGGCGCCGCTGAGATTGAAGCGTGCCGTGAGCACACGGCCGCCGGCGCTGGTCTCGACGTTGGAGGCCGGGATGTCGGGGCCGTCGGCGCCGGTGAGCCTGACCGCCGGGGCACCGGTGAAGCCGGCCCCGCGCAGCACCACCGTGGCCACCCCACAGGCGCCGCCGGCCGCCGGAGTCACGCTGCTGAGGGCCACCCGGTCGTTGAGGATGGTGCCCGTGCCCTGCGCCTGGCCCAGGCTCACGCCCACCGGGCTCGAGAGGTTGACGAACATGGTCCGGTCGGGTCCCGCCGCAGCGCTGTGGACGGTGACCGTGATCGTCTTCTGGGTCTCGGCGGGGCCGAAGCTCAGGGTGCTACTCGAGGCGGTGTAGTCCCGGGGGGACTGGGCCACGCCGTTGGCGGTGGCGTAGCGCACCGTCGCGCCGCTGCCCCCGGGGGGCGCCGAGAGCCGCACGGTGAACGTGAGCGCCGCGTCGCCGGCGGGATTGCGAACCGAGGGACTGTCGATGGACGCCGTGGGACCGGAGCCACCCCCGGTTCCTCCGCCACCGCCCCCGCCGCCCGACGGCGCGGCCTTGGCGATCAGCCTGACCGCAGTCGGGTCATAGGCCACGTCGAAGGAAGACGAGCCGCCGAGCGTGGTGAACGTGCCGCTCTGTGAGGTGTCGCTGAGCACGGTGGCGCTCTGACCGACGGGGGGTGGCGTTCCGGTGCTGCTGGCCGCCAGCGTGCCCGAGAGGGTGGCCGCCCCGTTGACCGTCAGCCGGTCGTTGGCGCTGGCGCTCACGCGGGCGTTCAGCGTGCCCGCGGAGGACTGGGTGTAGGCGCCGTTCACGGTCAGCGTGCCCGGGTCTGACCCCGTGCCCGGGCTCACGGTGGCCGCGTTGCTCAGGGTGGTCGGGGTATTGCCTATTCCCTGCACCGTGCCCAGGCCGCTGAGCGTGCCGCCGGCGAGGTCCAGGTTGATGGTGGCAAGCCTGCCCGCCGCACCGAGGTTCGTGGTCCCGGCCGATTGGGTCAATTTAGTGTCCACGGTAAGGGTGGCGCCCGCGCCGACCTCGATGTCGCCCTGGTTGCTCACGCAGATGGCGGGACAGTTGTAGGCAACGCTCTGACCGCCCCGTATCCGCAGGGGGTTCGTGGAACTCATCACCTGGAGCGCACCGGTGTTTATCAACGTCTGCTTTATGCGAATCTCGGTGTCCCGGCTGCCGCTGACCGCGATCGTGCCGCTGTTGGTCAGCTGCCCGTTGACGTCGAGCCCGAGGCCGCCGGTGGTCGTCTCCGCAATGGTCATGGTGCCACCGTTGGTGAACGTGCCGGCGGAGATGGTCCCGTTGGTCAGGGTCACCTCCTGGCCGGGGACGGTGTTACCGCTCATGGTGATCCCCGCGGGGAGCAGAACCTGGCTGGACCCGGCGCCGGTGTAGTTCAGAAACCCGCAGCTCATGCGGACGGGCGTCGGCCCGCTGGTGGTCCCCGCCCCCTGGTTGTAGACCACCGGGTCCAGGGTGCCCGTGCCGGTGGTGACAATCTGGCCTCCCGTTCCGTTGTTCACCACAACCCCCGTGGAGTCGCCACAGCTGCTGCCACTCGAGCTGAGCGTCACGCCGCTGGCGATACTGATCGTCCCGTGGTTGTCCAGTGTGGAGATGGAGCCGCCCGCAGTGTGCCGGAGGTTGGCGTTGACCTGGATCGTGCCGGTGGCGGAGTTGGTCAGGTTGCCCGCGATCTGCGAGGCGTCGCTCGAGGGATTCGCCGAGACGATGGTGCCGGTGTTGGTCAGGGTCGCGGAGCCCATCCCCAGGTGGGGCGCGCCGTTGCTAGCCCCATTTATGGCGTCGAGGGTGAGCGTGCCGCCGTTGCTGAACCCGCCGGACGCCGTGACGTTGGTGTTGCCCGTGTCGGAGCGGATCCTCAGCGCCTGGCCGGCGACGCTCGCGCCCGACAGGGTGGCGCCTGAGTTGATCAGGATGTTGCTCCCCCCGCCCCCGGTGTAGCTCAGCGTGCCCCCAGTCACCACCAGCGGGTTGCCGCTCGTCGTCGTGGCCCCCGCACCCTGCTCAAAGGAGCCCCCCACCGCGAACGTTCCGGTGCCGGTGGTGATCGAGCCGCCAGCGTTGGTCACCGCCGTGGGGGACGACACGGTGAACGTGGTCGCGTTGGCCACGGTGAACGTGCCCTGGTTGACCAGCGTGCCCGTGGGGGTGGCCACCCCCGACGACAGGCTGGTGGCCCCGTTGACATTCACCGCCCCGGTATTCACGAAATGCCCGGAGAGGGTCAGAGGGTTGGCACCCAGCGTGGTCAGCGTCCCGGCACTGGTGAGCGTGGAGTCCCGAAGATCGAAATTTACCCCTCCGGCCGCGGAGTCCAACGTGATCGCGCCGCGCGGGTTCACGGTCCCCCCGCCGTTGATCGTCAACCCGACGTTCGTGCCGCCGATGATGGCGAGAGTGACTGGGCCTGAGCCTGGGGTGAGGGCGCCCAGGGCCAGCGACTTGACGCTCTGACCGCTGGCGATCGTCACGGTGTAGGTCCCGTCGATCTGGATGCACACGTCGTCGGCGGAGTTGGGGACCGCGCCCTCCTGCCAGTTGCTTGCGGTCTCCCACGCGCCGTTCGCGGCCGTCTTCCAATTCTTGGTGCATGCGGCACCGGCCAGCGACGGAGCCGCCAGCGCCAAGAGGATGGCGCCCACGAGCGCCGAAATCACTCGCCGGCGGGCCCGTCGTGTCCTCATGACACGGTCATGCTGGGAGTGCTTTCCAAGTGAGGGAGGCGGCTCGGCCTGGTCGGGCCGATGCCGGCAGTCTGACCATACGCCTCTGGGCGGGCCGGGGCAAACCGGATTGCTCCGGGCCCCGGGGGCACACCCGCTTCTAAGCTCACGCCGATGCCCGCCCGCCTGCGATTGGCCCTCCTGGTGGCGACCGCGCTGGCCACGGCGACGGTGGCCGGGGTGATCGCCACCCGGGGCTCCGGGGGCGCCGCCCCCTCCAGCCGGGGCTTTGCCGGAGCGCTGCGGCCCCCGGGCATGCCCTCCGGCGACTTCGCCCTCACCGACCAGGACGGCCACCCGGTTTCCCTGCACGCCTACCGCGGCCAGGTGGTGGTGCTGACCTTTCTGTATTCCACCTGCCGTGACAGCTGCCCGGTCACTGCCCAGCAGATCCGGGGGGCCCTGGACGACCTGGGCCGCGACGTGCCCGCGCTGGCGGTCAGCGTGGACCCGGCCCACGACACCCCCGATCGCGCCCGCGCGTTCCTGGCCCGCCAGCACGTGGCGGGGCGTCTGCGCTTCCTGCTGGGCAGTCCCCCCCAGCTGGCGCCGGTATGGCGCACGTACGGCATCGCGCCCCAGGGCCCGGGGCGCGGCCGCGCCTTCGATCACTCCGCCTACGTCCTGCTGCTCGACCGCGCCGGGCGCCAGCGGGTGGGATTTCCGGTGGACCAGCTGACCCCCGAAGGCCTGGCCCACGACCTGCGGCTGCTGCTGGGCGAGTCCGAGCCCCACCGCGGCCGCGCGCCGCTGCTGGGTCGGCCGCCATCCTGAATATTCAATAGTCTCGGTGCTCGAGCGGGTACCGGACGGGGGAGCGGGACATGAACGCAGCGCTACGTGGGGCCAGGCGACTGATGGTCGTGATGCTGGCGATGGCGCTGTGGGCCCTCGCTCTGGCGGGCACGGCCCGCGCCAGCTTGCCGGCCAGCAGCTTTCAGCACCTGCTCAACGCGACGTCCTACTCCTGGTCGCTGACCGGGGTGCCCGACATCGACCAGGTGCGCGGGACCGACGCGACGCATCCCGGCCTGCCCAACGACGGCAAGATGTACTGCGTTGTCACCGCGGGCATGGACCTGCTGACCTACCTGGCCAACAACGGCTTTGCCACCGGGGTGGCCGCCAAGGACTGGACGCTGCCCGGCAACTACAACGAGATGACCGCCGACCTGGCCGCTCTGGGATCGGAGATGGGGGCCGACCCGGCCAAGGGCACGAGCGGCACGGGGTTCGTCAACGCGATGGGCGCACGCCTGGCCAGCGCGGGCATCGGATCCACCGATCCCCACCCGGGCGTCGCGCAACTCGTCTACTACACCTCTGATCCCAACTTCCAGGGACCGAGCGCCCAGGCGATGGCGCTGGACGGCCTCGGCGGCAGCCTGGTGGCGCCGGTGATCGGCTTCTATAGCGACGAGCAGGACTCCCGCCCCGGGGCGCCCCCCGGGGCGATCGTCAAGCGCCGTGTCGGCGGGCACGTGATGGCCGCTGTCGGCGCCTCGGGCAACCTGTTCTCCCCCAACGCGGAGATCGACGTGCGCGACCCGGCCACCGACTACGTGGTCAAGGACACCCAGACGCCCTACGCCACCGATCCCCACGCCCTGGCCCCGCTGACGGCGAACTACATCTGGACGGACTCCGCCAACCAGAATCACTACAACGACGGGGTGGCCAACGCCACCTGGGACGGCAGCACGACGACGCTGTTCGACGGCTATCTCCGGATCGTTCCCGCTTCGGCCTGGGGACTGATCGGCAGCCAGCTCGTGCTCCTGCGGCCTTACCAGCTGATCCCCGATCCCGGTCCGGTGGTCGAGCGGTTCAAGGTCCCCGGCGGCCGGGCGCCCCTCGCCCTGTCGCTGTCGGCGATCACCAACCGTCCCGCGTTCCTGGTCCCCGGATCGAGCACGGTGTGGTCCCTGGACCCGGTGACCCGCCGCTTCGCCGAACTGGGTCGGGTGGCCCACCCGACCGCGCTGACCTTCGGCGGGCCCGAGCAGGCGCTGTACGTGGCCGGCGCCGGGCGACTGGTCAAGCTCGGTGCGCGGGGGCGGGTCCTGAGCAGCCGCCGCCTGAGCGCGCCGATCTCGGCGCTGGCCTTCGATAGTGCCCGCGGGCACGTGGTGGGCGTATCGACGCACCGGCTCGAGCTCTTTGACCGGGGTCTGCACCCGGTGGGCTCCTCGCGCCTGCCGGCGGCGGCGCTCGCGGGCGCGGGTCGCGTGTCGCTGGCCCTCGGGCCCGGCGGCGCTCTGCTGCTCGGACGCGCCGGGCAGCGCAGCTTCACCACCACGCGTCCGGGAGCCCAGACGGCAGCCGCCGCCGGGGCACCCGTGCGACTCGTGCGCCGCAGCGTGCCCGGCGGCCAGCCTCTGACCGGCCTGACCGTCGATGACTCCGGGCGCGCGCTGGTGAGCGCCGGGGGACGCCTGAGGGTGTTTGACCGCGCGGGCCGACTGGTCCCCCGATCGCGCTTTGCCGGGCGCCTGGACCGAGTGTTCGCGTTCACCCGCTCCTTCTCCAACGTCCCGCCCGAGGTGACCCGCTCACTGGACTTCCTGCCCCGCCCGGATCCCCAGCGGCCTGCTCCTCCCCCACCCCCCGGCGCGCAGCCGCCGCCGCCCACGCCCAAGCCCGACCTGGTCGTCGTGCGAACCGGCCCGCGCCAGATCGCCGTCCGCAACCAGGGTGCGGCGGCCGCGGGCGCCAGCATCCTGGCGGTCACCAACCCCGGTCAGTCCTTCAGCGTTCCCTCCCTCGCGCCCGGCGCGCAGAGCCCCAGCTACGTGGCGGCGTGCGGCGCCACGCGGACGGCCACGGCCGATGCCAACAACCAGGTCGAGGAATCCGACGAGACCAACAACTCGATCCCCCTGACCTGCTGAGGATCGCCCGATCGCGACGGGCGGCGCGATCTCGGCCGCACGCGCCCTGATATCCTACCTCTCCGGTAGGTATTACACGACCATGATGTTCTCCACCAAGGCCGAGTACGGCGTCCGCGTGATGGTCGAGCTCGGTCGACGCGCCAGCGAGGCGCCCGGCGCACCCGTGCCCCTGGCCGAGATCGCCGAGCACGACCAGCTGCCGCTGGCCTACCTCGAGCATCTGGTGGCGCGGCTGCGCCGCGCCGGGCTGGTGACCAGCCGCCGTGGAGCCCATGGCGGCTACCTGCTCGCCCGCCCGCCCCAGCAGATAACGATGGCCGAGGTGGTCGAGGCGCTCGAGGGAGCGATCGCGCCGATCGAATGCATCAGCGAGGGATCCGACGGCCGCGTGGTGTGCTCGCGCGAGACCGACCCCAGCCATGTCTGCCCGACCAAGCTGCTGTGGACGCGTGTGCGCGCGCAGATCGTGCGCACGCTGCAGGAGACCACCTTGTCAGAGCTCATCCCCGTCCCCACCACCGCGCCGGTCGCCGTCTAGGCCCGGTCAGCAAGGAGACCCCTACCGCCCATGGCCGATCTGGAGATTTCAAACCTGCACGTGCGCACCGAGGATCGAGAGATCCTGCGCGGCGTCAACCTGGAGGTCAACCGCGGCGAGGTCCACGCCCTGATGGGGCCCAACGGATCGGGCAAGTCGACGCTGGCCAACACCATCATGGGCCACCCGTCCTATGAGGTCACCGAGGGCTCGATCCGCTTCGGCGGCGAGGACATCACCGAGGCCGACCCCGAGGACCGCGCGCGCGCCGGGCTGTTTCTGGCCTTTCAGTATCCGGTGGCGATCCCGGGCGTCTCGGTGGCCAACTTCCTGCGCATGGCGATCAACGCCCAGCGCGAGGAGCCGATCGCCGTTAAGGAGTTTCGCGGCCAGCTCCAGCAGGCCGTCACCCTCCTGGATGTGGACCGCGCCTTCACCTCCCGCCACCTAAACGACGGGTTCTCCGGCGGAGAGAAGAAGCGCGCCGAGATCCTGCAGATGGCGATGCTGCGCCCGCGCGTGGCGGTGCTGGACGAGACCGACTCCGGCCTGGACATCGACGCGCTGCGCACGGTGGCCGAGGGGGTCAACCGACTGCAGTCAGAGCAGGGCCTGGGCGCGCTGATCATCACCCACTACCAGCGCATTCTGCATTACGTCGCGCCCCAGTTCGTGCACATCCTCATGGACGGCA
>DASYID010000057.1:0-20795 GCA_036252775.1 Solirubrobacteraceae bacterium
CGACTCGACTGGGCTGCGGGTGATCCTCATGGGCCATCAGGGCGCGCGAGAGGTCGGGTGCACCCTGACCATCGTCCCCGGGCCCCCGGCCGTACAGAACGTATTCTCGATCAGCGGCGTCGACGAGCTCCTGAGCTTCCGCGAGGGCTAGGTGAGCTAGGGCCGACCGCCGCGCCCCGACTCAGCCGCTGGAGCCGAAGCCCCGCTGGCCCCTCTCGCTGTCGGCGAGCGCCTCCACCTCGCAGACCTCCAGAGCACTCACCTCGATGATCACCAGCTGGGCGATCCGGTCTCCAGGCACGACCTCGAAGGCCAGGTGGACGTCGGTATTGAGCAGCAGAACCCGCAACTCGCCCCGGTACCCGGCGTCGATCAGCCCGGGGGCATTCACCAGCGCGATGCCGTGGCGATGGGCCAGGCCCGAGCGCGGGAGGACGAGCCCGGCCTGGCCAGCGGGCACCGCGATGGCCAGGCCGGTACCCACCGAGGCACGGGCTCCCGGGGCGATCAGGGTCGCCTCCGCCGCGTAGAGGTCAAGCCCGGCGTCGCCCTCGTAGGCCCGGGTGGGCAGGCGCGCCCCCGGGTCCAGGCGTGCCACCTGGAGCATCAAGGCCGTCGGGGTGGGCGCCGGGGCCCAACTGAGTTCGCGGCTGCCTCAAAGCGCGAGAAGCGCTCGGCCACCGTGGGGGGCAGCGAGACCCGCACGCGGACCCCCTCGGCGGTGTCCTCGCGCTCGAGGTCCCCGGCCAGGTCGTGGAGCTCGGCCAGTCGCCCCCCGTCCGCGTAGGGCACCAGCAGCTCGACCGGGCGCAGGGTGCGCTCGAAGTCCTGGGCTATACGCTCGGCCAAGGTGATCAGGCCCTCCCCGGTGGCCGCGGATACCAGGATGGCATCGGGATGCCGGAAGCCGAGTTCGCGGCGGGCCTCGGCGTCGAGCAGGTCAGCCTTGTTGGCGACCACGATCCGGGCCCGTTCGCCGGCGCCAATCTCCTCGAGCACGTCCTCGACCGAGCGGAGCATCTCCAGGCGCTGAGCTTCGGGGGCCGATGCATCCAGCACATGCAGGATGACGTCGGCCCGGCGGGTCTCCTCCAGGGTGGCGGCAAAGGCGTCCACCACCTGGTGAGGCAGCTTGCGGATGAAGCCCACCGTGTCGGTCAGCAGGTAGGGCCGGCCCTCGATGCGCAGCGTGCGGGTGCTCGGGTCGAGGGTCTCAAACAGGCGGTCAGCGACGCTGACCTCGGCGCCGGTGAGGGCGTTGAGCAGCGTCGACTTGCCAGCGTTGGTGTAACCGGCCAGGGCCAGAAGGGGCAGGTGGGCGCGCTCGCGCTCGGCCCGCATGACTGAGCGCGACGCCGCCACCCCGGTGAGCTTGCGGCGCAGGGCGGCGATCCGGTCGCGGGCCAGCCGGCGGTCGGTCTCGATCTGGCTCTCCCCCGGCCCCCGGGTCCCGATCCCGCCACCCAGGCGCTCGAGGTGCGTCCACAGCCCCCGCATCCGCGCCAGGTTGTACTCGAGCTGGGCGAGTTCGACCTGGAGCTTGCCCTCGGCGCTGTTGGCATGACTGGCGAAGATGTCCAGGATGACGGTCGTGCGGTCCACGACGGGCAGTCCGACATGAGCCTCGAGGTTGCGCTCCTGACGGGGCGAGAGCTCGTCGTCGCAGGCGATCAGGTTGGCGTCCAGGGTCCGGGCCAGCTCCTTGAGCTCGTCGAGCTTGCCCGGGCCCAGGTAGCTGTTGGGATGGGACCGCTCGCGGTGCTGGACGAGGGTGCCCACGACACCGACGCCGGCGGTGCGCAGCAGCTCCCCCAACTCGGCCAGATCCTCCCCCTCGGGTGTGCTGGCGATGCACAGCGCTCGCTGGCGGGCACGGCCGGGAGCGGCCGGCCCTCGGCCCACGCTGGGCGAGCTTCGGCCGTTGCGGCTGCGCTGCATGTGCTGGTCAGTCTAGGAGGCCGCCGGGCGCGGGCTCAGCCCAGGCGCCCCAGGCGCTGGACCGCCTCGACCAATCGCTCGTCCGGCGTGGTCAAGGAGATGCGGAAGAACCCCTCGCCGTTGGGGCCGTAGGCCCCGCCGGGCGAGATCACCACGGCGGCTTGCTCGAGCACATGCTCGGCGTACTCGGCGGCCGTGGCGAAACCGGCGGGCACCGGCGCCCACACGTAGATCGTTCCCCGCGGCGGCGTGACTTCCACACCGATCGATGCCAACCCGTCACACACCAGGTCGCGGCGCCGCAGATAGATCGCGTTCATCTCGGCCACGTCGGCGTCCAGCGCCGGCTCGAGTGCGGCCGCTCCCGCCAGCTGCACGGCCTCGAACAGGCCGGAGTCGAGGTTGGTCTTCAGGCGCCAGTAGGAGGCGATCGCCTCGGCGTGGCCGACCAGGGCGGCGCAGCGCCAGCCGGTCATGTTGTAGCCCTTGGAGAGGGAGAAGACCTCCACCCCCACCTCGCGGGCGCCCTCCGTGGCCAGAAACGACGGCGCCACATAACCGTCGTAGGTGGTCTCCGAGTAGGCGTTGTCATGCACCACGAGGATGTCGCTGTCGCGTGCGAAGTCCACCAGGGAGGCGAAGAAGCCATCGGGCACCACCGCGCCCGTGGGGTTGTTGGGGTAGTTGACGAACAGCAGACGAGCCCGCGCGCGGTGGTCGGCGGTGATCGCCTGCAGGTCGGGGATGAAGCCCAGCTCGGGCACCAGCGGCATGAGGGCCGGCTCGCCCCCCGCCAGCAGGGGGCCCGCCGTGTAGACGGGGTAGCCGGGATCGGCGGCCAGCGCGACGTCACCCGGATCCAGGAAGGCGAGGTTGAGATTGAAGATGCACTCCTTGGCCCCGATGGCCGGAATCACCTCGGTCTCAGGGTCCAGCGTCACACCGAAGCGCCTCGCGTAGAAGGCGGCGACTGCCTCGCGAAACTCGGCTCGACCCCGGTTGGAGGGATATTGGTGGGTGCCCGGGTCAGCCACGGCGGTCTGGGCGGCGGAGACGATGGGGGCGTATGTGGGTCGGTCGGGGTCGCCGATTCCGAGGCTGATGACATCCACCCCGGCGGCGCGCTTGGCCGCCACCTTGCGCTCCAGCTCGGCGAACAGGTAGGGCGGGATGCGCTCCAGGCGCTGGCTGTGTCTCATCGGGGTGGCCTGTCTGGTCTCACGCGAGATCCTCGAGCAGCTCGGGGCTCAGCGTGGCAGAGTAGACCGGAACCGCCCACCCGGTCAGGTGCACGCGCAGGTCCTCACCGATTTCCACCTCGAGCTCACCCCCGTCGAGCTGGACCGTCACCGCCGCCGCGCCGCCCGCGAGACGATGGGCCACGGCGGCTCCACTGGCGCCGGTACCCGAGGAGAGGGTCTCCCCCACCCCGCGCTCGAAGATGCGGGCGCGTATCCGCCCGGGCTCCAGCGCGGTGAACCACGAAACGTTGGTGCGCTGCGGAAAGCGGGGATCGTTCTCAAACTGGGGCCCGAGAACCGACAGGTCCAGGCTCTCGAGCTCCTGCACCCCGGCCACGGCCACGGCGCACTGCGGGTTGCCGATCGACACGTGCTGAAAGGTCCAGCGGCGCCCCCCGGCATCGAGCTCGCCGCGGCCGTCGGTGGGCCCGGCGGGAAAGTCGTCTGAGCGCACGGTGGCCCGGCCCATGTCCACGCGGCAGGTGGTGGCCGAGGAGATCTGCGGCCTGACCTCCCCCGCGGCGGTCAGAATCGAGAAGCTGTCACGGTCAGTCCACCCCTCCCGGCGCAGGTACAGGACAGCCTCGCGCACGCCGTTGCCTGACAGCTCGGCCTCCGAGCCGTCCGGGTTAAAGATGCGCAGCGCGGCGACGAAGCGCGCGTCGGCGGCGGGCTCGAGCACCAGCACGCCGTCGGCCCCCAACCCCAGGTGGGGGTCGCACAGCCGCCTGACTCGCCCGGCCGTCATCGGCCAGGGCAGCCGCGCCTGCTCGACGATCAGGTAGTCGTTGCCCAGCGCCTGCCATTTCTGAAGCCTCATCGGGCGTCGATCATGTCAAGCGCGGTGGCGATGTCGTCAGGCGCTCGGCCGGTGACGTCGATCAGCTCAACCCCGGGCAGCTTGCGCATCCAGGTCAGCTGGCGACGGGCGTAGTTGCGTGTGCGCCGCTTCATCCTCTCGATGTCGTCGACCAGCAGCTCCTGGAAGCCGAGCGCCTGGCGGGCGGTTTCAGAGGCCCCGGCGGCGTGGGCAAAGCGGACCTGCTCGGCCGCCCCCGCCGCCACCATTGCCTGCACCCGGCTGTCGATGCGGGCGTAGAGGGCCTCGCGCTCCATGACCAGGCCGATCAGCCGGGTGGGATGGCGGGTCTCCTGGGTCCACAGCTGCTGGGTGCGACCATGCGCCGGGAGCAGGCCGAGCTCCTCCAGCTCCAGCGCGCGCACGATGCGGTGGTGGTCGTTGGGGTGGATGGCCGCTGCGGTCAGCGGCGCGCGCCGCCTGAGCTCGGCGTGCAGGGCCGAAGCGCCCCTTCGGCGGACCTCCCCCATCCAGCGCTCACGTACGTCGGCCGGCGGCGCCGGGCGGAGATCCAGGTCCGCGAGCGCCGCGCGGAGGTAGAGACCTGTCCCCCCCACCACGATCGGGGTGGCCCCCTGGTCCAGTAGCTCGTCGATCACCGCGTGGGCTAGCTCGGAGTACTGCCCGACGCTGAAGGTGGCGTTAAGCGGGACGAACGACACCAGCCGGTGCTCGAGCTCGGCCTGCTGGGCGGGGTCGGCCACGCCGGTGAGCAGTTCCAGCCCCCGGTAGACCTGAAGCGCGTCGGCCGAGACCGCCACCGGATGTTCTCCTCGGCGTCGCAGACGGCGAGCGAGAGCCAGTGCGATGTCGGTCTTGCCCACCGCGGTGGGACCGAACAGAGCGATGATCGGGCCACGCGGCGCCACGGGCGTGAGAGTATTCACTGGTGATGGAGCTCTCCGGCCGCCAGGTCCTGCTCACGGGCGCCACCGGCGGCCTGGGCCAGGCGATCGCCCGCCGGCTACATGGCGCCGGTGCCCGGCTGATCCTCACCGGACGCCGAACCGATGTGCTCGAGCCGCTGGCCCGGGAGGTCGGTGCCCGGTCGCTGGCCGTGGACCTCAGCCAGCGCTCCGCCGTGCAGAAGCTCATCACCGAGGGCGCCGAGGTAGACATCCTGATCGCCAACGCGGCGCTGCCCGCCTCCGGGCCCCTGGACAGCTTCTCGGTCCCCGAGATCGACCGCGCCCTGGAGGTCAACCTCCGCGCCCCGATCATCTTGGCCCAGGGCCTGGCCGAGCGAATGCGCTCGCGGGGCGAGGGGCATCTGCTGTTCATGTCCTCGCTGGCCGGCAAGGCGGCGACATCGAATACCTCGCTCTACAACGCCACCAAGTTCGGACTTCGCGGCTTCGCACTGGCCCTGCGGGCCGAGTTGGCCAACCACGGGGTGGGAGTGTCGCTGGTCTACCCCGGCTTCATCCGTGACGCGGGAATGTTCGCGGACTCGGGCGCCGAGCTGCCCAAGGGCGTCGGCACCAAGACCCCAGAGGAGGTGGCCGACGGCGTGGTGCGAGCGATCGAGGGCAATCGAGCAGAGGTCGATGTGGCTCCGATCGCCTTGCGCGCGGGCGCCGTCTTCGGCGGCTTGGCTCCCGAGGTAGCGGCCCGCCTCAGCCGGCGCATGGGCTCGGAGAAGCTCGGCAGCGACATCGAAGCGGGCCAGCGCGACAAGCGCTGAGCGCGCGTTAGAACAGCCGCTCCTGGGCGGCGGCGCGAGCGGGCGGCGCAGGCGCCGACAGCGACCCGGGCTGCACACGGGCACGCCAGCGCATCCGAGGGGGCGCGGCTCCAGAGGTCCCGCTGACCAGCCGCGACAGGCGCTGGCGCTCGGCGGCCGGCGCGTAGGCGCCGCGCGCGTAGAGCTGTTGATAGTGGTCGACCAGATCAGGGCGCTGATGGCGAAGCCAGTCCATGAAGATGGCGCGCACCTCACCGCGCAGGTGCAGAGCGATCCCCCCCACCCCGGTAGCCCCCGCCTCGACGGCCAGGTCGAGGATGCGTTGAACCTGCTCGGGCGAGTCGTTGATGCCGGGCATCAGCGGCGCCACCAGGATGCCGGTGGGAATACCGGCGCGGTTTAGCTCGGCCACCGCCTCCATGCGCGCGAGGGGGTTGGGCGTGTGCGGTTCGGTGGCGCGCCACGCCCGCTGGTCGAGCGTGGGGATCGACAGGCTGGCACTGACCTCAGTGTGACGAGCAACGTCGCGCAGCAGATCCAGATCGCGCAGCAGCAGCGGTGACTTGGTCAGCACCGAGCAGGGCGTGCGCGTGTCGCGCAGCGCCTCCCAGATGCCCGGCATCAGACGGTAGCGGCCCTCCACCCATTGGTAGGGGTCGGTGTTGGTGCCCATGGCCACGTGCTCGCGTCCCCAGGACGGCCGGCTGAGCTCGGCCCGCAGAAGCTCGGGGGCGTTGACCTTGACCACGATCTCGCGCTCGAAGTCGCGCCCGGCGTCCAGGTCCAGGTACTTGTGAGTGGGCCGCGCGAAGCAGTTGTGGCTGACCACCCCCTCGGCGATGAAGTCCCCCGTGGTGGTGGTGATGTCGTGCAGCTCGAGCTCATGGCCCAGCGGCTGCACCGAGCGCACACGCAAGTCCTGCCCCGCACTCACTAGCTGCCCGCCCAGCGCCTGGCGCCGTTCCGCGGGGGCAAAGCGCCCGGGCCCGGCGAGCACGCTGTCGTCGCTCAGCGCGTCGTCCTGGGCCCCGCCCGCCGCCTCCACGCGACGCCAGCCCCCGCCGGTGAGGAAGCGATGCCCGGCGCTGGCCACGAGCGTCGTACCGTCCTGGAGGGTGACGCGCACGGCGGCCTTGGTCTCCGACCAGGTGTCGAGCACCTCCCCGACGACGTAGCGTCGCCGCCCCGACTGCAGCCTGGTGCCGAAGATCGCGTCGCCCACCTGGAGCTCGCTCAGGGGACGCTCGCCCCCGTCGGCCATCAGGACGCGGGTCTCCCCCGCCAGGCAGTACACGCATGCGTGCGTACAGCCGCGATAGGGATTGACGGTCCAGCGAAACGGCATCCGCGAGGCCGCCGGGACCCGGTTCAGTGCGGAACGCGCGCGCACCTCATAGAAGCGCACGTCCAGCGCCTCGGGGGCGTCGAAGCGGCGCACCACCGCCGGATCGCGGTAGCCCGGCAGCCGTGTCCCCTGCTCCTCCTCGATGCTCAGGTTCTGCCAGCGCACGAACGTATGTTCGCATACGGCGCGGCGGCTAGGAAGCGGCGCGGCTGAGCAGCAGCTCCTGCCCGGACAGCGTTTGGCTGGTGGCACTGTCAATCTGCACCGTCACCAGCTCTCCGGGCTTGGCCAGGCCGGCGAAGTTGACCGCCTTGTTATGCCGGGTGCGTCCGCGCAGCCGCGTGGGATCGGTGCGCGAGGGGCCCTCGACGAGAACCTCCAGCCTGCGGCCCACGAAGCGCTGCGCGCGCTCGGTGGCTCGGCGCTGGACTGCCTCGACCAGACGCTGCATGCGCTCCACCTTGACGGGATGGGCCACCAGGCCGTCGGTCAGGGTGGCCGCATGGGTACCGCGCCGCGGGGAGAACACGAAGGTGAACGCGGCGTCGTAACCGACCTGCTCGACCACCTCGAGGGTGCGCCGGAAGTCCTCCTCGGTCTCGCCCGGATAGCCCACGATGATGTCGGTCGTCAGGGCGCAGTCGGCCACGTGCTCGCGGATCATGGCCACCCGGTCCAGGTAGCGCTCGCGGCTGTAGGTGCGGCGCATCGCCTTGAGGATCGGCGTGGAGCCCGACTGCAGCGGCAGGTGGATGTGCTCGCACAGCGACCGGAGATCGGCGTGGGCCCGGATCACGTCCTCGCGCATGTCCTTGGGGTGGGGGCTGGTGTAGCGCAGGCGCTCGAGCCCGTCGATCGCGTCCAGGCGCGCCAGCAACTCGGCGAAGCTCGTGCGCTGCGCTCCCAGATCGCGGCCGTAGGAGTTGACGTTCTGGCCGAGCAGGGTGATCTCGCGCACCCCGTCGGCGACCAGCCGCCTGGCCTCGGCCTCCAGCTCGTCTGCCGGGCGGCTGACCTCGCGGCCCCGGGTCGAGGGCACGATGCAGTAAGAGCAGACGGAGTTGCAGCCCACGCTGATCTGCATCCAGGCCTGAAACTCTCGGGTGCGCTTGTCGGGCAGGTGCCCGGTGAAGCCCTCGAACTCAAAGTAGCCCTGGGCGGTGAGCGAGTCGCTGGTCAGAAACTCGGCCAGACGGTGGACCTGTCCCGGCCCGAACGCCACGTCGACGAAGGGAAAGCGCTCAAACACCTCTTCCTTGACCGATTGAGCCCAGCACCCCCCCACTCCCACGACGCGTTCGGGCTGCTCGCGCTTGAGGCGCTTGGCCTCCCCCAGGTGAGCGACGAGGCGGCTGTCGGCGGACTCACGGATCGAGCACGTGTTGAACAGGATCAGGTCGGCCTGGTCGCGGGCCGCGGCCTCCGCATAGCCCAGCGACTCGAGCATGCCCTTCATGCGCTCGGAGTCGTGCTCGTTCATCTGACAGCCGAAGGTCGTGACGTGGTAGCGCTTCATTACAGGCTCAGGGTAGTCGGCGCGTCCCGGCCCGGCGGGCCGGCCCCGGCCCACGCGATGAGCCCCGGCGGCCGCATCGGCCGGTGGCTCTAGCGGGCGTAGTTCACCGTGCGCGACTCGCGGATGACCGTCACCTTGATCTGACCGGCGTACTCGAGCTCGCGCTCGATCTCCTGGGCGATCTCATGCGACAGCAGCGCGGCGCCGTCGTCGTCGATCGCCTCGGGGGCGACCATCACGCGAATCTCGCGTCCGGCCTGCATGGCGTAGACCCTGGCCACCCCGGCGTGGCGGGTGGCGATCTGCTCGAGGTCGCGCAGGCGCTTGACGTAGGACTCCAGCGAGTCGCCCCGCGCGCCCGGACGGGCACCGGAGAGACTGTCGGCCGCCTGCACCAGGACGGCCTCGACGGTCTGGGGCTCGACCTCGTTGTGGTGGGCCTCCACGGCGTGGGCGACCGCCTCGGGCTCGCCATGGCGCCGGACCAGCTGGGCGCCGACCAGTGCGTGGGACCCTGGCACCTCGTGGCTGAGAGCCTTGCCGAGGTCGTGCAGGAGGGCCGCCCGGCGGGCGGTGGGGGCGCTGGCGCCCAGCTCGTCGGCCATCATCGCGGCCAGGTTGGCGCACTCCACCGAGTGGGCTAGCACGTTCTGGCCGTAGCTGGTGCGGAAGCGCAGGCGCCCCAGGATGTGGACGAGCTCTGAATCCAGGCCCTGCACGCCCGCCTCGAGCACCGCCTCCTCCCCCGCCCGTTCGATCTGACGGTCGAGCTCGGCCTGGGTATGGGCGAAGACCTCCTCGATCCGAGCCGGGTGGATTCGCCCGTCGGCCAGCAGCGTTTCCAGCGTCATTCGCGCCACCTCGCGACGCACGCCATCGAAGGCCGACAGCACCACGGCGTGGGGCGTGTCGTCGATGATGAAGTCGACGCCGGTGAGGTTCTCGAGGACTCGGATGTTGCGTCCCTCGCGGCCGATGATGCGTCCCTTGAGCTCATCGGATTCCAGGTGCACGACCGAGACCGTGGTCTCGGTCGAATGCAGGGCGGCCAGGCGCTGGGTGGCCACCGCCAGAATGCTGCGTGCCCGCTGGCGCGCGGTGCGCTTGACCTCCTCCTCGACCGCCCGCGCGCGCCGGTTGGCCTCGTGTCGAACATCGTCTTCGACCTGTTTGAGCAGCAGCGCGCGGGCCTCGCTGGCGCTCAGGCCCGAGGCGCGCTCCAGCGCGTCGACGGCACGACCACGCTGGCGCTCGACCTCAGCCTGCTGGCGCTCCAGCTCAGCCTGCTGGCGCTCCAGCTCAGCCTGCCGGCGTTCGAGCTCGGCCTCCTGGCGCACGCCAAGCTCAGCCTCGGCGCCACCGTCAGGGCGGGTCGAAGTACGGCCGTGGGCCACAGCGGCGAGAACAGCGGCGAAGCCCAGCACGGCCGCCGCGATAACGATCTCCATTGCCGCTTGCCTTTCCCGGTCGAGCTGCGCGACCGGCGTCGTGGACTCAGGTGGCGTGCAACGGGCGCCCTCACCGGGCGTCACCTCGGACGGCTCTTGGCGGCCTCGGGCCGAATTTCAGGGTCGGCGGATCAGGTTCTCAGAGTCGGGCGTCGGCCCGGGGTCGCGGGTGGAGCCGGATTCCTGTAAATCGCAGAAAGTCGCTGTAATCATGAGGTTTGTGCGGGCCTGGGGCCCGGTGCAACGCTTGCGGGAGATCGTAGTACCGGGGGCTTCGCCGCGCAAACCCGAAGCGCTCTACATGGTGGAGGTTCGGAACGAGAGCGCCTCAGGCGGGCTGGCTCGCTTAGGTCGCCAGACCACTAGCTCTCTAGTACACTTACCTCATGTGGAGGCGGTCGGCGATCCGCGTCACCGTGGTCACGGCCGGGCGACACGGCCGAGCCGCGCCACGGCACGGCGAGCTCCATCTGCGTCCCTACCGGCAGGCATGAGCGACGCCACGCTCACCCCTCGCGCCCGGAGCGCCCCAACCGCCCCGCTCCAGGCGCGACCTCTGACCGTTCTCAAGACCAGACTGGCGGCCGCCGTGTTGGTGTCCGCGATGGCGCTCGGCAGTCTCGGCCTGTGGACGGTGCTTCCGATCGGCTGGCTGTGGCTGGCGAGCAACCTCGTGCGCTCGAATCTGTTCAGCTACATGTTCGCCCTGATCGCCTGTCCGATCTCCATGGTCCAGGCGGCCCGCGGCCTCTACCACCTCCAGCGCCGCTACCAACACCTGCGACAGCGGGCTGCACCCGGCCCGCACCCCACCGGCTGGCTCCGGTCGCTCAGCGACGAACGCCGGTCGATGAAGACGATCACGTTGCTCGACTGGCTGATGATGCTCTCAGTGCTGGTCGCGATCGTCACCGCGCTGATCTACTACTTCCTGCTCTCAGACCCGCTGGTCGTGACCGGCCCCCAGGCACCCGGCAACGAACACGGCCTGCAATAGCCCGCCGCTGTCGAGCGCCCCTACGAGCGATCACCCGCCGCCCAGCGCCTGACGGCGTCGTAGGAGACCTCAAGCTCATAGCCACGGCGCACCAGCAGCGCCAGGGCGCGCTGGCGTCCGCGTTCGTCCTCAGGGGGACGGCGCAGCCGGCGGCGTAGGACCTCCACCGCCGCGTCGAGCTCCTCGCCGGGGCCGCGATCGCCCAGGCCGGCAGCGATCAGCTCGTCGTCCACGCCGACCGTGCGCAGTGCCCGTTCGATGCGCTCGGCGCCCCAGCCGTCCAGCGTGCGGCGGTCCTCCACGAAGCGCTGGACGTAGCGGGCGTCGTCCAGATAGCCCTGGGCGCAGAGCTCGTCGATCGCGCTCTGGGCGTCGGGCTCGGCGATGCCGCGGGCGCCCAGGTGGCGCTGGAGCTCAGCCACGGTGCGGTCCCGGCGCGACAGGTGCCGGAAGGCCAGCTCCAGCGCGTGCTGGCGGGCGTCCAGGCCCGTCCGGCTCAGGCGGCCTTCTCCTCGGCCCTCTCGGCGACCGCCTCGGTCGGCACCGGGGCCAGCGCCACCGCCTCGTCATCACGGTCGATGGGGGTGACCAGGTCGCGCTCGATGCCCAGCGCCGCATAGATCCGAGCCTCTATCTCCTGCGCCATCTCGGGGTGCTCCTCGAGGTAGGCCTTGGCGTTGTGGCGGCCCTGCCCGATGCGCTCGTTGCCGTAGGAGAAGAACGAGCCGGACTTGGTGACCACGTTGTGCTCGAGGCCGAGGTCGATCAGGCAGCCCGAGGTAGAGATGCCGCGACCGAACTCGATGTCGAACTCAGCCTGACGGAAGGGGGCGGCGACCTTGTTCTTGACCACCTTGACGCGAACCCGGTTGCCCACCGCCTCGGTTCCGTCCTTGAGCGTCTCGATGCGCCGTATGTCCAGGCGCTGGGAGGAATAGAACTTCAGCGCGCGTCCGCCCGGCTGGGTCTCCGGGCTTCCGAACATCACCCCCACCTTCTCGCGGATCTGGTTGGTGAGGATGCACAGGGTGCTGGCGCGGCTGAGGTTGCCGGCCAGCTTGCGCATCGCCTGGGACATCATGCGCGCCTGCAGGCCCACGGTCTGGTCGCCCATCTGCCCCTCGAGCTCCACCCGCGGGGTCAGCGCGGCCACCGAGTCGATGGCCACCACGTCGACAGCCCCGGAGCGCACCAGCATGTCGGCGATCTCCAGCGCCTGCTCGCCGTAGTCGGGTTGGGACACCAGCAGCTCGTCGATGTCCACGCCGATCTGCTGGGCGTAGAGCGGGTCCATGGCGTGCTCGGCGTCGATGAACGCGCACACGCCTCCGAGCTTCTGAGCCTCGGCCAGCACGTGGTAGATGAGCGTCGTCTTACCTGAGGACTCGGGGCCGAAGACCTCGACGATGCGCCCGCGGGGGACGCCGCCGATGCCCAGCGCGAGGTCGAGCGACAGGGCGCCGGTGGGAATCGCGCTGACGCGCACCTGGGCGCCTTCGTCTCCCATGCGCATCACGCTGCCCTTGCCGAACTCGCGCTCGATCTGACTCAGCGCGCCCTGCAGGGCCGCATCGCGGGCCTTGGCCGCCTTTTGCTGGTCGTTGACGCTCATGCCGAAGACTCCTCTGCGCGTAGAAAGGGAACGGCTGAGGGTACGTCCGGCTGCGGACAGAACACGCGGGGGCCGGGCAACGCGAGCATGGCGATCGCCGTGGCCACCTGCACGCTTGCGCGCGCCGACGCGCAGCCCACCGCCCCTCTCACAGCAGCGGCACCCGAGCCAGGGCCTCGTATTCGGCTCCGGTGGGGGCCAGGCGGGAGCGGTAGAGGGTAAGCGTCTGGGCGGCGAACCCGAGCGCGGGCGTGGGACCGACCGTCGGGCGAGGACGGGGCGCGCCGCCCATCCGGGCCACGGTGATGTGCGGCCGGTAACGGCGTCGCTCGGGCTGGTAGTACCCGGCGGCGACCAGGGAGTCGGCGACCGCTGCCTGCAGCTCCCCGAGAGCGCCGTCGCCGTCGAGCACCTCCACAGCCAGAACGCGCGGCCGGCGCGGGGGCAGCCACGCCGGCCCTGAGGTAGCCAGCGCCCCCACCGGTTGCGCGCACCCCAGGGCCAGCTCGGCGATCCGGTCGGCCTCGGAGACCTCGACCGATCCCAGGAAGGCCAGCGTGAGGTGTTGAAGTCGCGCCGGCACCAGGCGGGTGCCGGCGCCGTCCGCGGACCCTCGCGCCCACGCCGCCAGGCGCTCGCGAACCTCCAGCGGCGGGTCCACCGCGACGAACAGTCGCGCGCCGCTGCGGGCGCTCACCTCGCCGGCGCGGGCGGCGCGGGCGCCGCGTCGTCGCTGTGGCCCAGCAGGAGCCGCCTCACAAGGTGCAGGGCCACGGTGGTCGCCCGGTCGCGAACGTCATCGCGACCGCCTGGGAGGTTGACGCTTCGACACAGGCGGGCCCCGTCTCGGCTGGACACCGACAGCCACACCAGCCCGACCGGCTTCTCCGGCGTGCCACCCCCCGGCCCGGCCAGCCCCGTCACCCCCACCCCCACGTCGGCGTCCAGGCGCTCGCGGGCCCCGTCGGCCAGCGCGTCGGCCACCGGGCCCGACACGGCCCCGTGGCGCTCGATGAGCGCCGGGGCCACGCCGGCCAGGGCGGCCTTGGCCTCGTTGGAGTAGACGACCAGGCCACCGCGGAAGTACTCGCCGGCGCCGGCCAGGGAGGTCAGGCGCGCCCCCAGCAGGCCGCCGGTGCACGACTCGGCCACGGCGATCCAGCGGCTGGGCCGGGTACCGTCGCCGGTGAGCAGGTCGGCCACCTGCTCATCGACCGACCGACCGTCGTCGGAGAACAAGGTGTCGGGATGACGGTGGGCCACCAGCTGGGCAAACTCATCGTAGGTGCCCTGCGCCGGGGCCTCGTAGCGGGTCACCACCTCCACCTCGCCGCGACGCAGGCAGGTGGTGATCTCCAGAGCCGCCAGCTCGACGCCCTGGGCCTCGGCCGCGCGCAGCGTCTCGGCGATCTCGGACTCCGGGATGCCGAACAGGCGCAGCATGCGCTGGCGGTACTCGGTCGCCCCGGCAATCGCCTGGCGCAGCGCGTCGGTCGTCACCGCCGCCTCCCACATCGGTTGCAGCTCGCGCGGGGGCCCCGGGAGCACGACCACGGTAGGCCCGGGGCCCGTTGGGGGCGGGGGCACGACCAGGCCCGGCGCGGTCCCCACCGGATCGAGCACGGTGGCGCCCTCGGGCACGATCGCCTGCTTGCGGTTGGAGGCCCGGATGGCCTCCATGTCGAGGTGGGCAAAGCGGGTGGCGATCGAACGCAGGATGCCCGCGATGCGCTCCTCCAGGTCCTCGTCGAGGACCATCGCCCGCTCACAGAAGCCCCCGACCACTTCGGCGGTGAGATCGTCGGCGGTCGGACCGAGGCCGCCGCTGGTGATGACCAGGTCCATCCCCTCGTCCGCCAGGAACCTCAGCGCGCTGAGCATGTCCTGGCGGCGATCGCCGACGATCAGCAGGTGCGCGAGGTCCACCCCCAGCTCGCGCAGGCGATCCGACAGCCACGGTCCGTTGCGGTCGCGCACCCGGCCGGTCAGGACCTCGGTGCCGGTGATGAGGATCCCAGCGCGCGCGCTCATGCGCAGCGGGGGCGCCGGGCGCCCGTGAGCGGCCGCCGCCCCCGGGCGGTGATCGAGTAGGAGACACCGTTGGAGACCTGCGGCACGCTCAGTACATGCCCGTTGACGCGCATGCGCACCGATCCGTTGCCCAGGGTCAGCAGCAGCCGGCGTCCGCGGTAGACCCGCGAGGGCGTGCCGGGCGTGAGGATCGCGCCGTTGATCAATGGGCGGCCGCCGGCCGCCTGCAGGCAGACGTAGACGGGGCCGGTGGGCGTCAGCTGGAGACGGGCGAGGCGGCGGCGCGGGGTGCCTCGAGTGGCGGGGACGGGCGCCGCGGCCGGAGGGCGAAGGCCGGTCGGCCGCGCCGTTGGCGTCGAGGTGGTGTTGGCGTGATCGCGGCTGGAGAGGCCGAGGATGCCCAGCGCGACGATCAGGGCGACCAGCACCAGTAGCGCCAGGGCCCCGCGGGGGACCGACGCCCCCACCGGTCGACGCTGGTCGCGGGGCGTCGGCATGATCGGCTGCATCTCGACATCCGACAGGCGCTCGTGGCGCAGCTTGTATTCCTCGACCAGCAGCTTGGCGTCCAGGCCCAGCGCCTCGCCGTAGGTGCGCAGGAAGCTCTTTACGAACGTCGGGCCGGGCAGCAGCCCCCATTCCTCGTTCTCCAGCGCCCGCAGGTACTTGGCGCGGATCTTGGTCTGGGCCTCGATCTCGGATACGTCGAGGCGGGCGCGCATGCGCGCCTCCCGCAGCATGGCGCCAATCTCGGGCATGGGGCGCGAAGGCTACCGCTGCCCGGGCGCCGGCCGGGGGCCGTGAAACAGGAGTTGCCGCCCGCCGGCCTGGGCCTAGTGGGGCTCGTCGGCGACGATCACGGCCTCGGCCGGGTCGGCCACGACCGACCCCGCGGACGCCGCCACCGAGGGGGGACGTTCCTTGAGCGCGGCCAGGACCCGTGGCAGGTCGGCCTCGGCGATCAGCACCTGCCTGGGCTTCGATCCCTCATAGCCGGAGATGATCCCGCGCCGCTCGAGCATGTCGATCATGCGCCCCGCGCGGGTGTAGCCCAACCGCAGACGGCGCTGGAGCATGGACGTCGAAGCCGTCCCCATCTCGGCCACCAGGACGACCGCGTCGGTCAGCAGCGGGTCCTCGTCGGGGTCGAACTCCTCGGCCTCCTCCCCCCCGGTCCCCGCCTCGATCGGCACCTCCTCCAGCAGCTCCTCGCGAAACTCGGGCTCGCCCTGACGCCGCCAGAACTCGGTCAGCGCCTCGATCTGGGGCTCATCGATGTAGGCGCCCTGGATGCGCTGCAGGCGCGAGGTGCCCACCGGGGAGAAGAGCATGTCGCCCTGCCCCAGCAGCGACTCGGCGCCGTTCTGGTCGAGGATCACCCGCGAGTCCGTCTGAGAGGAGACGGCGAAAGCGATGCGCGAGGGAACGTTGGCCTTGATCATCCCGGTGATCACGTCGACCCGCGGGCTCTGGGTGGCCAGGACCAGATGGATGCCCACGGCACGGGCCTTCTGGGCCAGACGAATGATCGAGTCCTCGACGTCGGCGGGCGCCACCATCATCAGGTCAGCCAGCTCGTCGATCACGCACAGGATGTAGGGCAGCGAGGGTTCGCCGCGACGCTCGCGCACCTCGTTGAGGCCCTCCAGGCTGCGGGTGCGGGCCAGGGACATGGTGCCGTAGCGCTCCTCCATCTCCTTGACCAGGTTGGCCAGCGCGTTGGCGGCCATGCGGGGGCTCGTGATGACGGGGGTGAGCAGGTGGGGAATCGACTCGTAGTGGGTGAGCTCGACCTGCTTGGGGTCGACCAGCACGACCCGCAGCTCCTGGGGCGTGGCCCGCAGCAGGATGCTCGAGAGCATCGAGTTGATGGCGGCCGACTTGCCCGCGCCGGTCGTCCCCGCCACCAGCAGGTGGGGCATCTTGGCTAGGTCGGCGGCGATCGCCTTGCCCGAGACGTCCTTGCCCAGCCAGACGGTCATCGGCGACCACCCGGGTGGGGGGTTCTGGTAGACGTCGCCGAGCTGGACGATCCGGCGGCGCTCGTTGGGAACCTCCACGCCAACGGCCTGCTTGCCGGGGATCGGGGCCAGGATGCGAATGTCGGTGGCGGCCAGCGCATAGGCCAGGTCGTCCTTGAGCTGAGCCACCTTGGCCACCTTGGTCCCGGGAGCCAGGCGCAGCTCGTAACGGGTGATGTGGGGGCCCGCCACGGTTCCCACCACCGTGGCCTGCACGCCGAAGTGACCGAGCGCCTCGACCAGGGCGTGGGCGACGCGCTCCTGGCCGGCCGTGTCGGGACGCGACTGCTCGGCCGAGGAACGTCGCAACAGGGCGGGGTCGGGCAGGGACCACACGAAGCCCGGATCGTCGGTCACCGAGCCGCGCAGGCGGCCCATGGGGGTGACGTCCTCCTCCCCCACCTCGACCGCCGCGGGTTCATGATCCTCGGGGGATGCCTGGGCTCGGGCCACACCCGGGGCCTGGACCTCCTCGACGTCCACCTCGGGAAACGGCGCCCGGGGGACCTCCCCCTCCGCCGGCCCGGCCTCGGCTCCAAACAGGTCGGGGAAGCGTTGGCGGCCGTCCAGCGACGGCGCCTCGGCGTGGGTGGCGTGCACGACCAGCTCGTCAGAGGCGGGCTCGGGCGGGCGCACCCGCGGGCGCCCGTCCTTCGGCACCGGCGGGGCGGCGCGGCGTGCGGCCAGCTCGCCCGTGCTGCGCGCCAGGGTGCGGGTGGTGTCGGCCATGCCCCGCCCGGTGGCGCGAATCACGCCGGCGATCGAGGCGCCGGTGAGCAGGGGCACGCCGGCCAGGAACAGGAACACCGCGAGGACGTGGGCGCCGATCTGTCCGGCCACCCCCGTGGCCGCCCAGTACAGGCCCTCGCCGACGATCCCCCCGCGCGGCTCCATGTAGGCGCTGTGGAAGTCAGGTGTCGCACCCGTGCTCGGCCCGAGTCCCAGCGTTCCCGCGGCCAGGGCCAGGGTCAGCGCCCCGAACAGGCAGATCCCTCCGGCCCGAAACGGCCGCAGGCTGGGCAGCGCCGGACGCAGGACGAGCAGCGCTCCCGCGCCGATCAGCGCCACGGGGGCCCCGTAACGGATGGCCCCGAGCAGCCAGGCCAGAGCGCGGGCCATCCCCTCCCCGGCCCGTCCGCCGTCGATGCCCCGGTAGAGCACCAGGGCCAGAAAGACGCCGAGCGCCACCAGGCCCAGGCCGATGACGTCGAGCTCACGCTGCTCGAGGGCCAGCCACCCGCGCCGCCGGGGCGCGGCGCGCCGGCGGGCCGCCGCGGGCCGGGGGCGGCGCTTGGCGGGCGCACGCTTGCGCGGCGCCGGCTTGCGGGACTTCGAACGGGTAGCCATCTCCGACCACCCCTCTTCGACGCCCGCCCCCTCCCCCCTGCCCCGGTGCCGCGCCGTTCGCGGCTGCTCGGGTCAGCCCGCTGGGGGATGCGGCCGGGTTCCGTTCAGCGGATGATGCGAAAGGCGGTGGACACGCTGGGCCCGAGCACGCTCCCATTGGCGGGGCGTGCGATGAGACGGCAGGGGCCCGGGGGGAGCCGGCGGCCGCCGATGCGGCCGCTGAAGTGCAGGCGGTTGGCGCCGGCCCGGTCGTGGTGGGTGAACGTTCCCACGGCCGTCCAGCGCTGACAGCGCGGATGGGGGCGGCGGTCGCGGGGACGCGGGGTGGGGCTGGCGCACGTCCGGCCGATCCGAATCCCTCCTCGACGCCGCTGGACGGTGAACGTGGTCACGGCCGGCTGGCTGTCGCGGTAGGAGATCGTGGCCCCCCGGCGAGCGGTTCGGCGGCCGGAGACCGCGGCCCCCCGCGGGGCGGCGCGAAACGCGCGCGGCGAGATGGTCAGCCCCGAATCCACCGGCCGCGCCGGCCGGGGTACGCACGCCGTCGCGCGGCCCGGGCCGCGCGCGAGGGTGGGACCGGCGAGGGTGGGACCAGCGAGGGTGACCGACGCCACCGCGGTGGCCGTGCGGCGGGTGCGGTCGGTGACCGTGACCGTGCCCGAATGCGTCTCCTGCGTGGAGCATGTGGAACCGGCCGGCGAACCGGGCGGGCAGGCCCCCGGGGCCCGGCGCGCAAAGGCATGCTGAACGCTGGCCCCGGTGGCCGTGGTCCCGTCGTCAAAGGACCACGAGTAGCTCAGCGAATCACCCGGGTCGGGGTCGCTGGAGCCGCTGGCATCAAAGGTCACCGGCGCCCCGAACGTGGCGCTCGCCGCGCTGGCCGAGGCGGTGGCCACCGGGGCGTGGGGCTGGTACTCCAAGGCGCCCATGTCGCTGCGCGCCGTCCCGGTGTTGTTGCCGTCGGTCACCCGCGGGTGTCCGACGAGGTCGGTGGTGGACTCCCCGGGGGCCAGCGCCGGGTTCCCCGCGTCGATGGCCGGGGATCCGGTGAGCAGCTCAAACGCCCCCGCCGACCCCGGTGTCGAGCTGACGAACTGGGGATCGACGGCGTGCAGGTTGTGGGTCCCCTCGGTGATCGCCCCGCTGGAGTTCGCGTCGTTGGTGGAGCTGGACTCCCGGCTGGGATCGAAGTCCGAGTAATCGATCGAGATGTTCGCCTGGGCGTTCTGGGGCGGGAGGCCTCCTCCTCCTGGATAACCCGTCGCGGTGCGGCTCAGATCGGAGGCAAAGCCGCGGATGACCGTGCTGTCCACGGTGGCATTGGAGCTCGCGGAAAAGACGATGCTGGCGTTGGCATTCGCGGCCACCCCGGTGCCGGCGCCGGACCCCATCAGCGTGTCATGGCTCAGGCGGACCGTGGCCGGAATCACGCTGCCGCTGACCAGGACAGCCGTCGAGGACGCGGAGGCGGTGACCGTGATGAGCGAGTCCTCGACCGCTGAGGTGAAGCCGGCGACCACGCCGGACTGGGCGGTGATGCGCATCCGCTGGGCGGTGCTGAGGGAGGACAGGCCGGTGGGAGCGGTAATGGTGGAGTCGGTCAGGGTCCCGCCGCCGGCGGCCCCGGTGTTGCCGTCGGCGGCCGAGGCGCCGGCCGGGTTGGTGATCACCAGGTTGTGGGCCGCGCCCTGGACCCCCAGTCCGAAGCTGTTGTTGGCGGTGGCGATCCTGAGGCTCATCCCGGCCAGGGTGGAGGTCGACTCGTTGAGCTGGAAGGTGTAGGTGCTGGCGGCAGCGTTGGTGGGGGGCTGGACGGTGGTCTGGCCCGGGCCCGCCCCCACGATGTCCACCGGGTTTCCGCTGGCGTCGTTGGGGGTCTCGGTGTAGGTACCCGCGGCCACGTTGATCGTGTCTCGGGTGGGCGGGTTGCCACCGCCGGGGTTGTTGGCACTGGCGGCGTCCAGCGCGGCCTGGATGGTGGACGAGCAGCCGCCCGTCCCGGAGGGGTTCACGCAGAAGGTGGCCGCCGCGGCCGGGGCCGCGGTGACGCCGAGCGCCGCGATGGCGATTCCCAGCCCCGTCACTGTCGCCCTGCTTGGCATGCCCACCTCCGCTCGGTCCCGGGCCGCTGGTCTGACAGTAAAGCAGCCCCCTGGCGGCGATAAGCCGCCCATAAATATTCCCGCTCGCCCTCCGGGAGCCCCCTACCATCGACTCTGCCATGCACGAACCGGCCCGCTCCGCGCGTGTCCTGCTGGTCGAGGACGACGAGGAGATCACGCAGGCGATCCAGCGCTCGCTGCGCATGGAGGGCTATGACGTGCGCACCGCCGCCGACGGGATCGCCGCGCTCGAGGAGGCCCGGGGCTACCTGCCGGACCTGGTGATCCTCGACCTGGGGCTGCCCCGGCTGGACGGCATCGAGGTGGCACGCACGCTGCGGGAGTCCGACGACGTGCCGATCCTGATGCTCACCGCCCGCGATGCCCTGGAGGCCCGCGTGGAGGGCCTGGACGCCGGGGCCGACGACTACCTGGTCAAGCCCTTCGAGCGCCAGGAGCTGCTGGCCCGCATGCGGGCGTTGCTGCGCCGGCGCCCGCCCCGCGGGTCGGCGCCGCTGCGGGTCGGCGACCTGCTGCTGAACCCCGACACCCACGAGGTCACCCGGGCGCAGCGGGAGATCAGCCTGACCCAACGGGAGTTCGAGCTGCTCGAGTACCTGATGCGCAACGAGCGCATCGTCATCTCCCGCCAGC
>DASYID010000058.1:0-8379 GCA_036252775.1 Solirubrobacteraceae bacterium
CGCGCCGCCAGCGCCAGGGCCGGCTCGAGGTCCAGCCCCGTCCCCAGCCCGAACGTCAGCCCGGCGGCAAAGGAATCACCGCACCCGTAGGCATCGACCCGGGGCCCGGGCAAAGGCGCGGCCGTCCACCGGCCCCGGCGACCGTCGGCTGCCGACCAGGCACCTCCGGCCTGACCCTCGGTACCCACCACCACCGCGGGGGGCGGATCGAGCATTCCTGGCTCGTAGTGCTCGTCAGGGTCCAGGCGGCTGCCGACCAGAACGTCGATGGGGACGCGGCCTTCGACCAGCACGTCCAAGGCCCGCGGAGTGCACACGAGCACACGCGCCTCCCGGGCCCGGTGCAGCGCCTCGGCGTCGCCGCCGGTGAAGTAGACCGCATCCATCGACGCCAGCTGAGACCACGCCAGCGGGTCACGGCCATGCGGCACCAGACGTTCACCGATCACGGTGATCGTGCGCTCGCCCTCGGCGTCCACGTAGGTGATGGCGCGCCTCTGGGGCCCGGGACGGGTGCAGACGGAGAGCCGCAATCGCGCCCGGCCGCCGAGCTGCTCGCGCGCGGCCTGGCCCCGCGCGTCCGCGCCGAGCGCGGTCACCAGCAGGGCCTCACCGGCGAGCTTGGCCAGCTGCCCGGCCGCGACCGCGCCGCCCCCGGCCGCCTCCTCCCAGGTCTCGTGAGCGTGAACGACCTCTCCGGCCCGGGGCAGCGCATCGACGCGCACGAACTCGACCCATTCGACGTGACCGACCACCCCCACCTTCGCCGACCGAGGGACCTCCGCGCTCACAGGACCAGCGTGGCTCCGTGACGGCGCAACCAGCGCGAATGCTCGCGGTACTCCGGACAGCGGCGGGCCAGCAGGTCCCAGAAGGCCGGCGAATGATCCATGACCTCCAGGTGACAGACCTCGTGCCAGACCACGTAGTCCAGGACCGGCTCGGGGGCGAGCAGAAGGCGCCAGTTGAAGCTCATCGCGCCGGCGGAGGAACAGCTGGCCCAGCGCGTGCGCTGACCGCGGATGCTCAGGCCGCGATAGGGACGGCCGGTGATGGCCGTCGCACGGTCCAGGCGCCCGGCGACCTCGTCGCGGGCCGCCCGCCGGTACCAGCGCTCCAGGGCGGGGCGCGGGTCACCGGCCGGGATCAGGATCTGCTCTCCCCGGCGGTGGGCTCGGGTCCGCCCCGGCTGGGCCACGAGCGTCAGGGCCCGGCCCAGGTAGGGAACCGTCCCGGCGCGCTCAGAAAGCCGCGCGCGCACCGCGGCAGCCTCCCCGAGACGCCGCTCGATCCACGGACGCAGCTCGGCCACCGCCGCGGCCGCGGCGCGCTCGGGCTCCCGCTGGGGGAGCACCACCTCAACCCCCGTGTGCGGGTCCACGCTGACGCGCACACGGCGAGCGCGGGGGGAACGGCGCACGGTGTAGCGAATCTCCTCCACCGCGTCAGGGTACGCGGCCGGGTGGCCATAATCTCGCCATGCCCGGTGCCGTCGTCCGCCTCCCCCCCGCCGTCAAGCAGCCGTTCGACGTATACCTCAACGGCGTACCCCAACGAGGCGGCGAGGATTACGACCTGCGCGACGGGGCCCTGCACTTCCACCGTGAGCTGGCCCACGAGGGCCGGCTGGGCATCGGGCGCTGGCTGCTGGGAGCGTTTGGCATCGGCACCTACCGCCGGCATGACTCCGTCGACGTTCGCTATGAGGTGGCCGGGTGCCCGCGGGTCGCCGAGGGGCTGGCGATCGAGAGTCTGCCGGGAGAGGACTAGCGCCCGTCTACCTCGGCGCCCATCAGCTCACGGCGTGGGGCCGGGGGGATTGAGCACCTGCTGCGCCGGATTGAGGATCATCGGGGCCCTCGGCTTTTGGTTGAAGTCGAAGTCCCGGCGCAGATCGCCTAGTACGCCGGCATTCTCGCGCACCGTAGGCCGCGGATCGGGCCGCCCATCGGTCGTTGGGTTCAGCCGCTGGCCGGCCAGGAAGTCGTCCTCGATGAACTTCAGGTAGGCGTCAAAGCTGAGCGTCTGGTGATCGATGTAGCCGCGCCGGGCGTAGGGACTGATCACCATGGCGGGGACACGCAGGCCGTAGCCTTGGCCGTCGACCACCGGCGGCGCCACATGGTCATAGAAGCCGCCCCAGTCGTCCCAGGCCAAGAAGACGGCGGTCGAGTTCCAATCCGGACCCTGCATCAGGGCGTTGATGACGTTGGTCACGTGCTGCTGGCCGGCGAGGATGTTGGCCGGGGGATGCTCTGAGTCATCGCCGCTGGGAATCACCCACGAGACCGACGGCAGAGTGCCCGAGCGCGCGGCGGTGAGGATGTTGTTGGAGTCCTGGATGTTGCCGAGCTGTCCGTCCTGATGGACGGTGGCGAAGTCGGGCAGCGGGTTCCAGATCTCGGGCGTGGAAACCGCCTGGGGCAGAGGCGTGCACGTGGGGGCGCCGCTCGCGCAGTCGGGCTGAGTTCCGCGTTCGACGTAGTAGCCCCAGGAAACGTGGTGCCTGTAGAGCAGGTAGGTCAGGTCGGTCCAGGCGAAGTCGGGTGGCTGGGGCGAGTTGGCCTGGTCGTCGGCATCGGTGGGCTGGAGGATGCCCACCGCCGCCCCGGTGATCTGGGCGGCCAACGGGTTGCTGGTGTTGGGCACGCCATCGCCGTCCGGGAAGTTGTTCTCCGGAACGCAGGTGGAGGCGTCGGGGCTGTTCGAGCACTTGGCCGACCATCCCGACACCATGTACAGGTGGGACACCAGGCTCCATGACAGCGAGGGCTCGAACATCCTGTCCTGGAGGACGAAGTTCTGAGCGTAGGTCCAGTAGTTGGGGATCTCCCGCCGGTCGTGATAGCCCATGACGTCGACGCAGTTGGGGGGCTGCAGGTTGACCGGACAGCCGAGAGCATTGGTGTCCAGGTCGCCGCCCCGGGTGGCGCCCGCCGCCTCGGCGACCTTGACGAAGCCGTCCATCTTTCCGCCGTTGATGTCCTCCTGGGCGCTGTTCTTGTAGTGCGGGCCCCCGCCGTTGGCCAGGTTCTTGTCGTGGTAGGGGGCAGCGCATCGGCCCGCGTTGGGGTCGGGGATGCACACGCTGATGTTCCCGCTGCGATCGCGGGGGAAGCCGTTGGCGCCGGGATAGGTCCCGAAGTAGGAGTCAAACGAGCGGTTCTCCTGCATGATCACCACCACGTGCTTGATCTTGTGGATCCCGTCCGCCGGCGCCGGACGGGGAGGGGCAGGGCGCTCGACCGGCACCCCGCGGCAGGTGTGCGCGAGCCGAACCTCGTGCCTGATCTGGGCGCGTGTCTCCCGGCGTTCGGCCCGGCGCGTCTCGCGGCGCTCGTGACGGGCCAGGGCCCGGCACAGCGAGGCGTGGGTGGGGCGCGGGTGGACCACCCGCGGGCGCGGGCTGGCACCCGTCGCCCCGGCCGGCACGAGCGCCATCGCTACCGCCGCCGCCCCCGCCACCGCCAAGCGCCCCGTCCCCCGACCGGGTCCCCGCCGGATTCCGGCCCGGGTCCGTGCCAAAGTGCCGGCCTGGGTCCGTGCCGAAGTGCTGGCCCGGGTCCCTGCCGAAGTGCTGGCCGCCTTCATCCGGACGACCCTACTCCCCCGCACCGGGGCGCGACTCAGCTAGCCAGAGCACCCCACGGCCGCATGAGCTTCAGCGCCGACACGATCGCCCGCGTGGCGGGCGATCGGTTGAGCGTGTAGAAGTGGATCCCCGGGGCGCCTGCTGCCAGCAGTTCGGCGCACTGCAGCGTGGCGTAGGCCACACCGAGCTCGGCCACCGCCTCGGGGGAATCCGCGCGCGCCTCCAGGTCGGCCATCAGGGCGGGTGGGATGCTCGCCCCGCACATCGACGTGAACCGCTTGATCTGCTCCAGGTTGGCGATCGGCATGATCCCCGGGATGATCGGCACGTCGATCCCGATCGCCCGGGCTCGAGCAACGAAGTCGTCATAGACGGCGTTGTCGAAGAACAGCTGGGTGATCAGAAAGCGGGCCCCCGCGTCCACCTTCTCGCGCAGGAAACGCAGGTCTGACTCAGCGTCGGCAGCGTGGATATGGGTCTCGGGAAAGCACGCCCCGCCGATGGCAAACTCATAGTCGGCGGCGATCATGGCCACGAGCTCGCTGGAGTACTCCAGGCCGCCCTCGGTCTTTCGCCACTCGGTCTCCCCCTGGGGTGGATCTCCGCGCAGGGCCAGGACGTTGTCGATGCCCGCCGCGCGCATCTCGTCCAGCGTGGCGCGAAGGTCCTCCACGGTGGCCGACACGCAGGTGAAGTGCGCCATGGCCTCGAGGCCGAGCTCGTCGCGAATGCGCTTGACGATCGAGATCGTCTTCTCGCGCGTGGAACCCCCCGCCCCATAGGTCACCGAGACGTAGGCCGGATCCAGCGAACGCAGCGCCCGCAGGGCGCCAAACAGGTTGCGCTCTCCCTCCTCGGTCTTCGGGGGAAAGAACTCGAACGAGAAGATCGGCTCCTCGGCCGACTCGATGATGTCGTCGATGCGCACCGCTCGGAGTCTAGGATCCTGCCCGCCACCGCTCGGGCTCAGAGGACTCGCGACGGGCCCGGCCGGTGACCTCGAGGTGGGTCAGGTAGCACAGCGTTTCCGACAGCCACCAGTTGGCCGTCATCGGCGTGATCGGCTCGCCGTAGACCAGCGGGACGACCTCAAACGCGGTCCGCGGCTCTCCCGAGATGGCGCGTTGGACCAGCGCCACCCGTTCGTGAACGAGCGCCCGGTTGGCTCGAATGTGGGCGGCCACGTCGGAGAACGTGCGCCCATGGCCCGGCAGGCACAGACGCGCGTCGAGCTCCTCGGTCGCGTCGAGTGAGCGCAGGAACTCGCCGGCGGGGTCCGGCGTCCAACCGTAGTCGTAGTAGAGCGAGACGCGCCCGAGCAGATGGTCGCCTGAGATCAGCAGCCGCCGGTCGGGTGCGAACAGGCAGACGTGGGAGGGGGCGTGCCCCGGGGTCTCGTGCACTGACCACTGGCCGAGGTCGGTGTCGATGGTGACACCGGGCAGCAGCTGCTTATCGGGCTCGACGAGCTCGGCGATGCCAAATCCCTGGCCGCGCCGAGACTCGGCGTAGCGCTCGAGCGGTTCGGGGGGCACCCCGCTCTGACGGGCCACCTCCAGGCGGCGCGCCAGAGCGGCGTCGGGGTCCTGGGCGGCCGTGGTCATATGGGCGTGGTTGGGGTGCATCCACAGCTCACAGCCGGCCCGCGCCAGTACGGTGGCCGCCTGACCGTAATGGTCGGAGTGGGCATGGGTGCAGACCAGCAGGCGGACGTTCTCCAAGCGCAGATGACACTGGTCGAGCGCCCGCTCCAGGTGCGCCAGCGAACCCGGCTCGTGCATGCCGGTGTCCACCAGCACGATCCCGTCACCGGCGGCCAGCGCGAACGCGTTGCAGTGCGGCACCCCGGGCCAGGGCAGCGGTAGACGCAGACGCCAGACTCCGGGCAGCACCCGCTCCCCACGGCCCAGCTCACGTCGGCGTCGGGCGTCGGCCATCGGGCTAGACCATAGACTCCGGGGCTCGTCGAACCCCACCGGAGGATGGCGCCATGGCCGAGGCCGAAACCGACACCCAGAGCACCCAGACCAACGGGTCACCCAACCCGGAGGCCGAGCGGCCCAAGAAGTCCACCAAGGCCGAGACCGCCCGCCTGGTGCGCTCCTACTTCGAGGCCATCGCGGCGGGGGACCGCGAGGCCCAGAGCAAGTACTACGCGCCCGACGCCACCGGCGCCATCCACGGCGTCTTCGACGGCGGCCTGCCGGTCATCGTCGACTACTTCCACCACCTATATGCGTCGTTTCCGGACTTCTCCTTCGAGGTCCTCGATCTGATCGCCGACGGCGATCGAGCCGCGGTGCACTGGCGCGCCCGGGGGACGTTCTCGGGCTCCGAGCCCTACCAGGGCATCGCTCCCAACGGTGCCCGAGTGCAGACCGAGGGCGTCGACTTCGTGCGCGTGCGCGACGGCAAGCTGGTCCGCAACGACGCGTTTGCCGACAACATGACCGTGGCCCGCCAGATCGGCCTGCTGCCCGAGGTGGGGTCCAAGGCCGATCAGCGCGTGGCCAAGGCGTTCAACCTCAAGACCAGGCTGGTCCACCGGGTCGGAGGCGTCGACGTAGAGCCGGTGGCCGAGGGCGTGTGGGTGCTCCGCGGCGGCTTTCCCTCCAAGACGATGAACGTCTACCTGGTCGCCGACGGCGACGGTGTGCTGCTGTTCGACGCCGGGATCAAGACCATGACCAACGGTGTGGCCGCAGCAGCCGCCTCGATGGGCGGCTTGACCCGCGTCATCCTGGGCCACGGTCACGCCGATCACCGCGGCGTGGCTCCGGGACTGCACGTGCCGGTGTACTGCCACCCAGCGGAGCGCGCCGACGCCGAGGGTGACGCCGGAGCCCACTACTTCCAGCTCGAGAAGCTCAACCCCGTCGGGCGCATGCTGCTGTCCTCGCTGTTGCCGATGTGGGACGGCGGACCCGTCCAGATCGACGGGACGGTGTCCGAGGGTGACCGGGTGGCGGACTTCGAGGTCATCGAGCTACCCGGCCACGCCCCCGGGCTGATCGGCCTGTGGCGCGAGTCTGACCGCCTGGCGTTGGTCAGCGACTGCTTCTACACGCTGGACCCCCAGACCGGCCGCAAGGGCCACGCCCGGGTACCGCACGCCGCGTTCAACCACGACACCGAGCAGGCACGCCAGAGCATGCGCAAGCTGGCGGCGCTGGAGCCCTCCGCGGCTTGGGCCGGTCACGCCGACCCCCTGCTCGGCGACGTGCGCGCCACGCTCGAGCACGCGGCCGACACGACCTAGCCGTCCAGCCAGTGGGGCGACGCCAGCGCCAACGCAGCCGGGCGGACACGGTGGCCGAACCCGGCGCGCCCGACACCGACTACACCGACGCCGAGGGCAACGTCCTCACGCTGCGCGGATCGCTGAGCCCGCGCACCCGCCGACGCTATGCGGAGATTCTGGCGGGCTCGCCGCTCTCGCGCGAGGACGCCTGGCAGAGGGCGACCGAGTTCCTGTTCGAGCACCTCGCGCGTGGCTGGGTCATCGCCGGCCTGCGCCTGCAGCGCCAGGCCGAGCTGGTGGGGCGGCTGCGTCTGGCCTCGCGCGAGGAGCGCGACTGGGTGCGCGCCACCCTGCGCCGGCACTGCGCCGAACACTTCCCCGAGCTCGAGGCCCCATGATCGCCATGCCAGAACGACTGCTGCTGGGATCCGGACCCAGTCCCGTGCCTCCGCAGATCCTGGCTGCTATCGCCCAGCCCACCGTCGGTCACCTGGACCCCGCTTTCGGAGAGCTGATGGAGCACACCGTCGGCCTGCTGCGCGAGGTGTTCCTCACCGCCAACCCGGCCACCCTGCCGATCTCGGCCACCGGAAGCGGAGGCATGGATGCCCTGGTGGCCAACTTCGTGTCGCCCGGCGATCGCGTCGTGTGCGGGGTCAACGGGCTCTTCGGCGAGCGCATGGCCGACGCGCTGGGCCGGGCCGACGCCGAGGTGGTGCGCGTCGAGGCCCCGTGGGGACGGGCCATCGATCCCAGCGACCTGGTGGCGGCCACCCGGCCGGGGCTGGACGCCATGGTGGTCGTGCACGGCGAGACCTCCACCGGGGTCTGCCAACCTCTGGAGGGCCTGTCCGCGGCCTGCCGGGAGCGCGACGCGCTGCTGCTGGTGGACTGTGTCACGTCGCTGGCCGGTCAGCGCCTGGCCATCGATGAGGACGGCGTCGACGCCGCCTTCAGCGGAACCCAGAAATGCCTCAACTGTCCGCCCGGCCTGGCTCCGCTAACCGCTGGGCCCCGGGCGCTCGAGCGGCTGCGCGCCCGCCGCACACCGGTCCGCAGCTGGTATCTGGACCTCAGCCTGGTGCTCGCCTACTGGGTCACCGAGGCCTCACCGGCCGACGCAACACCGGCCGGCGGCTCCCCCCCGCGCACCTACCACCACACCGCCCCCATCAACCTCATCTACGCCCTGCACGAGGCGCTGGAGCTGGTCTGCGCCGAGGGCCTGCCGGCGCGCTGGGAACGCCACCGACGCGCCCATGAAGCACTGCGAGCCGCGCTGGCCACCATGGGCCTCGAGCGCCTGGCCCCGGCCGAGCACGCGCTCGCTCCCCTGCTGGCGGTGAAGGTCCCCGACGAGCTCCCCGAGGCCGAGCTGCGAGGGCGTCTGCTGCGCGAGCACGGCATTGAGATCTCCGGAGGCCTGGGCCCGCTGGCCGGGCGCATCTGGCGCATCGGGGTGATGGGCGTGGGCGCCCAGCTCGAGCCCCAGCTGCGCTTGGTGCGGGCGCTCGGCTCCCTGCTGGGAGCCGATGCGGGCGAGGCC
>DASYID010000059.1:0-11535 GCA_036252775.1 Solirubrobacteraceae bacterium
TCGCCCATCTATGGCATGCCGATCCTCAACGTCAACGAGTCACAGTCGGTGATCGTCCTGAAGCGCTCGATGAATCCCGGCTTCGCGGGTATCGACAACGAGCTCTACTACGACCCCAAGACCTCGATGCTGTTCGGTGACGCCAAGACCTCGGTGGGGGAGATCACCGAGCAGCTGGGGGCGCTCTAGCGCTCGCGCCGGCCGGCCGCGCCGGACTCAGGGCAGGCGTTGGCCGTAGGCGCGGCCGGTGTGGATGAGGCCGGCGGCCTCGTACACCCCGTGGGCCCGTCGGCGCTCGTGACCGGACTCGAGCGTGAGCTGATGGCAGCCCCGTTCGGCGGCGCGCCGACGCGCCTCCTCGAGCAGTGCCCGACCCACCCCGGCTCCCCGCGCTCCTTCGGTGACGATCAGGTCTGGGATCCACGCTTCGTGGGTCGGCTGGTTGAGCCGGCCCCGGAAATGAAGCGAACAGAAGCCGACCGCGCGGCCGTCGTCGTCGCGGGCGATCAGATGGTCGCAGGACGGGTCGGCCAGCTGGGCCGCGAAGACTCCCAGGCAGGCCGAGTGAGTGCTCGGTGTGACCGCTGGGCGCCCCAGCTCCCCCAGCAGGTCGCTGACCGCCTCGAAGTCCTCGTCAGACACCGACCTGATCTGCATGGGCGCTGAAGGCTAGTGGGGTCATCCGGCGCAGCGCGCGCCGGTCTGGGCGCTTGTACGGTGGTCGGGTGACCGGACGCGAGGCCAGCATCTTCGCCTGCCTGGTCGACGCGGCGGTCGCTCCCGGGCCGCCGCTGCCCGCGGTCGCCGACACCGATGCCGTGCCCTTCTTCGCTGGTTATCTAAAGCGCTGCCCACTGCCCAACCACTGGGCTCTGCGGGGTGCACTGCTCGCTCTCGAGCTCGGGCCGCGTGTACTCGGCTACGGGGGGCGGCTGCGCCAGCTGTCCGCGCCGCGGCGGGTGGCGTACCTCACCCAGCTCGAGCGCGGGGCGACCCAACCGCTGGCCAAGGCACTGCTGGGGGTGGCCCAGCTCGCCTACTACGGGGACGCGCAGGTGATGGCGCTGCTGGGCTATGACGCTCAGGCGCGCGTGGACCGTGGACGCGAGCTGCGCCGGGCGGAGCGTCGCTGGTGAGCGCCCGGCGACCCACCGGGGCAGCCGCCTACCGCAGCGGGACGGGCACCTTCCATCCCCCTGAGCGCCGGCTTTGCGACGGGGGCGACATCGGCACCCGGCGTGAAATCCGGGCCGACGCGTGCGTCATCGGCTCTGGCGCCGGTGGGGCACCGGTGGCCAAGGAGCTCGCCGAGGGCGGAATGCGGGTGGTGATCCTCGAGGAGGGCGACTGGTGGGAGACCGACGAGCTGCGCGCCCGCCCGCGCGACAGCATGGCCCGCCTGTATCGCGACGCGGGCCAGATCGCCACGATCGGCAACCCGCCGATCGTCCTGCCGATGGGGCGTGCGGTGGGGGGAACCACGCTGGTCAACTCCGGGACCTGCTTTCGCACGCCCGCCCCGGTGCTCGAGCTGTGGAGACGACGCTTCGGGCTGGAGGCCTTCACCGAGGAGGAGCTCGACCCCTACTTCCGCCGAGTCGAGCGGATACTCAACGTGGCTCAGGTACCGGCCGAGCTGGCGGGGCGCAACGCCGAGGTCGTGCGTCGCGGCGCCGACGCGCTGGGCCTCAGCGGTGACTACCTGTATCGCAACGTGCGTGGCTGCGTGGGCAGCGGCGTGTGTGCCTACGGATGCCCCACGGGGGCCAAGCAGCACGTCGGCATCACCTACGTGCCCCAGGCCTGGGCGGCCGGAGCCACGACCTATACCGGTGTACGGGCCCAGCGCCTGGAGCTGCGCGCCGGCCGCGTGGTCGGGGTGCGGGCGCGCACGCGCTCGGGCGGCGAGCTGCGTGTGCGCTGCGACCAGGTGATCGTGGCCTGCGGTGCCCTGCTGACCCCGGGCTTTCTGGCCCGCCAGCGCTTGGGCGCCGGCTCCGGTCAGCTGGGGCGCAACCTCTCGATACACCCGGCGACGGCCGTCCGCGCCAGCTTCGACGAACGCATTGACATGTGGGACGGGGTGCCGCAGAGCTACTACGTGGATGCGCTGGCCGACCAGGGGGTGATGCTCGAGGGCATCGCCGGCCCACCGGACCATCTGGCCATGTCGACCCCCCGGGTGGGGGCCGAGCACCGCGACCTGATGCTCGATGCCCGCCAGGTGTCGATGTTCGGTGTAATGGTCTCCGACGTCTCTCGCGGACGGGTGCGCTCGGTCCTTGGCCGCCCCCAGGTCCGCTACGACCTGGTCGCGGAGGACGTGGCGCGGTTCAAGCTCGGCCTCGAGCTGCTCACCGACATCTACTGGGCGGCCGGCGCGCGGGAGGTGATCGTGCCGGTGCGCGGCATGCCCACCTTGCGCGGCGGTGACTGCGCCCCCCTGCGTGAGCATCGCTGGCAAGCGGCCGACCTGTCGTTGATGGGCTTTCACCCGCTCGGGACCGCGCGCGCCGGGGCCGACGCCCGCCGGGCGGTGCTCGACCAGGATCTGGCGGTGCGTGGCGTCGCGGGCCTGCACGTGTCCGACGCCAGCGCGGTGCCCTCCTCACTCGGCGTCAACCCCCAGATCACCATCATGGCGCTGGCCACCCGCCTGGCCTTCCACCTGCTCGGCGTCGCGGCGCCCACCCACGAGCCCGAGCCCGAGCACATGGCCCGCCCCCGCATCTCCTCCGCCCACCTGCCGGCGGGGGAGCCGGTGTGAGCCGGCGCATCGCCCGTATCGCCGCGCCTGGGAGACTGGCCCCGTGATTGCCCGCTCCCAGGCGCTGGCCGCGCTGGCGCAAGACACCTTTGACGTCGTGGTCATCGGCGGGGGGATCACCGGCGCCGGCGTCGCGCTGGACGCCGCCGCGCGGGGCTACAGCGTGGCCCTGGTCGAGCGGGCCGACTATGCCTCGGGAACCTCGAGTCGCTCGAGCAAGCTCGTGCATGGGGGCCTGCGCTACCTGCAGAACTTCGACCTCGGCCTGGTTCGCGAGGCGCTGCTGGAACGCCAGCTGATGGCCAAGCTCGCCCCCCATCTGGTACGTCCCCTGCCGCTGGTCGTCTCGGCCTTCGGTGGAACCCGCCCCGACCGACTGCTCGGCGTCGGGCTAAACCTCTACGACGTGATGGCCGTCGACCGGTGGCGGGGTCGGCGGGGCCGTCGTGGACGTGCCACGGACGCCTCGTCGGCCGGCCAAGCGGCCTGGAGCCCGGAACGCCACCGGATCATCACCGGGGAGGAGGTGGTGGAGCTGCTGCCGGCGCTCGCCGCGCGCGAGCCAACCTCGGGCTACCTGTTCTATGACTGTCAGACCGATGACGCCCGGCTGGTGCTCACGGTGCTGGGTGAGGCCGAGCGCTTCGGGGCCGTGTGCGCCAACGGCGTGGAGGTGATCGAGATGCTCGAGCACGAGGGCCGCGCCGCCGGCGTACGGGTCCGGGAGGCCGACACGGGCGAGGAGCTCGTGGTGCGCGCCGACAACGTCGTCAACGCCACCGGGGTCTGGGCCGACCAGATCCGTCCCGAGGAGCTCCACGACGAGGCCGAGGTGCCCAACATCCGTCCCAGCCGGGGGACCCACCTGATCCTCGACCAGGCCGACCTGCCGCTGGTGGGCGGGGCGATCGTGCCGGCGGGCCAGAAACGCACAATCTTCGCGCTGCCGTGGCTGGGCCGGACCCTGATCGGGACGACCGACAACGACTACGAGGGCGGTCTGGATCACATCGCGCCGTCCTCTGAGGACGTGGACTACCTGCTCGACGCGGTCAACGAGTTCTTCCACACCAGCCTGACCCCCGAACACCTCACGGGCGCCTATGCGGGCGTGCGACCGCTGATCGCCACCGGTGACCCCAAGAAGTCCGTGGACATCTCGCGCAAGGCCGAGCTGTATGAGACCTCGAGCGGGATGATCACGATCACGGGAGGCAAGCTGACGACGTGGCGACGGATGGCCAAGCTGGCCGTCGACCGGCTGGTGGAACGAGAGGCCCGCGACGCGCCCTGCCGGACTCAGGAGATCCCGCTCGGCCAGGCGATCGAGCCCGCCGAGCTCGAGCGCATCGAGGGTGTCCCCGAGACCGCCTACGGTCCCCTCGCCAGTCGCTACGGACACGCCGCTCACGAGGTCCTGGGTATCGCCCGCGAGCGCGGTGAGCTGGCCCAACCGATCGTGGACGGGCAGCCGGACCTGCTGGCTGAAGTGGCCCAGGCGGCCCGGCGCGAACAGGCTCGCAGCATCGGCGACGTGCTCTTGCGTCGCACCCGTCTGGGCCTGCTGGCGGGGCGTGCGCTGCTCGAGCGTCCCGAAGCGGCCATCCGGGTGGCGGGGGCGCTGGGCCAGGAGCTCGGCTGGGATCCCGCGCGCCAGAGCACCGAGGTCGATCGGTTCATGGCGGAGGCGCGTGAGGAGGGCCTGGACGCCGGCCGGGAAGGGCGTCCAGGCGATCGCTCGGCGGCGTGACGTCGGAGCCGGCGGGCGTTGACGCTAGCCTTCGGCCGCCCCCGCGGGCCGCGCGCAGCCGGGGTCCCCTCCATATGTCTCGTCGCCTGCTCACCTCCTGCCTTGTGGCCGCCGTGCTCGTGCTCGTCCACGGTGTGCCAGCGCTGGCCGCTGCTTTCCCCGGCGAGACCATCGATGGACCCAGCGCCGACGTGCAGCGCCTCGGGGGTCTGGCGCTGGCGCGCGACGGTAGCGGAGGAGTGGTCTACATCAAACGCGACGCCGGCCTGGACCACGTGTTCGTCTCGCGCCTGGTGCTGGGGGCCCTGTCGGCCCCCGAACGAGTTGACGCCGGCCTGTCGGGCATCGCCTCCTCGGCGGTGATCGCCGCCGGCGACAACGGCCGGCTGGCGGTCGCCTTCTTGAGCGGGACCGCGCTGTACACCACCGTCCTGGGCCACCAGGGCGCACGCTTCTCCGCACCCCAGCTGGTGGCCGATTCAGCCACCAGCCCGGCGCTGGGGATGTCCATTCACGGCGCCGGCTATCTCGCCTTCGACGTCCCCGGGCTTCCCGCCCGCGTGCGGGTCGCCCATCTCGGCCTGAAGGCCACCAGCTTTGACCTCGCGCCCGATGTCCTCAACGTCGACGCCTCGCGCAACGCCGGTGACAGCGAAGCCAAGCGGCCCCGGGTCAACGTGTCCGCGGACGGGACGGCCCTGGTGGCCTGGGGCGAGGACGGCTCGGACGCTCGCACCCACGTGATCGCCCGGCGTGTGGTGGGCACCAGCCTGAGCGTCGCCCCCCAGGACGTCACGATGGAGTCCCTCGACGGGCATGGCGGGGGCTCGGCTGACAGCCCGCAGGTTCGCCTGCAGGACAACGGAAGCCTCGGATGGATCGTGTTTCGCCAGAGCTTCAACGACTCCGGAACCCAGCGCACGCGCACTCTCGCCCGGCGCCTGGTCGGCTCTCTGTATGACCCCCCGTTCAAGGTCGACGGCCTGGCCTTCCCCGCGCCGGAGGGCAGCGATCCGCCGAGCTTTGACCTCACGGGCTACGGGGACGGAGTCGTCGCCGTCGGCTTGGCCTCCAGTCATCAGACGATCGTCGGCTCGCTGCTGAGCATGTCCTTCGAGACCCCGGGGCGAGCCGACAGCCAGCCCAACACGATCGCCCCCGATCCGGTGGTGGCGATCGGTGAGAACGATCGTGGCCTGGTCGCCTGGCAGCAGAGCACCGGTCCCGCTGACCCGGCCACGATGCGCGCTCGCGAGCTCGACCAAGGTGCCCTGGGGACCGAGACGCCACTGTCGACGGCGGGGCGGGGGGCAGTCGACGCCACCCTGGGCGTTGAGGCCCACGCCGACCAGCAGGGCGACGTGGCGGTCGCCTTCGTCCAGGGCGGGATCACCGACCGGCGCATCGTGGTGGCCGAGGACACCCAGCCACCCCGGAGGTTCCAGACGCTGTTTACGCGGGCCTTCAAGCGCCAGCGGCGACCGACGCTGGCCTGGCAACCCGCCAAGGCGTTCTTCAGCGCCGTCACCTACCGCGTCCTGATCGACGGCCATGCCCTGGGCGCCACCACCTCGACACGGTGGATGTCCCCGCGGGCGATCCCCGACGGCGTCCACCGCCTAGTCGTGCGCGCTGTGGACCGGCACGGTCAGTCGACACCGTCGCGGCCGGCCTCGCTGCGCATCGACTCGACCCCACCGCGCGTGCGCGTCGCGGTCCACGGTGCCAGCGTCACGGTGACGGTGGTGGACGTGGTCGCCGCCCGGGCCAGCGGGCGCCGCCAGAGCTCGGGGATGGGCAGCGTCCACATCTCCTGGGGCGACGGGAACTCGTCCTCGGGGGCGGCCACGCATCACTACGGGCACGGATCCCACACCCTGAGGGTGGTCGCCGTCGATCGCGCCGGCAACGTGGCCCGCATCCATCGCGCTGTCCATACCTGAGGCCGTGATGTCGGCGCCGCAGGTCACGCTGCGGGTGGCGGGACCAGGTGGCGGGGGAGTCTTGGAGCTGGGGCGGACGCCGTGTCTGATGGGCATTGTCAACGCCTCCGGTGAGTCCTTCTCCGAACCCCGCCTCCAGCCCAGCCTGAAGCGCGGGATCGAGCAGGCCCGCCGGCTGGTGGCCGAAGGAGCTCAGATCATCGACATCGGCGGCGAGTCAGCCAGCGTGCGCGGCCGGGCGCTGGAGGCGGCTCGGGAGATCGAGCTGGTGGCCCCCCTGGTCGAGCGCGTGGTCGAGGAGCTGGGCGTGCTGGTGTCGGTGGACACCTACAAGGTCGCGGTGGCCCGCGCGGCACTCGACGCCGGGGCGGCGATCATCAACGATGTATCAGGATTGCGTGAGGAGGCGATCGCCGAGCTGTGCGCCGAGCGCGGGGCGGGGCTGGTCATCATGCACACCCGAGCCGCCCCCAAGCAGCGTCTCCAGGACCGTGCGCTCTACGCCGATGTCAGCCGCGAGGTGCATGACTTCCTGGCCGGGCGGATGCAGAGGGCAGGCGAGCTGGGCGTGCGGGCGGAGCAGATCCTGCTTGATCCCGGGCCCGACTTCGCCAAGACCCCGCACCAGACCGTTGAGCTGCTTCGCGGTCTGGCGCCGCTGCACGGCCTCGGCCGCCCGGTGCTGATGGCCATCTCGCGCAAGGACTTCATCGGCGCTCTGACGGCACGATCGCCCGCCGCGCGCCTGAGCGGGACATTGGCCGCGCTGGCCCATGGCGCGGATGCCGGCGCGCACGTGTTCCGCGTCCACGATGTGGCCGCCGCCGCCGACTTCCTCAAGGTGCGCGGGGCGTTGCGGGGAGAGCTTGCGGTTCCGGTCGACCTGGCACTGCCCGAGGCGCTGCGCTACGAGGAATGATCGCCAGACGGTCACCGCACCTCGCCCCGGGGGCTCACGGCGGCCGAGCGGTCCCCGCCGGCCGAGCGGTCCCCACCGGCCAAGCTGGCCACGCCAGGCGTTAGGCTCTGGGTCTGGCCGTGACCGCGCTGACCCTCCGTCCGTGAGGATCCGCCCACGCCGCCAGGGTGCCGACGGCTGAGAACCCAACGCCGACCGGACGCCGACCACCACAACACCAGGAGGCCCCACATGTCCGTCCTCGACCGTTCCGAGCTGGAGGCCAGCCCGCTCGCCGATCTTCACGCCATCGCCACCGAGCTCGGGCTTGACGGCTTTCGCCGCTTGCGCAAGGCGGAGCTGATCGACCGGATCCTGGCTCGCCAGGGCGGCGAGCCAGAGCCTGCCGCTGCGGGCGGCGACGAGCCAGCCACCGGTGAGGACTCGGCCCCGTCGGGCCAGGAGGAGCCCTCGGAGGCCAGCGACTCGGGCACCTCGGGTGCGCGGGCCAGCCGCGGCAGGCGGCGCAGCCGCCGGGGAGGCCGGGGTTCGGCGTCGACCGAAGGCCAGGACCAGGCCCGAGACGAGGGGGGAGCCCCCGAGGATGGGTCCGCACCGCGTTCCCGCGAGCGCTCGCCCCGGCGCGACAGCGAGCCCCAGCGCCAGGCAGAGGGCGTGGTGGAGTTGCTCAACAACGGCTCGGGCTTCCTGCGCGTCAACCCGCCCGAGGCCTCAGACGACGACGTCTACATCTCCGCTGCTCAGGTGCGGCGCTGCGAGCTGGTCAGCGGCGACCGCGTGGCGGGGCCGGTGCGAGCGCCCCGGCGCTCGGAGCGCTATCCGTCGCTGGTGCGCGTGGACACCATCAACGACGCTCCCGCCGACCGCGTGGCCGACGGCGCCCACTACGACGACCTGCCGTGCGTGTTCCCCAGCGAGCGCTTCGAGCTCGGATCCGAGGATCCCACCCTCAAGGCGATCGAGTGGCTGACGCCGATCGGCCGGGGCTCTCGCGCGACCATCGTGGGCGGTCCGCGCTCCGGCAAGACCGAGGCCTTACGGCGCCTGGCCCAGGCCCTGGGCGCCAGCGACGGCCTCCAGCTCAGCCTCGTGCTCTGTGGGGTACGCCCGGAGGAGATCTCGGAGTGGTCCTCGGGGCCGCTAGCCCCGGCGGTGGCCCTGGGCCTGGGCGCCTCGCCGGAGTCTCAGGCCCAGGCGGCCGAGCGCGCGGTTGACACGGCCAAGCGCATCGCCGCGCGGGGCGAGCACTCGGTCGTGCTCATCGACACTCTCGACGGACTCAGCCCGCCGGCGGCACGTCGCATCCTCGCGGCGGCACGGCGCATCGTCGACGGGGGCTCACTGACGGTGATCGCCACCTCGACGAGGCCGTACGGAGGGGAGACCACGGTGATCAGCCTGGACGCCGCGCTGACCAGCACCGGCCGCCTGCCGGCGCTGGACCTGGTGGCCAGCGGCACGATGCGTCCCGAGCTTCTGGTCGGGGAGGCTGGCGCCGACGCCATCGCTCAGGCCCGCGCCGCCGCGCTGCCCTAGGAACGCCGGGTCCGGGGCTCAGCGCCGGTAGGCGACCCGGCCCCAGGAGGGCTCGGGCGCCAGCTCGATGGGCTCGCCGTCCCGGTCGGGCTGTATGTAGGCGAAGGTCTGAGTCTCGGTCTGGAAGGACACGTCCAGCTCACCCTCGTTGACGCGCTGGTCCAGCCATGCGCTGCGGAAGACCAGGCGCCGCAGCCAGTGCACCAGTGACTGCTCGGCCGGGCCCACCAGCTCGGGCCAGCAGTCGTTGACGTGCTCGCCCAGCGCGGAGGCAGGATCCTGGATCTCGCCGTTGACCGCCAGGTTGACGAGGTCCTCCAGCTCTGCCTCGCCCAGGCGCCCGCCGACGAACCCCAGCTTGATGGCCGCCTGCTCGCAGCGCTCGCCGAAGTCGCGCTCGTTGAAGGTGAAGCGCAGCTCGCCATACTCCAGAACGAAGTCCTCACCCGAGTCGTAGTTTCCGCGTCGCGCCGTGTCCATGAGCTGAGCTCCCGCGGGTCACCTGCGCCCCGGGGCGTCGTGATGATAGGTGCCGTTCCTGCCCGGGCGGACGGCATGCACGGGATGTTGCACTCCAGGGGACGGTCGGCCGTGCGCCCGACCGAGCACAGACGCCCGCTACGCTCCCGCGAATGTCGCGAGCCCGGTGGCCATGGCGCGCCTGACCGAGCACGGCCTGCGGCGGTCGGTGGGCGTTCCCGGGCTCTTCGCCACCGCCTACGGCAACGTCGGCTCGTCGATCTACTACGCCCTGGGCCTGGTGGCGGCGCATGCCCTCGGGCTGACGCCGCTGGTCTTTCTCTTCGCCGGGGGGCTGTTCGCCCTGACGGCCAAGACCTACGCCGAGGGCGCCTCGATGTTTCCCGAGGCGGGCGGGTCCTCCTCCTTCGCCCGGCACGCTTTCAACGAGGTGGTGTCGTTCTTCGCCGGTTGGGCGCTGACCCTGGACTACATCCTGACCATCGCCCTGTCGGCGTTCTTCGTGCCCCACTATCTCAGCGCCTTCCCCGGGCTGCACGGCCTGCTGCACAGCCCGGGCGACGTGATCGGCGGCATCGCCACCGTCGTGGTCCTGGCCGTCCTGAACATTCGTGGGCTGGGCGAGTCGGCGAAACTGAACTTCGTCCTGGCGATCCTCGATCTGGCCACCCAGGTCCTGCTCGTGGGCCTGGGCCTGGTGCTCGTATTCGATCCGGGGCTGCTCATCAACCAGGTTCAGCTCGGCTCGGTGCCGAGTTGGAGCGAGGTCATCTTTGCGCTGTCGCTGGCCATGCTCGCCTACACGGGCATCGAGACGGTCTCCAACATGGCCGAGGAGGCACGCGACCCGGGACGTGACGTGCCGCGGGCGGTGAACCTCGTGCTGCTGGCGGTCCTCGGGGTGTACGCCGGGATCTCGGTGGTCGCGCTCTCGGCTCTGCCCGTCGAGCCGGTGACCGGGCACCCCGGGCAGTTTCACACGCTTCTGGGCGATCGTTTCCAGGACGATCCGATCCTGGGGATCGTCTCGCGCCTCGGCCTGCACGGCACCGTGCTGGAGGCCGCGAGGTTCTACGTGGGTGCTCTGGCGGCGACGATCCTGTTCATCGCGACCAACGCGGGGCTGATCGGGATCTCGCGGCTGTCGTGGTCACTGTCTGAGCACCGGCAGCTGCCCGGCCTGTTCTCACGGCTGCACGCCCGCTACCGCACGCCCTGGTTCACGATCGTCTTCTTCTCCGTGCTCGCCGCACTGTTGATCCGCTTCGGCGACACCAACGTGCTCGGCAACCTCTACTCGTTTGGCGCCATGCTGTCCTTCACCATCGCCCACGCTTCGGTGATCGCGTTGCGGGTCAAGGAGCCCGACCGCGAGCGGCCCTACCGCATGCCCTGGAACGTCAGGATCAGGGGGGCGGCGATTCCGATGACCGCGGTGCTGGGGCTGATGGGAACGTTCGCCGCCTGGATCTCGGTGGTCGCCCTGCACTCCGAGGCCCGACTGGTGGGGATTCCCTGGATGGCGCTGGGCCTGGTCGGCTACGTCGTGTATCGGCGCCATCAGAAGCTGAGTCTGAGCGGGCAGTTCCGGGTCGCGCGGGCCCAGCGCCCCAGCGACTTTCACGAGCTGGGGTACCGCACCGCGCTGGTGCCGATCTTCGGAGCGGATGTGAGCGCGAGCACCCTGTCCAGCGCGGCCCGCCTGATTGGCGAGGATGGCATCGTCTACGCCGTCTACGTGCTGCCGGTGCCCAGCCAGCTCCCGCTGGACGCCGGGCTGGAGGACGAGGAGGCACGTGGACGCAGCGTGCTCGAGAGCGCCCGCATCAAGGCGCGTCGCGAGGGGATCAAGGTTCACACCGGCCTGATCCGCACCCGCAATGCGGGCTCGGCGCTGGTGGAGGAGGCCGTCCGCCTGGGCTCAGACGTGATCTATCTCTCCACCCTGCACGCACCGGCCAACGAGCAGCGCATTGGCCCGACGGCCAGCTATCTGCTGGCCAAGCGTCCGTGCCGGGTGATCATCGAGACCGACAATCGGATCGTGCCCCACTCGGGTGCCGCCGGTGGTGGCGCCCGCGCCTGATCGTCACCCCAGCAGAGACAGGACCAGGCGCCAGCGCGTGAGGTCGCCCTCGCG
>DASYID010000060.1:0-6531 GCA_036252775.1 Solirubrobacteraceae bacterium
GCACCCGGCACAACCTGGGCTTCGAGGCCCTGGAGGAGCTCGTCGGCCGTTGGGAGCTCGGTCGGCCGCGCCGGCGCTTCCAGGCCCGGCTGTACGAGGGACGCACGGGCCCGGGCGGCCCGCGCGTGGCGCTCCTGGCCCCGGAGACCTACATGAACGAAGCGGGTCGCTCCGTCGGTCCCGCGCGGGGCTCCTATCGCCTGGATCTCGACCGGGTGCTGGTCCTGCACGACGAGATCGACCTGCCCTTCGGCGAGATCCGCACCCGCGTGGGCGGTGGCCTGGCCGGCCACAACGGACTGAAGTCCCTGCGGCGCGAGCTGGGCTCGGCTGACTTCGTGCGCGTGCGCGCCGGCGTCGGGCGCCCGGACTCGACTGACCCCGAGACCGTCTCGGCCCACGTGCTGGGCCGCTTTCGCGAGTCTCCCGAGCAGGTTCGCTCGCTGGTCGCGGGCACCGCCGACGCGGCGGAGGCGATCGTGCTGGGCGGCGGTGTCACCGCCCCGGCGGGCTAGCGGCGCTCATGGCCCTGCGCCCCCTGCTGTCGCACCTGGCCGAGGACCCGGCGGCCGTGCGCCTGGCTCGCGAGGGGGGCCGCGCCTTCGTCTCCTCCGCGCTGCGCCCGTATCTGATCGCCGGCCTGCTCGACGGGGCCCAGGACACCGTCACCGCGTCGCGCCCCGCGCTGGTGGTGGCGGGCGACGACCGCGCAGCGCGCGATCTCGCCGGCGACCTGCGGGCCTGGCTGGCCCCCCGTCCGGTCCGCTTCTATCCCTCGCGCGGGGTCGCCTACGAGTCGCATCTGACCCCCCCGCCGCACCTGGTGGGCCTGCGCGTGGCGGCCCTGGACGCGCTGCTGGGATGGGAGGCCCAGGAGGGGGGAGAGGGCGGCCTGCCGGCCGCAGGGAGTCCGGCGCCGGGCCAGGAGCCGCCGGTGGTGGTCATCTCGGCGGTGGCGCTGTCAGAGAAGGTTCCCGACCCGGCGCTGCGGCCGCGGTCGTTTCACCTGCGGGTGGGGGAGCTGCTGGATCTCGAGGAGGTCCAGGCCGAGCTCGTCGCCGCCGGCTATGAGCACGTAGACCAGGTTCAGGACCGCGGGCAGTTCGCCGTCCGTGGCGGCCTGCTCGACGTCTATCCGGCCACCGAGGAGCGCGCCGTCCGCGTCGACCTGTTCGACCTGGAGATCGAGTCGCTGCGCTGGTTCTCCACCTTTACCCAGCGCTCGCTGGGCGAGACCACCGAGGTCGAGATCGCGCCCGCCGCCGAGCTGGCGGCCGAGCATCGGGAGCTGGCCGAGATCGCCGCGCTCGAGGGCCGCGACGCGGCCGGCGAGCGCCCCGACGTGGCCGAGCTGCTCCCGGTCGACCGCTTCCGCGCGCTGCTGGAGCTGGCCGGTGATGCCGCCCTGGTGGTGGCCACCGAGGAGGAGATCGCCCCGGCGCTGACCGACCACTGGGACGACGTGTGCGCCGCCTTTCACGACGCCGACGCCCACCACCTATACGTGCGTCCGGAGGCGATCATCGACAGCCTCGGCGAGCGGGCCACGATCCATCTCTCCTCGATCGCCTCGGGCCAGGAGATCGAGTTCCGCGCCCAGTCGGCGGCCAGTGTCGCCCGCTCGCTCAAGGAGGCCGAACCCGAGCTCGAGCGGCTCGTGCGCTCGGGCTACAGCACCGTGGTGGCCTGGCCTCAGCGGGGCGAGGGCCAGCGCGCCGCCTACAACCTGGCCCGCGTCAAGGCCACCTGGCTGGGGGAGGGCACACCCCCCGGGGCCGAGGCGGCGCTGCGCTTCGCCGTGGCCCGGCTGCGGGAGGGCTTCGTGGCGCCCGGCTTTCGCCTGGCGGTGATCCCCGAGCACCGGCTGTTTCGCCGTCGCCGCGCTGCGCGTCCGGAGCCGGGGGGTCCGGGCCGGCGGGGAGCGCTGCGCTCCTTCGCCGACCTTCGCACCGGCGACTTCGTGGTACACGAGGACCACGGCGTGGCCCGCTTCGCCGGGTTTGAGACCAAGACGGTCGCGGGGGTCACCCGCGACTACCTCTACCTCGAATACCAGGGCGACGACCGCGTGTTTGTCCCCTCCGAGCAGCTGGCCAAGATCTCGCGCTACGTCGGGGCCGGGGGCGCCGAGCCCACCCTGAGCAAGCTGGGAGGCACGCGCTGGGACACCATGAAGGCTCGGGCCCGCCGGGCGGCCCAGGAGCTGGCGGGGGAGCTGCTCAACGTCTACGCCGAGCGCCGCCGCCGGCGCGGCCATGCCTTCGATCCCGACGGCGACTGGCAGCGGGAGTTCGAGGATCGCTTCCCCCACGAGGAGACCCCCGACCAGCGCGACGCGATCGAGTTCGTCAAGGCCGACATGGAGGCGCCGCGGCCGATGGACCGTCTGATCTGCGGCGACGTGGGCTACGGAAAGACCGAGGTGGCGCTGCGCGCTGCGTTCAAGGCCGCTGCCTCGGGCCGCCAGGTGCTGATGCTGGTGCCCACCACCATCCTGGCCCAGCAGCACTACGGGACCTTCGCCGAGCGCCTGGCCGACTACCCCCTGACGGTCGAGCATGTGTCGCGCTTTCGTTCCCCTGCCGAGCAACGCGAGGCCATAAACGCCTTTCGTACGGGTGCGGCGGACATCCTGATCGGCACCCACCGCCTGCTCTCGCGCGACGTGCGCGCCAAGGACCTGGGCCTGGTGATCGTCGACGAGGAGCAGCGCTTCGGCGTGCGCCAGAAGGAGCTGCTGCGCCAGCTGCGCCTGCAGGTCGACGTGCTCGCCATGTCGGCTACCCCGATCCCGCGCACGCTTCAGATGTCGCTCGCCGGCCTGCGTGACATCTCGGTCATCGAGACGCCGCCCGAGGGCCGCCGACCGGTCAAGACCTATGTCGGTGAGTACGAGGAGGAGCTCGTGCGCCAGGCCCTGCGCCGGGAGCACGAGCGCGGCGGCCAGGCCTTCTACCTACACAACCGGGTGGAGACGATCGAGGAAACGGCCGAAGGGCTGCGCGCGCTGTGTCCGGGGGTGCGCTTCGAGGTGGCCCACGGCCAGCTGGAGGAGGCTGAGCTCGAGGCCCGCATGCTCGCCTTCCTGCGCGGCGAGGCCGAGGTTCTGGTGTGCACGTCGATCATTGAGTCGGGCATCGACATCCCCCAGGCCAACACCCTGATCGTCGAGCGCTCCGACACCTTCGGCCTGGCCCAGCTCTACCAGATCCGCGGCCGGGTGGGCCGTAGCCGCGAGCGCGCCTACGCCTACCTGCTCTATGACGCCGCGGCGGCCCTGACCCCGGAGGCGGCCCAGCGCTTGGCGGCGCTGTCTGATTACACCGAGCTCGGCGCCGGATTTCAGGTGGCCATGCGCGATCTGGAGATCCGCGGCGCCGGCAACCTGCTGGGCGACGAGCAGTCCGGCCACGTCGCCGCCCTGGGGTTTGAGCTCTACATGCAGATGCTCGACGAGGCGGTGCGGGCCGCATCGCCGTCGGGCGAGGACGAGGAGGTCGTCGAGCCCGTGCGCCTGGACGTCAACGTCGACGCGTACGTGCCCGCCGACTACATCCCCTACGAGCAGGCCAAGATCGATGTGCACCGCCGCATCGCCGGCGCCCGCGATGTCGCCGACCTTGGTCTGCTGCGGGAGGAGCTCGAGGATCGCTTCGGCCCCCTGCCCGACCCGCTTTCCAACCTGATCTCCCTGCAGCAGGCGCGGATCAAGTTCGGCCAGTCCGGAGCGCGCACCGTTAGCTTCCGCGGCGACCGGCTGGCCGTCGCGCCGATCGAGCTCGATTCCCGCCGGGCCAAGCGCCTGCATGAGGAGATCCCCGAGGCGCTGTATGAGTCCGGTCGCTCTCAGGTCTCGCTGCGGGTGCCCGTCGACCCCGAACAGCGCTTCCCGGCCGTGGTGCGCGCCGCCGACGTGCTGCTGGCGGTTCAGCGTGAGGCAGCCTGAGTGGCCGGGCTGGGTTCGGTGGGCCCGCGGGGGGCGGGCGCCGGGCGCTTTCGCTACCATCAGCCGCCGCGTGACGAAACTCCTTCGCATGCTCTCGGCGCTTGGCGCCGTTTTTCTTTGTGTCCTGGCGATCGGTGCCTGCGGCAGCGGCGTGCCCGGAAACGGCGTGGCGCGGGTCGGGGATTACGTCATCACCAAGGCCGACTTCACTCACTGGCTGACGGTAGCCGCCGCCTCCTCGGCCGGCGCGATACCGGGGCAGACCGCCAAGCCCCAGGTCCCTGACGCGCCCAACTTCACCAACTGCATCGCCCAGAAGAAGGCGACCGCCGCCAAGCCCGCCAAGGGCCAGCCGGTTCCCACCGACGCCCAGTTCAAGTCCCAGTGCCAGCAGGAGTACACGGGCCTGCGCGACCAGGTCATGCAGTTCCTGATCTCCGCCGACTGGATCCAGGGCGAGGCCTCCGACCAGGGCATCAAGATCACCGACGCGGAAGTCACCAAGCAGTTCAACACGATCAAGAAGCAGCAGTTCCCCAAGGAGGCCGACTTCCAGAAGTTCCTCGCCTCCTCGGGCATGACGCTCAAGGACCTGCTGTTCCGGGTGCGCCTGGACGTCCTGTCCAACAAGCTGCGCACCAAGGTCACCAAGGGCAAGGACAAGGCGACCGACAAGCAGGTGGCTGACTACTACAACCAGAACAAGCAGCGCTTCGCGCAGCCCGAGCGGCGCGACCTGCGCATCATCCTGACCAAGACCCAGGCCCAAGCCCAGACCGCCCAGAAGGCGGTGGCCTCCGGGCAGGCGTTCAAGGCGGTGGCCAAGAAGTACTCCATCGACCAGGCCTCCAAGGCTCAGGGCGGCGTGCTGCTGGGGGTGGCCAGGGGCCAGCAGGAGAAGGCCCTGGACGACGCGGTCTTCGCGGCCAAGGTGGGTGTGCTGACCGGACCGGTCAAGACCCAGTTCGGCTACTACGTCTTCCGGGTGCAGAAGATCACCCCCGCCACCCAGCAGTCGCTCGCCCAGGCCTCCCCGCAGATCAAGCAGCTGCTGGCCTCCCAGGGCTCCCAGAAGGCGCTTGAGACCTTCGTCAAGGGCTTCAAGAAGAAGTGGACCTCTAAGACCACCTGCCGCACGGGCTACATCGTGCCGAGCTGCAGCAACGCGCCCAAGCCCAAGGCCAGCACCACCCCACCCGGGGTCACGCCGCAGCAGGGCGGCGCCCCGCCCCAGGGTGGCGCGGCTCCGCCGTCGCAGGGTGGCGCCCCGCCGTCGCAGGGCGGCGCCCCGCCCCAGAGTGGTGGCGCTCCGCCGTCGCAGGGTGGCGCCCCGCCGCAGAGTGGTGGCGCTCCGCCGTCGCAGGGTGGCGCCCCGCAGGGCGGCGCCCCGCCGCAGAGTGGTGGCGCCCCGCCGCCCCAGAGCGCCCCTCCGGCCGGTTCGGGCGGGTCCTCCGGCACGCCCTAGGGGGTGACCCGCGCATCACCCCCCGGCGCGCTTGAGCGCTTGGACGAGGTCACCCGGCGGCTGCGCCGAGAGTGCCCGTGGGATCGCGAGCAGGACGCGCCGTCGATCGTCCCTCACACCGTCGAGGAGGCCTACGAGCTGGCGGATGCCGTCCATTCCGGTGATGACGCCCGCCAGCTCGACGAGCTGGGCGACGTTCTCTTTCAGGTGCACTTCCTCAGCCTGCTGCTCGAGGAGCGGGGGGCGGGGGACCTGGAGGCCGTGGCTGAGCACTGCACCGAGAAGCTGATCCGTCGCCACCCGCACGTCTTCGGCCAGGCGCAGGCCCGCGACGCCGCCGAGGTGCTGCGCAACTGGGACTCGATCAAGGCCGGTGAGCCCGGGCGGGAGAGCGGGCTGTTCGGCGAGGTGCCCGAGAATCTGCCCAGCCTGCTCTACGCACGCAAGCACCAGCGGCGGGCGGCCTCCAGCGGCTTTGACTTCTCAGACACCGACGGGGCGGCCGAGTCCGTACGCGACCAGCTGGCCGAGCTGACACGCACCACCAGCTCCGACGAGCGCTTCGAGGCCCTCGGCGAGCTGCTGTTTGCCACCGTCAACCTCGCCCGCACCCTGGCGGTCGATCCCGAGCTGGCCCTGCGCGCCGCCACCCACCGGTTCCGCACACGAATGCGGGAGGCCGTGGCCCACGCCGAGGCGGCGGGGGAGAGCTGGGGTGAGCTCGGTGCCCAGCGACAGCTCGAGCACTATGCGGCCGCCCGCCTGGCCGCCGAGACCCGGAGGTCACCATGAGTCAGATCGACAGCATCCGCGCCCGGCAGATCCTCGACAGCCGGGGCAACCCCACCGTCGAGGTCGAGTTGGCGCTGCGCTCGGGCGCACGCGGGCGGGCCGCCGTGCCCTCCGGGGCCTCGACGGGGGAGTTCGAGGCCACCGAGCTGCGTGACGGCGGCGATGCCTACCTCGGCAAGGGCGTCACCCAAGCGGTGGCCAACGTCAACGGCGAGATCGCCGAGGCGATCGCCGGGCTGGACGCGACGGACCAGGCGGGCCTCGACGCCAAGCTCATCGAGCTCGACGGCACGCCCAACAAGTCGCGCCTGGGCGCCAACGCGATCCT